>NZ_FXTB01000003.1:300000-524340 GCF_900182605.1 Saccharicrinis carchari
CGACATTGTGTATGGCAATATGAAAGATATTTCTGAGCTGCCCCAATTGGTTATAAACAGACTAAAGCACTACTTTTTAACCTATAAAGACATGCCCGGTTTTGATGCCGATTGCGAAATAACGCATATCTACGACGCCGAAGAAGCCAAAGAGATAATTAAACTATCGGCATTGGATTATGATTCACGTTTCGACTCCTTACGGAATGCACTATCTAATTATTAGAAGTGCTTCCTAAATGTTCGTGCTCGATTTAATGCGAATAATAGCATTAGCAATAAGGTGGTTCAAGTGCCGGCGTATAGCAAAGTGTAAAGTAACTTAGCAAACGATGTTGTATCAAACCAAATTTTGTATTGGCTACTTATGCATGTACACGTCTTTTGCGGTGCAATGGTAGCTGTAGCTTGGGCGCGGGGGAGGTAAAATATTACCCCCGTACATAAGGCTTAACAAAGTAGGTGAATACCACGCAGCCCACACAAAAGTTAGCCACACATTCCAAAGCGGCAAAAACTACTAGCACTATGGCCAGGCTGTTGGATACAAGAGTAAAGCCAAATAAGTGAAGTGCTAAAATCAAAAAAGTAAAAACAAAACCCAGTCGGGCAGCAAAAATTTTGGGTGCTTTGTCTATAAGTTCACCTTTAAGCCGGAGTTGATTGTTGGCGGTAAGTGCCAATTTTAATAGCAGACTGTATTTGCTCTTGCCAAATCCCCGCATGTAAAAATCGAGTAACAAAAATGCAGGAATGAACCACATATGGGTAATTACATAGCTAATGAGTAGGACAACAACAAACAAGCCAATTAGTCGAGGTATGTTATCACTAAATCGTTCTGGAGATACTGGGCAAAGGATATCTTTCATCATCTATTATTTTATATTTGAAGCAAAACTTCGGTAGGGCAAAAAAATTTTAGTTAATATTCATATATCACATATTACAATTATGGGTTTAATTTTATTTAATGCAACCATGTTGCAATTAGTAAATTAGTATTATATTTGCCCGATAATTACTGAGCTAAATATTTGTTCAATTATTTGGTTTTAGTGCAATGGGTTGAACATTGTTACGAAAAACGGTTTAAGATGAAAGCAGTTGACAGCGTACCGCCAAAAGTCTTTTGCGAGCCCCATAGCTACTCTGCAGAGGTGCAAAGGGTATCTAAAATGCTAAGGGAAAAAGGAATTCGGATTACCCAAAACAGGCTTCAGTTATTGGATGTTTTTATTGGTGCAAGGCACCCCATAAACCAAAAAGAAATTGAAGACAGGTTGAGGGAGATACCCGACAGGGTCACTTTATATCGAAACCTCAGGTTCTTCGTTAAGCATAACATTATTCATAAAATTGAGGTAAATGACTCGCTTACAACCTATAGTTTAAACAGGATACATGTGGATGCAAACCACACATCGGAGCACCTTCATTTCTATTGTAATATTTGCAATAAGGTGGTTTGTATGCCTCAGTATAGTATAAAAAAATATGATTTACCTGAGGGCTTCAGGCAACAAAGCAGTAAACTTATTGTTAACGGAACTTGCGATGTGTGCAATGGAATTGAACGGAAATAAAATAAAAACTATGAAGAAAAAAATTGCCGCTGTTTTATTCGGTATAGCAGCAATTGCCATAGGCAGTTGCAAACCTCAGCCATCAGGCTCAACATCTATTTCAGTAAGTATTCAGCCTCAAAAATACCTGGTGCAACAACTATTGGGTGAGGATGTAGCTGTTAATGTGCTGATTCCCAAAGGGAGTAGTCCGGCCACTTATGCGCCAAGTCCTGTACAAATGAAAGAGCTTGGCGAGTCGGAAGTATATTTGCGCATTGGACATATTGGTTTTGAGCAAGCATGGACAGAGCGTATCGCAGAAATAAATCCCGATTTAAAAATTGTAGATACGTCAATAGGTATTTCCTACATCAATGGCGAAGACTATGTGCATGGCGACCATGTTCATAAGGGAGGCATTGATCCGCATGTTTGGACTTCGCCTAAAAGCATGCTCACGGTACTAGCAAATACCCGGCAGGCATTGCTCAGCATTTTTCCCGAAAAAAGAGAGGAAATATTAAAACGTAGTACGGCAATAGAGCAAAAAGTAAAGACATTGGATAATGAATTTAAAACTAAATGTGAATCATTAACCAATAAGAGTTTTTACATATTTCACCCTGCCTATACCTACCTGGCTCGGGATTATGGTTTGGAACAGATATCTATTGAACATAAAGGTAACGAACCCAGCGCTCAATGGCTGCGTAAACTGATTGACAAAGCAAGGGAGCAAAACATCAAAGCCATTTTTATACAAGAAGAGTTTGATAAAAGAAATGCTGAAATATTGGCAGCAGAATTAAATATACCTACGGTGCAGGTCAACCCGCTGAGCGTAGACTGGGAAAACGAGATGAGGCAAACATTGCTAAAATTAGAGAAAGCACTACGCTAAGCCATGGAACCCATTATTAAATTATCCGATGTTTATGCCGGCTACACGCCTAATAAAGCGGTGTTGAAACAGGTGAGCCTGGATGTTTATCCGAACGATTTTATTGGTATTATAGGCCCTAACGGTGGTGGCAAGTCAACGCTGTTGAAAGTTATACTGGGCTTGCTGCAACCTTTTTCGGGCACTATCGAATACTATAACCAACAGGATTATACAAAGGTTAATTTGGGCTATCTGCCCCAATTAAACAACAACGATAAGTCCTTCCCCATAAAAGTTATCGATGTAGTTTTATCCGGTCTGATGGGTAAAAAGGGAATGATAAAATCTTACACAAGCAGTGAAAAGGAACAGGCACGGCAGCTATTAAGTTTTGTTAAGTTAGATAACTATGCCAACAGTGCCATCGGAGCCTTGTCCGGCGGACAAATGCAACGTGTGTATCTTTGCAGAGCCATCATTAACAGCCCGAAGGTATTGATATTGGATGAGCCCAATAACTTTGTGGACAAGCAGTTTGAGACAGAACTGTACGACTTGCTTAAAGAGCTGAATAAAAAAATGGCCATACTATTGGTGTCGCACGATGTGGGGATTATATCGGCATTTATTAAAACCATCGCCTGCGTTAACGAGACTTTGCACTATCACAAAACAAATAAAATCTCGGAGGAAATGCTAAAGACTTATCATTGTCCCATCGAGTTGATTGCGCATGGCCATGTGCCTCACAGGGTTTTACACAATCATTAATACAGATGCCATGCACGACTTACTGAGCATATTTCAATATTCCTTTTTTATCAATGCCATTGCGGCAGGTTTCCTTACCAGTATTTTGGCGGGAATAGCCGGTACTTACATTGTATCGCGTAAAATAGTTTTTATCAGCGGCGGTATCACCCACGCATCCTTCGGCGGTATTGGTATGGCCTTTTTTTTGGGTTTGAATCCATTTTTGGGTGCGGCCGTTTTTGCCGTATTATCTGCCCTGGGCATAGAGTGGGCCACCAGTAAAGCCAATGTGCGCGAAGATAGTGCCATAGCCATCCTTTGGTCGCTGGGCATGGCTATAGGTATCATTTTTGTGTTTTTAACGCCGGGTTACGCACCCAACCTGATGAGTTTTTTATTTGGTAATATTCTTACCGTTACCCACGCCGATCTTAGTTATATGTTGGTATTAGCCATCATTGTAAGTATTTGTATTACTTTGTTTTACCGCCCGGTGCTTTATACGGCATTTGATCCGGAATTTGCCCAAACCACAGGACTAAAAACCCAGCTGATCAAATACGCTGTAACCGTTGTGGTGGCGCTCACCATAGTTTTTAGTATCCGCATTGCCGGTATTATATTGGTGTTGTCGCTATTCACCATCCCTCAATCGATAGCCGGTATTTTTACCCACGATTTTAAAGCCATGATATTTTATTCTATCGGATTTGGTTTTGTGGGTATCATGGTAGGTTTAGTAGGTTCTTATTACTATAACTTGCCATCAGGTGCCATCATTATATTTACTTTGGTGTTGATTTGGGCTTTGATAAAGGGTTTTTCAAAAATTATAAGCCCCCTTCTATTTTCCGAAAAGGGGGAGGCTTTGTAGGGTCTTTTTTTATTCCCTTCGCGAAGGTAAGGAGGGGTGTTTAAGTGCTTCACCCACCAATAAATCCATTGGGGTGGTTATTTTTATATTTTCGCGGTTTCCCTTCGCAAGGCTTACGGTATTTCCGGCGGCTTCGTACACGCTGGCATCATCGGTAAAAAAATCGCGATAGGTCTGGTGGTAGGCCTCTTTTAACTTTGATGAAAAAAACACTTGCGGCGTCTGCACCATTTTGTAGTTGGCCCGCGCCACTGCCCTGCTGCCAAAATCGCCTAGCTCACGGATCGATTCAATGGCATCGATAACCGGAATGGCGCTGCCGTACTTTGCCGCCGTATCAAAACAGTTTTTCAGTGTCTGCGCCGAAACCAGAGGACGCACCCCGTCGTGAACACCCACCAGGCAGTCCTCTGAAACTTTCTCCAAGCCATTTTTCACGCTCTCAAAACGGGTAGCCCCACCATAAGTCAATGTGTGTTCCACGGTAAAATTATATGCTTCGCACAGCTCATCCCACAGCTCCACCTGGTTTTTGGGTAATACCAGGATGATTTCCATGTGCCTGTCGAATTCCACCAACTGTTGAATGGTGTGCATCAGGATGGGTTTTCCGCACCATTTAATAAATTGCTTGGGCAAATCGCTTTGCATGCGCGAGCCGCTGCCACCGGCTACTACGATAACTGATTTTTTCATGTGCCTAAATTAAGTAAATTATTAAAATTTGTAGCCTTAACATTGTCCTTGTGTTTCAGAGTTTGTGTTGTGCTGGTATTTGCCAGCATAAAAATCCAAACAAATAACTAATAAAATTTTAAGTGAGATAAAGAACATGATTAAATTGGCATTGGGCTTAGTTATGATGAGTATCCTGCTCGTAAGTTGTAGCGATGATGACAACAAAGTAACAAGCAAAAATTATTTTAAAGTTGGCGATAAGGAGTATGATTTATCAGCCGGAATAATCGATAATTATGGAACTGATGATGGCTACGGTGGGTATGATGGTTACAACACTGATTTGGCTCTTTATTCCAATGGATTCTCATTGCAAAAAGATGAATATAATGAGTGGGATTTGGTTGGTAAAGGACATTTCATTTTTTTTGAATTATTTTCATCAACCGGGGAAAAATTTGATGATGGCGATTATAATTTCTCCGAGGCTGAACCTAACCCAATAGGAACGTTTAATTATGCAGATTATTCCATAAGCTTGGACAGCGAAAAAGAATATTCCGAGGCTGAAGAGGGTGAAATTTGGATCGACATTGTAGGTGGTAAAGTCAACATTGCTAAAAATGGCGACGTATATACTATCACGATAGATTGTATAAATGACAAAGGTGAAAAAGTTAGCGGATTTTATAGGGGCAAGCTTCGCTATTTTGACTGGGCTGCCGGATATGAAAATGCGCAATCTGCCGGTTTAAAATCGGGCAAAGAAAAAAGAAAGCTCATGAAATAATTTAAGGCTCAATCAGTAGCAATTATTTGCTTCGCCGGGCATTGTTTAAATTGTTTTCGCCGGAGCTTTTTTTGGGGCATTGTTGTAATTCCAACCATTTCGTTTTAAATTAGGGTAGTTACTTTTAAAACATTTTATATGATACCCAAGGAGATATTTGATTTTTTGGTTGAGCTCAGCGTAAACAACAACCGGGATTGGTTTAACAACAATAAGCCAAAATACCAATCGGCAAAAGAGGCCTTTGAGCAGTATATCGATCAACTGATTGCCACCTTGCACGGCATCGACCGGAGTATAGGACACCCGGATGCCAAGGATTGTACTTTTCGTATTTTTAGGGATGTGAGGTTTGCTAAGAACAAACAGCCGTATAAAAATAATTTTGGGGCCTACATTGCCCATGGCGGTCGAAAAAGTCCGTATGCAGGATATTACTTTCATATGGAACCGGATAATAGTTTTGTTGGCGGTGGTCTTTATAATCCTGAGCCGCAAATATTAAGGTCGGTTCGCGAACATATCATCAAAAATGCCGATGAGTACAGGCAGATTATCGATAATAAGAAGTTTAAATCGATTTTTAACGAGATACATGGTGAGAAACTAAAAACGGCACCTAAAGGCTTCGATAAAAACGATGCCAATATCGAACTCATCAGATACAAATCCTACGCCGCCATCACCCCACTTAGCGATGAACAAATAAGGGCAAAAAACATCGACAAAAAGATCATAGATATATTCACAGTCCTGAAGCCGCTCAACGATTTTATCAATAGAGGCGTTAAAAAGGCATTGGTGTAAGTTAAAGTGTATTGTGTTGGACGGTGTATCGTTTGGCAGATTGAATAATTTTACTTAAGTTCAGGCTTCACCAATTAACATAAGGAGTTTTAACCACGTTTTTTAACTAATTTAATGTATATGGCTAAATTTTTTTTCAAACCATTTTTTGAAGCAGTAAAACTTTGGTATGTCCCTCTTTTGGTTGGGCTTTTTTTTGTAGGGTTGGGCATTGTGGCCTTTACATGGCCCTTGGGTTCGTACGCCGTACTTGCTATGGTATTCAGCTTTAGCTTTTTGCTTTCTGGTATCTCGGAAATCATATTTTCTGTTGCAAATAAAAACAATATGGAGAACTGGGGGTGGTACCTGGCCTTTGGTATAATAACTTTTATTTTGGGTTTTTTACTTTTAGCCGATCCCGGCGCCTCCATGACCGTGTTGGCGTTTTATATAGGTTTTACCATATTGTTCCGCTCTATTTCGTCCATCAGCTTTGCTATGGATGTTAAAAGGCATGGCAGTCGCCAGTGGGGATGGTTATTGGTTCTGGGTATCCTGGGAGCACTATTTTCCATTATCCTATTGGTGAATCCTTTATTGGCAGGAATGACGGTTACATTTTGGATAGGATTTATGCTTTTATTTAGTGGCCTGTTCAGTATCTACTTTTCATTTCAACTTAAAAAACTGCACCGTCACACCAAAAATATAAGCGCAGAGTTAAAGGATCGGTGGATTGTACTTCAAAAGGAAATTCACGATAGCTGCCGCTAATAAGTCTGGTTTTTTTAAAGGTATTCATGCTCCTTATTCCCAAAGCACGCAAAGCCTGCTGCAGGGGGGATTCACCATTAATAAGAGTGAGGAAGGACTGCTCCTGTTATTTCGAATGGACTGCGATGCAAAACTTTTAGAACGGGAAATCCTCTTCCAGCGCGCGGTGCTCACTTTGCACTTCTGGCGGCTTTTGTGCCATTAGGTGTACCGGGTTACTTTCAATATAAATGGCTTTGTGCGGATAATCCACGGGGCAAGGGTATTCACAGGCACCGCAACCGATACACAAATCCTGATTTACCTCGGGTATAACCAGTCCGTTGCGATAAGGAACCATAACTACCGCTTTGGTGGGGCAGTGTTCTGAGCACGCACCACAATCGGTTCCATCCCGATGCACCACACAGTTTCTTTTTACAAATACCGCTTTGCCCAGTTGGGTAAGCTTTTTTTCTTCTATAGGTAGTGGCATGATGGCTCCGGTGGGACATATATCGCTACATCGTGTACAATCAAAATTACAAAATCCTGCATGGGCATAGTCCATATGGGGCTGCATAAAACCAATCAATCCATACTCCGTTAGTGCGGGCTGCAACACATGGGTAGGGCAGGCCGAAACACAAAGGCCACAAGCAGTACACAGGTTGTTAAAGCGTTCCAGACTTTTGGACCCCGGCGGTGTTACCGGATGTTCTCGCAGTGCAAGTTTAAAGGGTGGACGATTTCCAAAGCCGCCACGCCTTCTGCCATAGCCCTGACCGTGACCTTGTCCATGCTGAGCCAAAATAGTTGAACTCGCTGTTATGGTTAGCATAGTAGCGATGGCTCCTCTCCTGTTCAGTTTTTTTTCGCTCGTAGGAGGTTCCGTTTTGTTGTTGTTAGATTGGGCTAAGGCATAGCGAATAGCATCGTCGTTACAAACGGGCAGGCAATCGTAACAGGCCACACAACGCGAATAATCAATTTGATGGGTTTTTAAATCGATGCACTCGCTCTTGCACACACTAACGCAATTGCAGCACTTGGTGCATTTATCGCTTGATATCTGAACTTTAAACATCGCCTTTTTAGAGATGATTCCCAATAAAGTGCCTACCGGGCAAATCAAGTTGCAAAAAAGGCGGCCGCGTTTGTACGAAAGATAGGCTATCCCCACAAAAAATAACACCGTGTAAAGCGTTATTGCCCAAGGCGTGCTTGCCAATTCTATTAAATGAAGCGTATAAATTTTTTGCCCCTGAAGCAGACCTGCAATGCCATTATTAATCCACACAACACCTGGTTTTATGTTATAGGTGAATATACGGCCTGCATTACTGTACGGATCTAAAAGATTAACAAGGAGCGAAGTGCCGGCCAAAAAGCTTATTAGAGCAAGAGCAAGCAGGCTGTATCGTACATGAGGATAGGGCTTTTTGAATTTTAAGAATAGCCTCTTCTTGCTTCTTTTACGGGCTATATGAGTAAACATATCTTGCAGTATTCCGAGAGGGCATATGGCCGAGCAATAAATACGACCCAGCAAAACCGTTAACAGGATAACTATAATAAAACCAATTGTGGCGAAGGAAACCACTTGTGTAAACTTTATGAGTGACGGAACAAACTGCAGAAATAGTATGTTAGATGTTACCGGTTCGGGCAACAATTCATAAATATCGATAAACGAAAATAGCGTAAGCGAAAAAAACAAGAGCGCTGCAAGCACCCTTGTTTTTTTTAGTTTAGAATAAGGCATTCTAATTATATTTTAATACGGTGTATATTTAGTTCGCTCAAATTTTTATTACCGATGCCCATGGCATGGGCCATATTTATGTGACCTACCTCTTCGGGTTCAATACCAAACATTTTTGCGGCGGCAGCATCGGTGGCTACAATATCGGTTGAGGCAATCAGTGCTTTTAAGTTGACCACATCGGCTGTAGATACTCCGCGAGGACCGTTTTTTGTCATCATGTTATAGCCATCAATAATGGTAAGGTCGGGCTTGCGATGTAATACGATGTCGGCAATACATTGGTGCAAGTTGTTGCTATGAAAAAACTTGCGATCCCAAACTATACCCATCAGGTTTTTCATGCCCAACGACAGTTTGGTGGATGCGTGATGTTTGAGCACGGGTACATTGATAAACACATCAGAACTTTGTATTAAATGGTGCACTTTTGTGCTCTTAAGGCTTTTGCCATTGGCAATATTCACCTCTTTATAATAGCTCTCGGTATTACCGGGAACCATTTTGCCACCTGCATTTTTAACGTGTTTTTCTATTTGGCTGTTACTGTAGCAGCGATCCCACTTGTTGCAAGTATTGTCGAACACGTTTACAACCGAAGCTCCGGCTTCTAAACAGCGTTTTACAATATGGCCTACCAATAGCGGATTGGTATTGGCCGCTCTATCCGGAGCAGCATCCCAACCAATATTGGGTTTTACCAGTACCGACTGGCCTTTAGCCACAAATTTTCCCATACCGCCTAAAGCCTCCATGGCTTTATCAAACATTAGCTCAGGCTCACCACCTCTAACAGCCACCAAATCCGTTTTTGATTTGGTGTTTTCGGCCATTAGGGAATCCAAGCCCCCAAACCAGCTTCCGGCTCCGGTTAACAAACCTAACCCAATCCCTGTCCTTAAAAAATCTCTGCGTTCCATCATCTTTCAAATACATTAAAGCATTTTACACTCAGTAGTTTAATCAATCCTTAAAGTTATATCTTTTATTAAATTATTTTACACTATATAACCTATTTAAAAACATTATAAATAGTTAGTTACTGCAGAATCTATTGTACAAATATATTTTTTTAGTTACCTTATTTATTTAAATGTTTGTCTGTCTGTTATGAACAGTTACTACCACGATTTTTTCAAGCTGTTTTTCCCTCGTACCTGCATTGTATGCAATTTTGCATTATATCGGCACGAACAGCATGTATGTATGCGCTGCACAAAAAACCTACCGCGTTCCTATTTTCATTTGGCGGATGATAACCCTTTGAACAAGCTTTTTTGGGGAAGGGTGGATATTGAGAAAGTAGTTTCGTTTTTACTTTACACCAGTGGAAGTCACGTAAAAGAGATATTGCACGCTCTAAAATATGGCAACCGGAAGGAACTGGGGTACGAGTTGGGAAAGTTGTATGCAAAAGAGCTGAGCGACATAAATTATTTCGGTCAGATTGATTTTTTGGTGCCGGTGCCTTTGCATCCTAAAAAAAAGAGCAAGCGCGGATACAACCAAAGCGAATGGATTGCAAAAGGCTTGGCTGAGCACCTGCCCGGGAAGGTGATGGTGGATAATTTGTATAAAAAATTGCATACCACCAGCCAAACCAATAAAGGGCGCTATAGCCGTTGGGAAAATATAGCCCAAAGCTTTGATATTCGGGATACCGGTATATTTAAAAATAAAAAAGTGCTATTGGTGGATGACGTACTTACCACGGGAGCCACCATCGAAGCTTGTGCCGGTAATTTGGCGGCCATCGAAGGAATTACCATTTATGTGGCTACACTGGCTTATGCCTGCGATTAATGCGTTGTTTTTAAAAAAGGGCAATAGGTTTTTATCACATGTACTAATTTCCCATAAAACCTTCAAATTCATAATAAAGCGATAGGCTGAAACAGTGATTGTATTGACCGAATTTCCCACCTAACCATTTCACTGGTTTTTGATGGTCAAAGGCACCACCATAGGCTTTTCGGGCACGGGTTAAAGCAGCACTCCATCGCAAATTAACCAGCATGCGCGGGCGAAATTTATAACTAACTCCCACAATACCGGATAGTTCATGGTCTTCAAAAGGGTAGATGGAAGTTATTGTTCCGTTTTCATCTTCCTCTGATGAATGGATAAGCGTCCCGAAAGCCGCTCCTGCCTCAAAGCTAATTTCGTTGACTTTTAGTTTTACTAAAAGCGGAACTTCAATATAATTGAGGTTTAATTTGTACAGCGAATAATCGCCTTTGGATTCGTTGGGGGTGTGACGGCTTCCTTTTTGTTTGTATACAATTTCGAGCTGACCCTCCCATAGTTCGGAGAAGGAGCGACTTACATACAAACCACCTGCCAATCCAATCCTGTTAAACCCGGTATATGTATCGCCTTCAACCTGGCTAAAAGCCGCACCGGCAATGGCTCCCGCCTTAAACTCCTGAGCATAGGAATCAAAAAGAAACAAGCCAAGCGTTAGTATAAGTAATAATTTTTTCATTGTGGGTGAGGATATGTGCATACAATATAGCACATCATACATTAGATTTCAATAGGACCGGATAATATTAATAAAATACAGCATTGTTGTTTGTGGAGCTGTTTTGTTTATTGTCATTGTAAAATTACTGTATTATCTTCGTCCGGAAATTTAAACAACAGTTATTTCATAATACTAGAACAGGGCGTATGGCAAAATCGGATAAAGAGGAAATGACTTTTTTGCAGCATCTCGAAGAGTTAAGGTGGCATCTGGTAAGGTCGTTCGCATCGGTTTTTGTGGTGGCGATTGTTGCCTTTATGTTTAAAAATATAGTTTTCGACACCATTATTTTTGGCCCAAGCAGCCCGGAGTTTTTTACTAACAGAATGCTTACCTTATTAGCCGATCGGCTAAGCCTGCCCGCACTGGCTATTAATCAGGAGGTAATTAAATTTCAGAATATATTAATGGCAGGTCAGTTTACCATGCACCTTAAAGTTTCTTTTATCGCGGGTTTGGTAGTTGCTTTTCCGTATATTTTCTGGGAGTTCTGGCGTTTTATAAAACCGGCCTTGTATCAGGAGGAGGTTAACCATTCAAGAGGCGCCATATTTTTTGCTTCTATCCTTTTTTCGGTGGGTATATTGTTTGCCTACTATATTATCTGTCCGCTATCGGTACATTTTTTGGCTACCTATCATGTGAGCGATAAAGTGGAAAACATATTAAACTTAGGTTCATACATAAGCACCGTTACTTCCATTGTTATGGCGGGTGGTATTCTTTTTGAATTGCCCATACTCATATATTTTTTAGCTAAGGTGGGGTTGGTTACTTCAGATACCTTAAAAAAGTACAGGCGTCATTCAATCGTGGTAAGCTTGCTGCTGGCGGCCATAATTACGCCTCCCGATATGATTAGTCAGGTATTGGTGTGTGTTCCATTAATTTTTCTATACGAGATAGGCATTGTTATTGCTAAGAGAATTGAACGCAAAAAAATAAAAGCAGATGTGGCGGTATATTAGAGAGAAGGTTCGTAAACTGTAAATTATTATGTCAGAACAAAATTTGGTGTTGCACACCGATAACCTAATAAAAAAATATAAAAACCGTACCGTTGTAAAAGGGGTATCGGTAAAAGTGGAACAAGGCGAAATTGTTGGACTCCTTGGACCCAATGGAGCGGGCAAAACTACTACTTTTTATATGGTGGTGGGATTGGTTACGCCAAATGCGGGCGAAATATATTTGAACGATAAAAAAATAACCCGCGAACCGGTTTACAAAAGAGCACAGCGCGGAATCGGTTATCTGGCGCAGGAGGCTTCCGTTTTTCGTAAGCTCAGCATTGAGGATAATATTAAAGCCGTGTTAGAGATGACCAACTTTAGCAAGGAATATCAGAAAGAAAGGCTCGAAGAGTTGCTTAGCGAATTTGGCTTAACGCATATCCGTAAAAGTTTGGGCATACAATTATCTGGTGGCGAGCGCCGCCGTTGCGAAATTGCGCGTGCCCTGGCCATCAACCCCAAGTTTATACTTCTGGACGAACCTTTTGCCGGTGTTGATCCTATTGCCGTGCAGGATATTCAGGAGATAGTATCCAAACTCAAATATAAAAACATAGGTATTCTGATTACCGACCATAACGTACACGAAACTTTGTCAATTACCGATAGAGCTTACTTGTTATTCGAAGGAAATATATTAAAAGCCGGCACGGCGGAAGATTTAGCCGAGGATCCGGAAGTGCGCCGTCTCTATTTGGGTAATGATTTTGAATTGAAACGCAGGGTGTTTAACGTGGACAAATAAAGAGGGTTCTGTTTTTTGCAAAGGACTAATATTTCTACGCCTATCGAAACTTTAAAAAATGAGCTGTTATCTTATGGCTATTAAGCTGTTACTGCTGTGCATAGCATTACTAAGGCCAGGTTTAAACCGGGAATGGCATAGCTCAAACGATTAAACCTTAAATTAACAAGAATTGGGCATAAACCAAAAGGGGGTGCTATTCTTTTTCTGGGTGCTGATATTGTATGGGCTCCGAATTACTGGCTTAAATCAGTATAATCAGACCTAAAAGTTGCTGTAGGAAGAGTTGCGTATTGCGAGTCAGCCGAATTGCACCGCTCACAATGCCAAACGGGGATTTTTATCCTTAATCGATATAATTATTATCCTTTTTGTTCGACCCGGTGATATTTTTTTTCAAATAAAGTTTGCAAAATTCAATTAAAAGAACTTATCTTTGCAGCGCTTTTAAAAATAACGCGGATGTGGCGTAATTGGTAGCCGCGCTAGACTTAGGATCTAGTGCCGAGAGGCGTGGGGGTTCGAGTCCCTTCATCCGCACCGATTCAAGAAAAACAAAATAAACCGTCTCACTTACGATGTATATCGGTAGTAGGCGGTTTTTTTTAAATTACAGGAGTTAGTAAAGGCCGCTTTTGGCCGGAGAGCAAATAAAAAAAAGTTCACTATTAATATCTAGCTGATGAACATCTCAAAAGAAAACATTGATGATTTAAATGCAGTAATTAAGCTTACTGTAGAGAAAAAAGATTACGAGAGCCGTGTTGATGAGGTACTAAAAGATTACCGCAAAAAAGCCAATATGCCTGGCTTCCGTCCCGGCAAAGTTCCTGCCGGCATGATAAAAAAAATGTACGGTAATCAGGTGATGGCCGATCAGGTAAATAAAATTGTTTCTGAAGAGGTTTCGAAATACTTGCACGAGAGTGAACTGGATATCTTGGGCGAACCACTACCCAGCGAATCACAGGAAAGCATTGATTTTGAAACACAAGATAACTTTCAGTTTAACTTTGATATTGCTTTGGCACCCGAGTTTGAGGTGAAGCTTAGTAAACGGGATAAACTACCTTACTATAGTATAGAGGTTACCGACGAAATGTTGGAACAGCAAATTAAACAGGCCACCAGCCGCTTTGCTACTTCCGAAAAAGCCGAAGAAGCCACCGAGGAATCCTTGATAAAAGGCGATTTTGTTCAGTTAGATCAAGAGGGTAATTCGCTTGAGGAAGGAATTCAGGCGGAGGACGTAGTGGTTTCAGCCGTATCTATTAATAGCGAAGAGGCCAAAGCAAAACTGGTAGGCGCCAAAGTGGGAGATGAGATAGTATTAAATCCTAAGGGCACTTTTAACGATGCCCAGCAAGTATCGTACATGCTAAAAGTATCGGCCGAGGAGGCGGAGCAAATTGATGGTGACTTTAAATTTACCATAAAAGAAATAAACGATTATGTGCCTGCCGAAATGAATCAGGAATTGTTTGATCAGGTACTTGGAGAAGGCATAGTTACAAGCGAAGGGGAGTTTAAGGCCAAGATTAAGGAAGACTTAGAAAAAACCCTGGCTTATGAAAGCGAGTATAAATTTTTGATGGATGCCAAAGAGAAACTAATGGGCAAAACGGAAATTGCTTTACCCGAGGCCTTCCTGAAGCGTTGGATATTGACGGTTAATCACGACAAAGAAGACATCAATGCCGAAACCATCGATAACGACATGCCAAAATATATGGAAGACTTAAAATGGCAGTTGATCAAAAACAACATTATCAAGGCAAACGAAATAAAAATAGAAGAAAATGATGTGCTGGAGGTAGCCAAAAAATCGGCAAAAATGCAATTTATGCAATATGGCCTGTCTAACATACCCGAGGAGCATCTGGAAAGTTATGCCAAGGATATGATGAAACAGGAAGATCAACGTCGCAACATGGCCGAAACAGCGGTGCAGGAAAAAGTAATGGCATTTGTTAAAGAAGCGGTTAAGCTGGATGAAAAAACGGTAAACCGCGAGGAATTTAATAAATTGTTCGAAAAAAACTAAGCGGGTAGTGCCATCCAGGTTTTTTTGTTAATTTTAGCTTTCCAATAATATTTACAAAAAGAAAGATTAAAAGTTATGATAGATCCAAAAGACTTTCAAAAATATGCCACGAAACATGTGGGCATCAATAGCCTGGCATATGATAAATATACGGCTATCACAAGCGGTTATATTTCGCCTACCATTATTGAGGAGCGACAAATGAACGTGGCCTCTATGGATGTTTTTTCGCGCTTAATGATGGATCGTATTATATTTTTAGGATTGCCTATTGATGATACCGTGGCCAATATTATCCAGGCGCAATTGTTGTATCTCGAATCGGCAGATCCGCATAAAGATATTTCTATCTATTTTAATTCACCTGGAGGCTCAGTACATGCAGGGCTGGGAATTTACGATACCATGCAATATATTGGTTCGGATGTTGCTACTATTTGTACCGGTATGGCCGCCTCTATGGGCGCTGTGCTATTAACGGCCGGGGCAAAAGGTAAACGTTCGGCACTGAAGCATTCAAGGGTAATGATTCATCAACCGATGGGCGGAGCTCAAGGTCAGGCGTCGGATATTGAAATTACAGCACGCGAAATTTTAAAACTCAAAAAAGAGTTATATACCATCATTGCCGAACATTCCGGAAACAGCTTTAAGAAGGTAGAGAAGGATTCGGATCGCGATTACTGGATGACTGCCACCGAAGCGAAGGAATACGGTATGATAGACGAAGTACTGATAAGAGAGAAAAAGTGATTTTACATACATAAACTACCTATGCAGAATGCCGGATTGAGCGGTGTTCTGCATTGTTGTTTTTATATTTTCAAGGAGGCGTTATGGATAAGTGTTCATTTTGTGGAAGAGTAAGGAAAGATACCAACCTATTAATAGCTGGTGTTTCAGGTCATATCTGCGACAGTTGTATTGAACAGGCGCATGGTATACTGGAAGAAGAGTTTAAGAAAAAAGGAGGGTTCAATGTTGAAGACATCACACTACTTAAACCAGTGGAAATTAAAAAGTTTCTGGATCAATATATCATTGGTCAGGACGAAGCGAAAAAATTTTTAGCGGTAGCTGTATATAACCATTACAAACGGCTGCAACAGCGCACTACTAAAGATGATGTGGAGATAGAAAAATCAAACATTATCCTGGTTGGCGAAACCGGAACAGGCAAAACGCTGCTGGCTCGTACTATTGCCCGAATGCTGCATGTACCGTTTACCATTGTTGACGCCACCGTGCTTACTGAAGCCGGTTATGTGGGTGAGGATATCGAAAGTATCCTGACACGCCTGCTACAAGCGGCCGACTATAACGTGGAAGCTGCCGAAAAAGGTATTGTGTTTATAGACGAAATAGATAAAATTGCCCGCAAAGGCGATAACCCAAGCATAACGCGCGATGTATCGGGCGAAGGGGTGCAGCAGGGACTGCTAAAGTTACTGGAAGGTGCCGTTGTTAACGTACCACCACAGGGCGGACGTAAACACCCTGACCAAAAGATGATACCCGTAGATACCAAAAATATACTTTTTGTTTGTGGTGGTGCTTTTGATGGGATTGAAAGAAAAATAGGTCAACGCCTGAATACCCAGGTTGTGGGCTATGCGGCCAGTAAAGCCAAGGATAAGGTCGATCAAAAAAACTTATTGCAGTATGTGGCTCCACAGGATTTAAAGTCGTTTGGTCTGATACCTGAGATTATTGGTCGTTTGCCCGTGCTTACCTATCTAAACCCATTGGATAAGGCCGTGTTGCGTAGGATTTTACGCGAACCCAAAAATTCGATTATCAAGCAATACGAGAAGCTGTTTAGCATTGATAATATCACACTTACATTTACGGATGATGTATTGGATTACATCGTTGACAAAGCGGTGGAATTTAAATTGGGTGCCAGAGGATTGCGTTCTATCTGCGAAACTATTATGATGGATCTGATGTTCGACGCACCCTCAAAAGATGAGAAAGAGTTGGTAATAACGGTAGAATATGCCCGTGCCAGAATAGACAAGGAAAGCCTTACACGATTAAAGGCGAGTTAAGATGAGGAGTGGTTTTGTAGACTAAAAGCCTACAAAAACGAGATAGCCAATAATCCCTATCTGCTGCCAGCAGGGTATGGAGTACTTGCTTAGCTATCCTGCCCCTGAATGGTAAAACTGAAATAAGTTGTTTCGCAAGTTGCGAAAAGCATCGGGTGGCAAGCCTAGGATAATATGCCATGCCAATCCAACGCTTCACAGTACTCGTTAAATAGAGTTGCAACAACGGTTGACCGGGACATGCGCACTAAACTTTTGAACTATATTGCAAACCATTCGGCGTAGCGCGGTAGATCCGCGCAGGCATCTTCCTCCCATAAAATATTATTCTAACAAGCAAAAAAACAGGGATGGCTATTCAATTAGCTATCCCTGTTTTTTTGCTTTTATTTGTAATAGAGTTAAAATATCAATCCGGCCAAACGCACTAGTTAATTATTAAATTACCTTCAGCTCCTTACCAATTTTTGTAAAGGCAGCAATGGCTCTGTCGAGGTGCTCTTTTTTGTGGGCGGCTGAAATCTGAATGCGGATACGTGCTTGCCCTTTGGGAACCACGGGATAATAAAATCCAATCACGTAAATACCTTCTTGTAAAAGTTGATTGGCAAACTCCTGCGAAAGTTTAGCATCGTACAGCATTAAAGCAACAATGGCAGAGTCGGTTGGCTTAATATCAAAGCCGGCAGCCTGTATTTTCTCTTTAAAATAAGCCGCATTTTCAATAACAGTATCTCTGTATTCGGTCGATTCGCTAAGCATATCAATCACCTCGCACGAGGCACCCACTATGGCCGGAGCCAATGAGTTGGAGAACAAGTAGGGACGCGAACGTTGACGGAGCATGTCAATGATCTCCTTTTTTCCGGTAGTAAAACCACCTAAGGCACCCCCCAGCGCCTTACCCAGGGTGCTGGTGATAATATCCACCCTATCCATTACGTTATGATACTCGTGGCTGCCTCGTCCTGTTTTGCCGATAAAGCCGGAGGCATGGCTGTCGTCCACCATCACCAGACTTTGGTATTTTTCGGCCAAATCACAAATGTCGTTTAATTTGGCAATATCTCCATCCATCGAAAATACACCATCGGTAACAATAATGCGGTAACGTTGTGCCTGTGCTTTTTTTAATTGTTCCTCCAGATCGGCCATGTCGGCATGCTTGTATCTGTACCTTGCCGCTTTGCACAATCGTACGCCATCAATGATGGATGCATGGTTCAGCTCGTCGGAAATAATGGCATCCTGGTTGGTAAAAAGCGGTTCAAAAACACCCCCGTTGGCATCAAAGCAGGCTGCATATAAAATGGTATCCTCTGTACCCATAAAACGGGCTATTTTATGCTCCAGCGTTTTGTGTATGTCCTGTGTTCCGCATATAAAGCGTACCGACGACATTCCGTAACCGTGACTGTCCATAGCCGTCTGTGCTGCTTTAATTATTCTGGGGTGGGCCGAAAGCCCCAGATAGTTGTTGGCACAAAAATTTAACACCTCTTGTCCGGAGCTTACTTTAATGTGTGCACCTTGTGGGGTAGTAATAACCCTCTCCGTCTTGTATAGTCCTGATTCCTTTATTTGTTCCAGTTCGGTTTTCAAATGGTTTTTAAAGTCTCCGTACATAATCTTAAAATTAAAGTTTATACAAATTTAAGAAGTAGGCAGCATTAAAAAAATGATTTACGTCTGTATTGTGTGTTTACGGCTCTTGCTTACGTGTTTTAAGTTTATCTGTATAACTAAGTAGGCAATAAAAAGCTAAAAATGATGTTATAAGTTTTACGTTGTTCGTTACATTTGTAGCTGTAATGCCAATGTCAAGAAACAAATTTTAGTTTGCGAAAGAATGGTTTTTGTTACGATATATAAAGTTAAACTTAGGTTAAAAGTCCTCTGCCTGTTTGTGGGTCTGTTTGTTACACTTAGTTTTGGCGTGGCTCAGGATAAGTTAGAATTGGGTGGTTTTTTGGGTGCTTCTTATTATTTGGGCGATTTAAACCCGCACAAACAGTTCTATCAGCCCTCGCTTGCTTTCGGTGGTTTAGCGCGTTACGTTATAAGCGATAGGTATGCCATTAAGGGCACCGTAGGTATGGCGCGTTTAAAAGGAAGCTATCCGGATAATGGGGTGAAATTTCCGCAAGGTGAGGTGCCTTACAGCTTTAACCGGTCGGTAGGTGATGCAACTTTACAAATGGAATTTAATTTTGTATCGTACGATCACGCCTTTTTAAGCAGTACTAATTTTACACCGTACGTGGCCTTGGGTGTGGGTTCTACGGTTTATAAAAGATTTTCGACAGAAATAGGAAAAAACTCTGAACAAACGGTTTTTATATTATCTTTGCCGTTCAGTATCGGTGTCAAATATAAAATTAACAAGTGGATAAGAGTTGGAGCGGAGTGGAGTTTCAGGAAAACTTTTGTTGACGATTTGGATGTGGTGGGACTAAATTTGCCCATCAACGCAGAAGACCCTTATGGGTTTAATAACGAAGGCAACATCCATAACAATGACTTATATTCGTTGGCCAGTGTGCATGTTACGTTTAGTCTGTTTAGGCGAAAAACAGATTGTAACTCGGGATTTTAAAAAAAAAGGCAAATAAAAAATATGTCAGTAAAGGATAAACTGATAAAAGACAAGCTGCCCAAACACGTAGCTATAATTATGGACGGTAACGGTAGGTGGGCAAAAATAAGAGGTAACTCGCGGGTTTTTGGACACAGGAACGGTGTAAAAGCCGTACGAGCCGTAACCGAAGCCGCTGCCGAGCTGGAAATTTCGTATGTTACTTTATATGCCTTTTCAACCGAAAACTGGAACCGACCCAAGATGGAAGTGGACGCGCTGATGGCTTTATTGGTAAGCACTATCAGTTCCGAAACTAAAACACTGATGAAAAACAATGTGCGGCTTGGGGTAATAGGATGTGTAAATACTTTACCAAAGGATGTACACCGGAAGTTAATGGAGTGCATCGAAAAAACATCGAAAAATACGGGACTCACCTTATACCTTGCCTTAAGCTATAGCTCGCGTTGGGAAATAACCGATGCTGTGCGTAAAATTGCGCGTAAAGTGCAAAATAACGAATTGAAACCCGAAGATATCGATGCCGGGGTAATATCCAATAACCTCACAACCGCAAATGTACCCGATCCCGAATTGATGATCAGGACCAGTGGAGAATTGCGTATAAGTAATTTCTTGCTGTGGCAGTTGGCTTACGCCGAACTGTATTTTTGCGATACATTATGGCCCGATTTCGAAAAAGAAGATTTTTACCAAGCACTGTTGGATTTTCAGGGTAGGGAAAGAAGGTTTGGCAAAACAAGCGACCAGTTAACAAATTAAAAAAATTAGATTTATTTATAATGCTGAAACATTTTACTCTTTTCCTCATCATCCTTATCATATCCCCCGTATTTACCTTTGCGCAAAGTCAGGAATCGGAACCTGTAATTAGCTATTCGGGCTCCCCGCGTAAATATGAAATTGCCGAAATAGAGGTAACAGGAATTCAAAACTACGACCCGAAGATATTGGTTAACCTGTCGGGTTTAGCGGTAGGTCAAAAATTAAATGTTCCGGGCGAAGAGATATCGGAGGCTATACGTAAATATTGGGAGCATGGCTTGTTTTCAAGCGTTAAAATTAAGGCCTCAAAAATAGAGTCCGGCAAGGTATGGCTCGAGATTGAATTGCTTGAACGTCCGCGCCTTTCGGACATTAATTATTACGGCCTTAAAAAATCGGAGATAGAAACCATATCCGAAAAAGTGGCTATGATGAAAGGTAGCCAGGTAACTCCTCACCTGATTACCCGTAGCGAAAAGTATATTACGGATTACTTTGTGGGTAAAGGGTTTTATAATACGGAGGTTCGTGTGGTGCAAAAGGACGATACCACAAAGGCCAATAATGTTTATTTAGACATTACGGTGGATAAAAAGGAAAAGGTAAAGGTAAAGAATCTGGAATTTACCGGTAATACGGTATTTAATGACAGCAAGCTGAACCGTACCATGAAAAAAACCAATGAGAAAGGAAAAATCAAGAACTTCTTCCGCACCAAAAAGTTTATCGACGAAACCTACAAGGAGGATCTGATTGCGGTTATAGATAAATACAACGAACATGGGTATCGCGATATGGTTATCGATTATGATTCCATTACCCGTAACGATGACAACACCGTTGACATAAAAATTAACATTGAAGAAGGGCGTAAATATTATTTGGGACATATTGCATGGATTGGCAACAGTATTTATCCTGGTGAGTATCTCGGGGCGGTATTGCGTTTGAAAAAAGGAGATGTGTTTAACCAAAAGCTGCTCGACGAACGCTTATTTGTCGACGACGATGCCGTGCATAACCTATATATGAACAATGGATATCTGTTCTCAAATATACAACCTGTAGAGGTGCAGGTATATGGCGACACGATAGACTTAGAAATGCGGGTGTACGAAGGCAAACAGGCCACCATCAACAATATTGTTATAAATGGCAATACCAAAACGCACGAGCATGTTGTGCGTCGTGAGGTGCGTACTAAACCCGGCCAGCTTTTCAGCAAGCAAGAGCTTATACGTACTATTCGTGAGCTCTCGCAGTTAGGCCATTTTAACCCGGAAAATATACAGCCCGATGTGCAACCTAATCCCGAGGATGGCACCGTAGACTTGGTTTATAACCTAGAAGAAAAAGCCAATGACCAAATTGAGCTCTCAGGAGGATGGGGTGCCGGGATGTTTGTTGGATCGCTGGGACTAAAGTTCTCCAACTTCTCTGTGCGTAACATCTTTAACAAAGAAGCCTGGCGACCTTTGCCCACGGGCGACGGACAAACCTTATCATTAAGGGCGCAAACCAACGGTAAATTTTATCAATCGTATAGTTTTTCCTTTACGGAGCCTTGGCTCGGTGGCAAACGCCCCAACTCCTTAACTGTTTCGGCCTATCGATCCATACAGAGTGGGGTATCTGATAGTTACAGTAATAATTTTTATAGTGGCTATGGAGGATACGGCTATGGAGGCTATGGAGGTTACGGTGGTTATCAAAACATTCAATTCGATGAATCTCAGATAGATCAGCATATGAAAATATCCGGCTTATCAATAGGTTTTGGTAAGCGCTTGACCTGGCCCGATGACTGGTTTAGTATTTATGCCGAGATGAGTTATCAGCATTACGATTTAAAAGATTGGCGTTATTTTATTATGCAAAATGGTGTTTCGCAAAATCTTCATTTTAAATTAATGTTGTCGCGTAACTCCATTGATAACCCGCTATATACTCGTAGAGGCTCTAATTTTACCATTGGCGTGGAATTTACACCGCCTTATTCGGCATGGATAGATAAAGATTATAAAGGGCTCTACAACTATACCATTACCGGCGACGAAGAAACAAGCAAAAAAGCACAGGAGCAATTGTATGATTTAATTGAGTACCATAAATGGACTACACAAGGTTCAGTATTTACCCCACTGGATAAGGCAGAGAAATTGGTATTGATGGGTAAATTTGAAATGGGCTTTTTAGGTTATTACAACGAATATGTACGTTCGCCTTATGAAAAATTTATGTTGGGTGGCGATGGCATGTCTGGGTATAGCATGTACGGAAGCCAAACCGTGGGATTACGTGGATACGAAAACTCTTCCTTAACGCCGCGTAATCAATACGGAAGTTACGATGGTAACATGTATAACAAATTAACATTAGAGATGCGCTATCCATTAACCTTACAACCTTCGGCTCAGGTATATGCCTTGGCTTTTTTGGAGGCGGGTAATGCGTGGAGCGATTTTCAGGACTACAGTCCTTTTGATTTAAAACGTTCGGCAGGAGTTGGCGTCCGTATCTTCCTGCCAATTTTTGGATTAATGGGCATCGATTGGGGATACGGATTCGATAGTGATCTGACTAATCCAAACCAGGTAAGCGGAAGCCAGTTCCATTTTGTAATAGGTCAACAGTTTTAATTTTGCATGCTAAGAGGCTTTAAATTAAGCGGATAATAAAGTGGTTTGATTTTTGATATATCTGGCTGAATTGATTGTTTAACCAAAAATGTAATGAGATGAAGAAGATACTTTTTATTGCAATTATAATGACCTTGGGTCTGAGTATGCAGGCACAAAAATATGCTTTTGTTGATACCGAGTACATCTTAAAAAATATACCGGCGTTTGAAGCAGCCAACGAACAGTTAAACCAATCCTCGCAAAAATGGCAAAAAGAAATTGAAGCCGTTTACGCCGAAGTGGAGACCTTATACCAAAACTATCAAACGGAGAATGTATTTTTGTCGAACGAGATGAAAGTGAAAAAGGAAGAGGAAATAGTGGCCAAAGAAAAAGCGGCACGTCAGTTGCAAGCGAAGTATTTTGGAGCAGAAGGGGAGCTGAGTAAAAAGCGAGAGGCATTGATAAAGCCTATTCAGGACGATGTGTATAATGCCATACGCGAAATGGCCAACGACCAAAGCTATGCGGCTATTTTTGATAAAGCAGCTGGTGGCGTACTTTTATTTTCCGATCCTAAATACGATATTAGCGACGATATTTTAGAAAAACTTGGATACAAAAAATAGATTAATACTTAGTTTATGAGACCTACAAAACTATTATTTGTTGGATTAGCGTTGATGGCCAGTACATGGATGTCGGCACAATCTAACCTTAAATTCGGACATGTAAATACGCAGGCTATATTAGCGGCCATGCCCGAGTTAAAAACTATTGACGAGCAATTGCAAAGCGAGTACGAAACGCTGGAGGGACAACTTACCGATATGCAGGAAGATTTGCAAGGACAGCAAAAGGAATACTTAACCAAGCTACAAGCCGGCACCATGAGTGCCATGGAAAGAGAAGGGTTAGAAACACAACTGCAAGAAGGACAAGCCAAAGTGCAAAACTTTTTCGACCAATCGCAACAGTCGCTGCAGCAAAAGGAACAAACACTAAAAAGACCATTGTTCGACAAGGTGAGTAATGCGATTAAGGAAGTAGGTGCCGAAAAAGGATTCTTGTATATATTTGAAGAAGCCAGCGGACTAACCGTTTACAAATCTGAAAAAAGTGTAGATGTATCGGACCTTGTAAAAGCAAAGCTTGGCATAGAATAAGCGATTATTAAAATAAAGTGATATAAAATAACGATAAAAAAACGGGAAACACATTTGGCTTAAAGTGCTTACTTAAAATTAAAAGTAAAATAGCTAACCAGGCAAGTGTGACAAAACAAAAAAGAGACTTATGAAATCGATAAAATTACTATTCGTTGTTGTAGCGGTTGTTTTTAGTTCAAGCGCTTTTGGCCAGGAGTTAAAGTTTGGCCATGTAAATATTCAAAAGTTGGTTACGGAACTACCGGATAAGGTGGCAGCCGATAAAAAACTGCAGAACGAAGCGCAAAAATTAGAGCAGAACCTGAAGGTGATGAATGAAGAGCTGGATGCCAAGTACACGGACTATATGCAAAAGCGCGATACCCTGCCTGAGTTGATTCGTGCAACCAAAGAAAAGGAAATTCAGGAAATTAGTGAGCGCTTGAAGAATTTTCAGATGCTGGCACAGCAAAACCTACAACAACAAGAACAACAATTGCTACAGCCCATTATCGAAAAAATACAAAAAGCGATTGATGAGGTAGGTGCAGAAAATGGTTTTATTTATATTTTCGACATCAGCTCCAGAGTTGTTATTTATCATTCGGAGCAAAGCACGGATGTGGAAGACCTGGTGAAGGCTAAGTTGGCCGCTACTGCTAATTAAGCACTGCATGCTTTGGCTAAAAAGCTGTTAAGCGTATTTACAGCGGTTTTTTAATTAAAGTAGCCAAAAGCTAATCAAGTTATATAAAAAGGATGGTTGTAATAACCATCCTTTTTTGTTATCATCGTATTATGAATTCGAGCAAAGGGCCAATAGCAGTTTTTGATTCGGGATATGGGGGATTAACCGTACTGCAACAGCTTACGCAGCAGTTACCCCAATACGACTTTTTATATCTTGGCGACAATGCCAGAACACCCTACGGCACACGCTCCTTTGAAGTGGTAAATAAATATACGCTCGAAGCAGTTACAAAACTCTTTTCGATGGGTGTGCACCTTATTATTTTGGCCTGCAACACCGCTTCGGCCAAGGCCCTGCGGAATATTCAACAAAACCACTTGCCATTAATAGCGCCCACCCGACGCGTATTGGGCGTAATACGGCCCAGTGCCGAAGTAGTGGGTTCATACACCAAAACCAATAAAATAGGTGTGCTCGGAACGCTGGGAACCGTGCAGTCGCTTTCCTATCCACTGGAGATAAAAAAAGTAGCCAAGCATTTACAAGTTTTTCAAGAAGCCTGTCCTATGTGGGTACCCTTGGTTGAGAACGGCGAAGCAGAATCGCCGGGATCTGATTTCTTTATTAAAAAAAATATCGATGCTCTTTTAAGCCAGGATAAAGCTATAGACACCATTATATTGGGCTGTACACATTATCCTTTGCTATTAGATAAAATAAAGCAATATCTTCCGTATGAGTGTACCATCCTATCGCAGGGCGAAATTGTTGCTAAAAGCCTGGTGAACTACTTAAAACGACATCCCGAAATGGATGCCAAATGCACCAAAAACGGTAAGGTAATATTTTATACCACCGAAAATGTGAATAAATTTAAGCAAACCGCAGGCTTCTTTCTGAAGCAAGATATAGAGGTGAATTACTTAGAGCTTTAACGCTTCAGGTTCTTTTGTATATGAATACCCTTGGGAGTAAAGGCTTCAAGGCTATCAACAAATACGAAAAATGGATGGCTAATACTTCTATATCCGCAGTGCATATGAAAAAATCACAATGTATGCTGTTGCTTTTCCTTCTTTATTTTCAAATCCACCAATTCTCGCTCTACCGTTATGCTTTTAAAACAAACTCAGAAGCCGTATCCTACATGTAATCCAACACTAATATGATAATGTTCGGGATCAAAAGCAAATTCAAGCATTGGACCAAGATGGAGATGACCCAAATTAAAGCCATAAGCAGCCTCTGCATGAAAGGCAAACCTTAATGCTGACATTTCATTATCCTCGAAGGTAATTCCTGGAGATAAACTAATATGCATAGATTCAAAAAGATTATAACTTCCAACCAAACCAATTGTATTGTGTCTGTGCTCATCAAAAATCCTTTCATAGGCAAGTCCGAATCCAAGTTTTGAATGTTTAATATTCCTGATTAAATGAAGGTGCAAGCCGTAAGCCGTTTCTTTTTCTTTTGGAAAATAAACAGCTGAATTTGCTAACCCTAATTCATATTGGTGATGGTGATGATTGTGATCTGCCTCTTGGGCATATATTGGCGAAGTGAATGTTAAACAGATGACTACTACGAGCAATTTTAGCCCAATTTTACTATTCATAGTTGTGTTAAATTGTTTTTTAAAATTTACCTTAAATTCTATATAAGCTGTTATAGTAATCCGTATGTATTGTTATACCCCCGGGTTTCCCTACTACACAAAATTCTCATAAGGGAAGTTTTTTCATCCCACATTATTATTTACAGGCGCTCCCACTGTTGCGATTGAGCCGATTTAAACACCGCATCTATTACCTTCATGTTGTTAAGGACATCCGTTGGTTCAATAGGTAGGGGCATTTTTTTTATAAGACATTCCGAAAACGCATCGAACATCAAACCATATTGGTCGCATACCGCAAAGCTAACGCTACGTTCGCCCTGGGCTGTATTAATAATTATTTCAGAAGGGGTATCTACATAGGTGTTAAAGGGGACAGGTATCCTAATGCGACCCGAACTGCCTACAATATCAACACCTTGGTTGGCCTGGCTCAGGGTAGATACCGTATAGCTGGCATGTCTTCCATCGTAATCCATTATGGCCGATCCTAAGGTATCCGTTTTAAACTCGGGGTGCTGTTGATGGATGGCCATTACTCTTTGGGGTTCGGCATCCAACAAAAAACGTGAAGAGGATATAGCGTAACAACCAATGTCCATAAGGGCGCCACCACCAAATTCTTTAATATTCCGAATATTATCGGGTGCCGGGTTGTGGTAGGCGAATGAGGTATGAATGTACATTATGCGGCCAATTTGGTTGGTGGTAATCACCTCTTTGGCATAAATCCATAGGGGGTGAAATTTATACATAAATGCCTCCATCAATTGAACCTTGTTTTTTTGCGCCGCTTCTATGCATTGCATGGCCTCTTGTGCATTTAATGCGATGGGTTTTTCGCATAAAATGTGTTTACCCGCCTCTGCAGCCTTTACCACCCACTCCAGGTGCAGGTGGTTGGGTAAGGGTATGTACACAAAATCAATAATCGGATCCTCGATGAGTTCTTGATAGTCAGCATACACTTTTTCAATGTCGAATTTCTGTGCAAATGCTTCGGCTTTTTTGGGGTTGCGCGAGGCAATTCCATAAATTTTGCAGTATTTGGTATTTTTTAAAGGTAAAACAATCCTTTTTAAAAGATGGTTGGATACACTTAGTACCCCTATTTTTAATCTGTTCATAACAATAGTTTTAAGTATGTGTTGTCACTTTACCTCGTAGTTGTAAAGATAATTGTTTTCGCCACCTACGATAAGGTTAAATTTAGTGCTCTTTTTATTCAAAAACCCAATGCTGAATCTGGACTTTCCTCTTAGTGGAAAGTTTTTGTACAGGTTGCCATCGCTGTTGATGAGGTATATTTTATTGTTTTGGGCATCGAACACACCAATTTTTTTATTATTGCTCGAGAAAAAATAAGTATCTGCTGCCGGAAGAAGCTTCCCGTCTATCTTAAGCTCAAATATTTTTTTGCCACTTGCGGCAAATGCCATTACTTTATCTCCGGATACTAAAATAGACTCCGTACCATTTTTACTACTCATATCATAAGCCAGGTAAAAGTGCTCCTGCGATGAGTTAAGCAGTGTTTGCTGCTTCACATCGCCATTGCTTAAATTAATAAGTTGTAGGTTGCCCTTGGTGTCGGTTGTACTTAAATAGGTGTGGTTGTTTTTGGTTACTAAATAAAAACTGCTATTGGTATTTCTCACAAAATCGGATTTTAGCTTCACACGTTCTTTGCCCCTGCGGTTTAAAATATAGTTGCGTTTGTTATCTGCAAAAGCGATGTAATCGTTGCCATTAGTCCTAAAGTGTTGTAAAGGCAGACTAACAGTACCCTCAGTGGGTTTGGCGTTCCATCCGGTAACCAGTTTGCCGGTTTTATCGTAGGCATAGGTTTGTTTATTGGCGCAGGCCACAAATATGCGGTAGTTGCGGTTGTTATCGTAATCGAATATGGCAATGGGATTGGTGGCCTTATGGGTTAATTCAATCGGGTATTTATCCACGTTGTTGCCATTGCGATCGAGTAAATATATTCTATTGGCCGTATTAAACAGGTATTGTAATTTATTGTTTCGGTAATAATCTATTTGGCTTATCTCGCCCAAGATGGGTGAACCAAGTTTCTTTTTCCATAATATCCTGCCCGAATTGGAGATAAGATAAAGCATATTCGACTTGTCCTGTACCATTATTTCACGTTCGCGCGTGTAATGGTTTATCATTAAACTGGGTTTCCCGATAATAGTACTGTCGAGTCCGCTCTGCCATACCGTTTCCGGTTCGCTTTGGCGCTGCGGCATATATTCGATACAAGCATTTACATACAACAGATCGTTGGCCGCAGTAAGCTGAATGCCTGCACCGTAAAATTTATTCAGCGCTTCTTGCTGGGGTTTACTGGGGTTAAATAAGGCATGCTTGCCGGTTGTGGGCAGCAAGTTTTTCGCTTTAGAAAAATCGATGTAAACAAAGGCGTTTTCCTTGTATGCGAACCTATTAGAAAATTCGTTGTGATATTTGCTGTTTTGTAAGGTCTTATTTAGAATATTAGCATAAACAATGTTGGATAATTGTTTCTGAGAGTCTGCAAATACCAGGTAGTTATCAATAAATGTAAAAAATTTCTGTGGCGAATCCGGACAATATGTACGCAGCATGAGCGGGAATACGGCCGAGGATTGGCTGCTGTAGATGGGTTGTTTTGTTTGGGCATCCAGTTGATAAAAGGATACCGGGACGAGTGTTTCGTCTGTAAGTTCTCCGAGTAATTTAAGTGTTTTCGATTTGCTCTGGGTTTTCACAATTAGGTATTTGTCGTCTTCGCCCTGCACATCGTTTGAGTGGCATATAAGGTAAGCAAATTCCTTGTCGATGAGTTCAAATATTCTTTTTTCTACTTCGTTTTGTTTGCCGCGCAGTTTTAGTTTATTATACGCTATTGTATACGATTCAAATTGATTGTTTTGCTTCAAATAAGTCATCAGCCGGTCTTTCAGTTTTCGGCTATGGTCAAAACTATACGATAACATAAAACTGGTGTTGTCGGGTATTACATTATTTATTTTGCTTGAGTTGGCACTCATTCCCTCAAATAAAGTGTTTATTTTTGATTGGTATTGAGCCGAGTATAAAAAGCCGTTGATGAGTAGGTGGTTGTCGTTCAGGTTTACATCCAGCTCACCCCAGCTGGCAATGTTTTTTACAAAACCAAGCTTTTTGCTTTGCAGGTGCTTAAAAGCCGGTGATAGTGCTTCGGGAAGGCGTTCAAAGTTGATAAATATATTGGCATCGGTATTGTTGCCCGAAGTTTTAAAAAGTTTATTAAAAGTGGTATCCTCCAAAAGAGAAAATTCAGTTCGCAACTGCCTCAATGCGTTTTCTACTAATATGGAGGAACTGCTCGCCATTAAAATACCACGGTAAAAACTGGCAAAAACTTGTCCTTGACGGCCTTTTAGTTTTATAGCGTAGATAGGGGAGGTATTGTATTTTCGTTTGTCGATAATCCACCCCCCAGTGTTTTCGTCCAGAAAGGAAAGTATTTTATTTTCTTCGGCCTGATTGTTAAGTGCATAGGTGTATAAAGGGCACACGTTATTTTTTCCGAGGGGGTGAAACGAAATGGTAAGGGCTTTACTTTTTAGTGATCGGATAAGTCCGGTGTTAAAAACAGAATCGTTTTGCAAACTGTTAAGGTGCGCGTTAAAAACCTTGAAGCCGGCAAATGCTTGCAGGGCTTCCATGTATTTCACATCGTTTAATAAGATGCCGATAAGGTTTTTAGGGTTTTGAATTTGAAGGATGAGCGAAGCATCGGTGGGGACTGCTTTTATGGTTTGATTATTTTTAAAATTTTTTAAGGTGGAAAAATGAAAATAAGCAAATACAAGTAGCCCCGTCAGTACCAGAAGCCATAAAGCAGTAACAATTTTTCGCGACATGTGATGAGTTTATAAATGTAGGTTCGTATTTAAAACTCAAAAGTATAAAAACTTATTGATTTCATTAAATGATTGGGATAGGATAGCAATAATGCCATACTTATACGTCATGCAATGTTTGTTAAGTAAAAAAGTTGGCTGCATCGAACCTTGTTTCACGACCTCTTTTTATCTTCGATAGCGACTAAGCATAACATTCAGCAATAATAATAAGGGGCTGTGGGTTGGTTTTTAATTCAGGAATAACTTTTTAAAAATTAAAGTTCGGCTATATTGGGGCAAGCTGAATTTAATTGGTGTTTTCGATAACTTATAAATAGTTCGGTGTCATTAATTTATCGTACTATCATTATTTTTGTCACCATGGATTCCGACCCTTCTGTATCGGTGGCCAAAACCAAATAAACTCCGCTCGAAACCTTTTGGTTATATACATTCCTTCCGTTCCATACAAGCTGTCCTCCTGTAGAAATAGCTTGATATACTATTTTTCCGCTGATATCGGTTATGCTAACGGTTGAGTTTTCCATTAAACCGGTAATAGTTATGGGGCCCTGATGTTGTGGACGTACAGGATTAGGAAATGCTTTAACGTTTGAATAATTGGTTGCTCCTTCAGTAGATGTTCCGCGATAGGATACGATTCCTTTGTCGGTTCCAAAAAATACTTCTCCACTTCTGGGATTGATGGAAATGGATTTGATGTTGTTGGATAAAAGGGGGCTGTTGTTGCTATTAAAATGGCTGATTGTTTTTGTGCCGTCGCTTGAAACCAGATATACACCATTATTGGCGGTTCCTATCCACTTTCGGTTTGCGCCGTCTACCTCAATAACACTGATATGCTCATTTTCTAATAAATAATCGGCAAAGCCACTCCCGTCGTTGCGCGGTATTTTTATTCTTGAGGCCACGGGTTTTTCAATATTAAAAACCTCTCTTGGGCGGTAATAAACCAGAATACCGGCACTGGTGCCAACCCAAACATAACCCGACTTATCTTCTGCAACGCAGTATATGGTAGATAATACTTCTTTGCCATCATCGTCCCAGATTAGCATTTTTGAAGCCCGGGAATCATTGGTATCGCCGGCATATCTGTACCTGTCGTCGCTCGAATTATCAATGGTGCCGGCATGGTCGAATATAAATAAGCCTGGGGGGTTATGGAAGGATACAGCCCAAAAATGTCCCCACGAAGTTTGAATAGTCTGGTGGAGCCAGGGCTTTGATTTCTCGCTTTCAAGAATATAATCATAGCCGTACCATCCAAAGTTATTTTCGCTGTTATTTTCGTTAATAATCTTTGGTTTTACAATTATGGGATATAGTATATTTTGGTTATTGGCAAACAGATTTCCCTGCTTATCAAACATAACCCCATTTATCAATCGCCATCCCGAGTTGAGTACAATGGCACTATTGGTTTCGGTGTAATGTTCAATGATGGCATCGTCCATTATCTCAAAAATGCCTGCAAAGGCACTGCTTACAAAAGCATGATTTTCATTATGTGGGTCAATCGCTATGTCGTTTAAATTATAGGCGTTTTTTAAAAACGGATTGTTGTTATCTAAGCGTGTCCATGTCCCGTTACGATAGATGGAACATTCCGCCGGAACTCGGATTGGGCTAAATTGGTGGGGCAGACCCCGTACGGTCCAAAGTGCATTTGCCGTTGCCTTTAATTTAAAGCAATTGTTAGATGCGGGGCCATCTGGTACTATTTGCATATCGCCGGTACTGGATAATTGAATAAGACCCTGAGCGGCATCGCCTACCCATTTTGTGTTATTTTCATCTATGCAAATAGCTGAAAAATTAGGGTTGATGCTTTTTCCTTCCAGCGTAAAACTGTTGATGCTAGCTGTTTTATTAAGTGTTTCATCGTAAAGGTCGATGGTTTTGGCCGAAATGACGGCAATTCCATTATTAAGCGCCTGTAGCCCAACAAAACTATTTTTTGTAAACTTATATTCCCATTGCCCGTGGCGGTATTCAAGAATATCGACCGAAGTACCGTTTGTTCTGGATGCAACAATGGTGTTATCAATGGAAGCCACGGAAAGATACGCCTTGCTGTCCTCACTAACCCTTTTCCAGGTTTGGTAAAAGGATAGTAAGTTACTGTTGATGGGAGCCCCCAAAATGCCTTGTTCTGTAGCTACATAAAAGGAATCGGCAGAGGCAGTCATTTGCATAACTTTTATATTGCTTGCGTTTTCGCCAATTATATAGCTGTCGGCTATTTCTTTTTTAACGATATCCAGCACCACAACACCAAAATCGGTTGAGCAAAATGCTTTGTTGCCCTCAAAATAAATATGATTGATTTTTTTGCTGACATTCATCTCTTTCAAAAATAAATCAGGGATGGTGTAGATTTTTGCATTACTTACAATATCAATTTTTCCATTGGTATAGCCTACCACCAGCATATCTGAGGCGGGGGAGGATTTTATTGCGCTTATGCCTACATCGGATAGTCCATTTAGTTTACTTAGTTTTTCGAGAGCATATTCCTGCGTATCGTACGAAAAAAGTCCCACATCAGTGGCTGCATATATTTTATTACCTGCCTTTTGCACACTATGTACTTGGTAAAACGACAAATAATCCTGCCATTGACCAACAGGCACCTGTGCTTTTATGGATGTAAAAATTAATGAGGTAAACAGAAAAAGTGTACTCGGCTTCATATGGTGTAATTTGTAAGCAGCGCTATAATTTATTTAAAAACTCAACCATTTTATTTATGGCTCGGGCTCTGTGGCTTATTTTATTTTTTGCCGACGGTTCCATTTCAGCCATGGTTATATCGTATCCGTAGGGTATAAAAATGGGGTCGTACCCAAAACCTTTACTTCCCGATTGCCGGCGTGTGATGTGTCCGTTTACAATGCCCTCAAACTGATATTCTTTCCCATTTAATATCAATGAGATAACGGTTCGGAATCGCGCTTTTCTATTGGCTTCATCCCTTAACTTATCCAGCAATTTGTTCATGTTCCGGATAGCATCCTTTTCATCGCCGGCATATCGGGCACTATACACCCCGGGCTCCCCCTTAAGAGCTTCTACTTCCAAGCCCGTATCGTCGGCAAAGCAATTTATATGATATTTGTTGTAAATATATGCCGATTTTTGTGTGGCATTAGCTTCCAGGGTGAGGCCTGTTTCCGGAATATCTTCGGAGCAGTTAATATCTTTCAAACTTTTCAGCACAATTCCACAAGCAAGTATGTTTTTAATCTCGCTAAGCTTGTGCTGGTTATTGGTTGCAAAAACAAGTTCCATATGGGTATAAACGCTTTTAATGGCTGCGATAGTATTATGCTGCCTAAAAAAAACAACGCCTTGCGGGTGGCGTTGTTTAATCATTTCGGTTTAAGATGCGCTGTTATGACTAAAACGCCCCGTATCCGTATTTCATTAAATCGGTTCGTGGATTAATAACCATAACGGGTACTTTAAAGCTATTGGCTATAATATGTTGTTCGTTGGCTCCAAGTATATAATCATGGAAAGCAATGTCACGGGTAGTCATAATAATAATGGCATCGGCATTAATAGTATTGGCAAAGTTTATCGTTTCCTGAGCAAAGGATCCTTTACCATCAGATAAGGAAAGCTCATAATTGATCTCTTTTTCTTCCAGATAATTTTTGCAAAATACCAGGTTGGCTTTGGTTCTGGGTTCAATTACACCATCCTTGGTAGAGCTGCTAAATAAAAATACCTTCGTTTCCATAAAACTGGACAGGTATTGCGCCCAATAGAGTTTTTCTTTATTCTCGGTTTTAAAATCTACCGGGAAAACAATTTTTTTAACCTCTGAATCCGTAGGTTTATCCTGTACTACAAAAAACGGAATTTTGGAACCTACAATTACTTTTAACGCCCAACTGCCGGTTAACTTTTGTCGCCCTTTAATACCATGGGTACCCATAACCACCAAATTGGCGTTTATTTCAGAGGCAACTTCTTTTATGGTTTTAAAAATAGTTCCTTCTTTAACAACAAGATTCACATTTATACCGTAACTATCTTTAATTTTTTGTTTTTCCTGTGTGAGTTTTTTTAGCGCCTCATCCGCATCCGTATCTTTTTTAACAATATGTAACAGGTAAATTTGTGCACCATTTCGTTGAGAAAGCGATTTGACATGAGCTACCGCGTGCATGGCAACCTGGGTAAAGTCATATGGTATCAGTATTATGTTTTCTGTTTTCTCCATGATGTTTATTTAAATGTTAAGCGTTTATTTTTGCGAAATAAATATACTACTTTTGGTAAATAATCAAAGAATAAAGATTAAAACAATCTACTGTGACTTTAAAAGTCTTAATCCCGGGGATACGAAAAATAACTTTATTAGCTATTTGTCTGTTCCTAACGCAAATAGGTATTTATGCGGAGCTAAGTTACTCTTTATTACAAAAAGAGGCAAAAAGGATGATTAATTCAATTGTTTTATCCGGTGATACCCTCAATAGGCCATCTGTTTTGGATACGGTGTGCGCGGTTGAAAGTAAACTTGACTTTGTGGAGTTTAACTTTGTGCCTGCACATCCCGACTCGGCAGAATTACGACGTTTTTATTTAAAGGGGCATGATGCAACCTTTGGTAAGTGGACCTATAAAAATAGTGTTACCTATAGTAACTTAGAAAAAGGCAACTACCAATTTATTTTGGAATCGGAAAAGGGTGTACAAACCATTTATTTGTATATAGCTCCTTCGCTCAATGGATATTTAGTTTCTACAGTAATATTACTGCTGGTAGCTGTAACGGGTTTATTATTGCTCAAAATTGGTTTTAAAAAGGGCGCAAAACGAAAGCTATTTCCTTTTCATCGGGACTCCATTGCCCCTTTGTTACAAAAATATTTAAATCAACCTACAACCGAAACGGCAGAATACAGGAAGCTTGCGCAGCGACGATCCATTAAATACGAAAAAGCAACCGTGTTATTTGCCGATATTCAGGGCTTTACAAAAATAGTTGAGCACATGAATCCCGAAACATTAATAGATGAGCTGGATAGGTTTTTTGTGCATTTTGATGAGGTGGCTGAGAAATATAAAATTGAAAAAATAAAGACCATAGGCGATGCATACATGTGTGCCGGCGGTTTGCCCGAAAAAAACAGAACCAACCCTATTGAAGTGGTGATGGCGGCTATTGAAATGCAACAGTTTATGCAAAAAACGGGTGAAGAAGCCCAAAAAGATGGAAAAGACTTTTGGGAATTAAGGATAGGGATTCATACCGGTAGTGTTATATCCGGGGTGATAGGGCGTAAAAAGCTATCTTTTGATATTTGGGGCGATACGGTAAATATTGCAAGCCGGATGGAATCCTCGGGAGTGGCAGGTAAAATTAATGTTTCCGGGGTAAGTTATCAGCTTATTAAAGATTTTTTTGTTTGTGAGTACCGTGGTAAAATGCCCATAAAATATAAAGGCGAAACAGATATGTACTTCGTAAAAGGAATAATGCCCCATTTGTCGGACGGCGAACTAGGAAAGCGACCAAACGAAGAGTTTTTTACCAAATTGCAATGGATAAGGTATGACGATATTGAGGAGGTGGTATTGACCAAGATGAAGACAGAACTGCCGGCTTCGGTAACATACCATAACATACAGCACACCATTGACGTTTGTACTCAGGTTGAAGTACTGGGCCGAGCCGAAGGCTTAAGTAGTAAAAATCTATTACTGGTAAAAACGGCTGCTCTTTTTCATGATACCGGCTTTATGGTTAATCCGCAGCACCACGAGGTACAGAGCGTTAGGATAGTAAGGGAAATGCTGCCTCATTATGGATTCAGAAAAAATGAGATAGAAACCATAAGCCAATTAATTATGGCAACTGAGAGCAATGCCGAACCCAATAATTTAATGGAAATGGTACTCAAAGATGCCGATTTGGATTACCTGGGTCGCGCCGATTTTGTGCCTCTGTCGTTGAAACTTTGGGAGGAATTGTGCGAACACAATGGTAAGATGTCGCAAAAAGAATGGAACAAAAAACAATTTGCTTTTTTAAGTAAGCATGTATATTATACTGCTACCGCAAAAAAAATGCGTCAGGTGAATAAAAAGATGCAGTTGAAAAAAATAGAAAGATTATTAAAATAGAAACAGTATATTTAGCGTTTTATTTGCTTTAGGACAATGAAATTATTCAACACAAAAAAATATAAAACAATGGCAAAGTCGTACGAACCGGAAACAAAATCGCATAATCTGATAGGTGTAGGTACAAAAATAACGGGTAACATCGAAACTACCGAGAGCATACGGATAGATGGAGAAGTTGAAGGGAATATATCGTCAAAAGGTAAGGTTGTAGTAGGAGGTAAAGGAAAAATAAAAGGAGAGATAGATTGCCTTAATGCCGAAATTGAGGGTGTATTAGAAGGCAAGGTGCAGATTAAAGAACTTCTCTCGTTAAAATCTACTTCAAAATTATATGGCGACATACGAACCAATAAACTAACCATTGAGCCCGGCGCTGTTTTTACCGGTAAATGTGCTATGGGATTGGATGCGAAGCCGGGTGTGCCTCCCGTTCAAGATACTAAAAAGTGACATGGCCACCAATGAGCTGCGGAACCGAATACTGCTATACCTGGCTCTCTTTCTCGTATTGCTGATATTCAACCTTGCATTGGCACATTTTCATTACAGCGAATTGCTGAACAAAGTGGGTGAAATAAAGTTGTTTCTATTGGTTCTGTTTAGTGCTTGCGCTTTTACCATTAAATGGACAAAAAAAAATTTTAACCATTTTTATCTAAGTGTGTTTTTGGTCAGCATAGGGGTAAAAATGCTGGCCTCATTGGTTTATCTGTGGCCGGTAATGGAAAGAGATTGGGTAGAGAAGGATATCATTGCCTTAGTTTTTATGGCAAATTACCTTATTTACCTAAACTTTTTTGTTATGTATATCGTAAAGGAGTAAGTGAAAGTTTTAATATCCGATAATATTTTAAAAATGTAATGAATAAGTTTCTCTTGGTACTGGTATTATCAACCGGCATACTCTTCTCAACAACCTATGCTTCCAACAAGGATTCAAATACCAATGGAGAGGAAGAAGCATTCGATCCTACCGAAATGATTATGCACCACATTGCCGATGCGCATGTATGGCATATTGTTTCGTGGGGGAAGGGCGATAAGCAAATCCACATCCAAATTCCACTGCCCATTATTTTATACGATAAAGGTAAAGTCCATTGCTTTTTGTATTCGCGCTTCAATAATGACACCCATATAGCAGAAAGTCAGGGAAGTTATTTTTTGTATCATCACGGTAAAATTTATAACAGCGATGCCAACGGGACAATACAGTACGACCAAGAAGGGCATATCATTAACACTGCACCATTGGATTTTTCCTTAAAACGTAACGTTTGGTCCATGTGGCTCTCAATTGCCTTGCTTATCTGGATTTTTGTGACCGTGGCCAAAAGTTATAAAAACGGGCCTGCCAAGCCCAAAGGTATTCAGGCCCTTATGGAACCCCTAATACAGTTTGTTAACGACGACATAGTGCGCATGCAGATTGGCGAAGAGAAAGCACGCAGGTTTGCCCCTTACTTGCTTACGGTCTTCTTTTTTATTTGGATCAATAATATGCTGGGACTGGTTCCTTTTTTCCCGGGCGCGAGTAACTTTACGGGTAATATTTCGGTGACAATGGTATTGGCCGTGTTCACATTTCTTATAACCAACATTAATGGTACCACCAACTACTGGAAACATACTTTGATAGCGCCAGGGGTGCCGTTTTTCGTAAAGCTGATTTTGGTGCCGGTAGAAATCATTGGACTGTTTACAAAACCATTTGCTTTAATGATTCGTTTATTGGCCAATATAACCGCTGGTCATATTATCATTCTGAGTTTGGCATCGCTTATTTTTGTTTTAAAATCGATTTACATCGCACCGGTATCTATACTGCTTAGCCTTATTATGTTTATGCTGGAGTTATTGGTAGCTTTGCTGCAAGCTTATATATTTACCTTGTTGTCGGCCCTGTTTATTGGCATGGCTGTACAGGATACAGAACATTAATTTTTATTTAAACATAACATCTATAAAATTTAACTATTATGACAAGTTCTCTTACCGTTGTTGGATTAGGAATAATTGTATTGGGCGCCGCGCTGGGAATCGGAAAATTAGCCAATGGGGCAATGGAAGCCATGGCTCGCCAGCCCGAAATAAGCACAAAAATTCAAACAGCCATGATTATTGCCGCAGCCCTTATTGAGGGTGCCGCTCTTTTTGCTATTGTGGTGGCATGGCTTAAAGGATAAAATGTAAATCATATGGATTTTTTATTGACACCCGATCCGGGCCTGGTTTTTTGGACAACCGTTTCTTTTGTTATTTTGATGGTTATTCTTAAAAAATATGCCTGGACACCTATACTGGATGCCCTCAACATGAGGAGCGAAACCATTGAGGAGTCCCTCAAAGCCGCTGAACGAGCCAAAGCCGAAGTGGAAAATCTGGTAAAGGTAAGGCAGGAAATGATGGACGACGCACGGAATGAACGCGATGAATTGTTAAAGGAAACACGCGAACTAAAAGATAAAATACTGAGCGAAGCCAAGCTGGGTGCTAGCAACGAATCGGAAAAAATAATCAGTTTGGCACGTAAGCAAATAGAGGCTGAAAAAAATGCTGCTATCAAAGAAATGAAAAAACAGGTAGCCGAATTGTCTATTGATATCGCGGGTATGCTCATCCAAACCGAATTGAAGGATGACCAAAAACAAAGGGCTATAATCGATAAGTACCTCGAAAACATAAACTTTAATTAATGAATGCCAGTTTAATTTCAGTACGGTACGCCAAAGCATTATTTCTTTTAAGCAAGGAAAAAGGAGCGGTGGAACAGGTGTATGGCGATATGACCGTTTTATTGGATTATTGCAATAACGTGCCGGAGTTTGATGAGCTTTTAAATAGCCCGGTTATTAAACCAGGTAAAAAGAAAAAGGCTTTAAAAGGTGTTTTTGAGAAGCGTGTAAATCAGCTCACCCTAAATTTCCTTACCATTATGGTCAATAATAAACGCGAGCCCTTGCTGGCCTCAATTGCCCGTAATGTGATTGACTTTTATAAGGAAGAAAAAAATATCAAGTCGGTAGCCTTATACACAGCTGTTCCTTTAGAGGAGGATCACCTTTCACGGATAAGTGAGATGTTGCAGCAGGAGTTAAATGCAAAAATACAACTTACTGTTAGGGTCAGGGACAAGCTTATTGGAGGTTTTGTTTTAATGGTAGATGGTAAAATGATTGATGCAACCATAGCCAATAAACTAAAGGAATTAAAAAAGAAATTGTTGAGTTAAATTGTACCAATGGAAAATATAAGACCCGCCGAGGTTTCGGAACTATTAAAAAAACAAATACAAGGTTTTACCGCAGAAAGCAACCTGCAAGAAGTAGGTACCGTTCTTCAGGTAGGCGACGGTATTGCACGTATATACGGTCTTAACAACGTAAGGGCCAATGAACTGGTGGAATTTGAGTCCTGTAAGGGAATTGTACTTAATCTGGAACAGGATAACGTGGGAGTGGTTTTGTTGGGACAAACCGACGATATTAAAGAAGGCGACATAGTAAAGCGTACCGGCACCATCGCCTCCGTAAAAGTAGGTGAGGGCATGTTGGGTCGTGTTATCGATACGAACGGCCATCCCATCGACGGTAAAGGAAGTATCGACGGAGAGCTATTCGAATTTCCGCTCGAACGTAAAGCTCCGGGTGTAATATTCCGCCAGCCCGTGCAGGAACCCCTGCAAACCGGTATCAAATCAATCGACTCCATGATTCCTATTGGCAGAGGACAACGAGAGTTAATCATAGGCGACCGCCAAACCGGAAAAACGGCCATTGCTATTGATACGATTATCAACCAGCGTCAGAATTTTGAAAAAGGAAAGCCGGTTTATTGTATTTATGTTGCTGTAGGACAAAAGAGCTCTACCGTGGCTCAAATTGTAAACACGCTCCAAAAACATGGTGCAATGGAATACACCACCGTGGTGGCAGCAAGTGCCGCCTATCCGGCAGCTATGCAATTCTATGCGCCGTTTACGGGTACTGCCCTGGGTGAGTATTTCAGAGATACCGGGCGGGCTGCACTAATTATATACGACGACCTCTCAAAGCAAGCGGTGTCGTATCGCGAAGTGTCGCTGTTATTACGTCGTCCACCGGGTCGTGAAGCTTATCCGGGTGATGTTTTTTATCTGCATTCGCGTTTGTTGGAGCGATCGGCAAAAATTATCGAGTCGGATGAAATCGCAGCACAAATGAACGATCTGCCGGACTGCATCCGCGGGAAAGTAAAAGGAGGAGGATCCCTTACCGCTCTGCCTATTATCGAAACGCAAGCCGGCGATGTTTCGGCTTATATACCTACCAACGTTATTTCTATCACCGATGGACAAATATTTTTGGAAGGGAATCTGTTTAATGCGGGTGTGCGACCGGCTATTAATGTGGGTATATCGGTATCGCGTGTAGGGGGTAATGCCCAAATAAAACCCATGAAAAAGGTGGCAGGAACTTTAAAACTGGATCAGGCGCAATACCGCGAGTTGGAAGCATTCGCGAAGTTCGGCTCTGATTTGGATGCGGCTACCAAAGCTGTTTTAGACAAGGGACGAAAAAACGTGGAGCTGCTCAAGCAAGCCCAGTACTCACCCGTTGAAGTAGCACATCAGGTAGCACTCATTTATTGCGGCACACAGGGCTTATTGGCGGATGTGGCTTTGGATAAAATTAAAGAATTTGAGCAAAGCTATCTCGACGACCTGGAAATGAGACATAAGGACGTAATTAACGCACTGGGTGAGGGCATTTTTACAGATAAGGAAACCGATGTGCTGCAAAAAGTAGCTGCCGATGTAGCCCGCAGGTTTAAACCCCAAAACGAATAGTAAACAGCAAGAGTGCATGGCCAACTTAAAAGATATACGATCACGCATAGAGTCGGTTAAAACTACCCGTCAGGTAACCAGCGCAATGAAAATGGTGTCGGCAGCCAAATTAAAAAAAGCGCAGAACCATATCGTTAGCTTCAGACCTTACGCCGATAAGTTGAACAGTATTGTTTACGATTTACTGAAAACCATGGATGAGGATATCCTTATCCCACTGGCTCAAAACCAGGAGGCCGACCGTGTACTGATAGTGGTAATTACCAGTAACAGAGGCTTGTGTGGTGCTTTTAATTCGCATGTGGTAAAGGAAGTAAACCTACTGGTAAAAGAAAAATTTCCGTCGCATTATAAAAATAATTTCATCGACTTTTGGGCTATTGGTAAACAGGGCGAAAAGCTGTTGAAAAGCGCGGGTATTAGCTGTGCCCAACAATTTAACGATATATACGTCCAGCCGGATTTTAACAAAGTAGCGGATATATCGCATAAGATAATAGGGGGTTTTTTAAATAAAAAATACGATAAGGTTTTATTGGTTTATAATGAGTTTCTAACCCCGGGACAACAAAAAGTAAATATAGAACAATTCTTGCCTTTAGAATTGCCTGAGCCCGATTCTTTGCATCTTTCAGAATACATTTACGAACCGGGACAGGAAACTATCATCCAGGAACTGATACCCAAATCGTTAACCACCATGTTTTACCGAACCTTATTAGATTCGATAGCTGCCGAACATGGCGCCAGAATGACCTCAATGCATAAAGCTACCGATAATGCAAGCGAACTAATAGGCGATTTAAAGTTAAGCTATAACAAGGCTCGCCAAAGCGCCATTACTAACGAGATATTGGAAATTGTGGGAGGTGCCGAGGCATTATCCAAATAGAGATTTATTTTTAGGGTTATAACTATAAAATAGGAGCTATCTGGTGTTTTCAATAAAAGATAGAAAGCGTTTAATAAAATATAAAATAGACTGTTTTTAATGGTTGATGGTTTTTCATCAACCTTTTTTGTGTAATTTTTTTAAAGATATGAGAATAGAAAATGATATTAAATTAGGTTTTAAGGACGTTATGTTTCGTCCTAAACGTTCCACCTTAAAAAGTAGATCGCAGGTGAGCCTGGAACGTACGTTTAAGTTTTTGCACAGCACCGCCACATGGAGTGGTATACCCATTATGGCTGCCAATATGGATACAGTAGGTACTTTTGAAATGGCTCTGGCACTGAGCGAAAAGGGTTTGTTTACCACCATTCATAAGCATTATTCGGTAGCGCAGTGGAATACTTTTTTAAAAGAAGCTCCTCAAGGTATCGAGGATTATATTGCGGTCAGCACGGGTACCGGAAGTGACGACTTGCAAAGCGTTATTTCTATTATGGAAGCCCATAAGCAATTGAAGTTTATTTGTATTGACGTGGCCAACGGATATTCACAACATTTTGTGAGTTTTGTAAAAAATACACGGAAGCAATTCCCCGATAAAATTATTATCGCGGGCAATGTTGTTACAGGCGAAATGGTGGAGGAACTGTTGTTGGGTGGTGCCGACATTGTGAAGGTAGGCATTGGTCCCGGCTCTGTATGCACAACACGGGTAAAAACCGGTGTGGGATATCCTCAGTTGTCGGCTATTATCGAGTGTGCCGATGCCGCTCACGGTTTGGGCGGACTGATAATAAGCGATGGTGGGTGCTCGGTCCCCGGCGATGTGGCCAAGGCTTTTGGAGCAGGTGCCGATTTTGTTATGCTGGGCGGTATGCTGGCCGGACACGACCAAAGTGGTGGCGAAACCATTATGAAACATGGAAAGCAATACAAACAGTTTTATGGCATGAGCTCGATAACTGCTATGGAGAAGCACGTGGGAGGAGTGGCCGAATATAGATCCAGTGAGGGTAAATCAGTTGATGTGCCCTATCGCGGCTCGGTGCATAACACCATAAACGATATACTGGGCGGTGTGAGGAGTACCTGTACTTATGTTGGTGCGCAGAAATTAAAGGAACTCTCAAAACGAACAACTTTTATCAGGGTTGCCGAACAGGAGAACAGAGTTTACAACGAATAAAGTGTTGATATTCATTTTATAAGCCATCTAAACAACTTTGCAGGTACAACTATCGCCAGGGTAGGCCTGCGAAGATGTGCAGACGCATGCAGGAGATGTAACATCAGTAGATAGCGGCTGGTACGGAAATTTGCTTGTCAATATATGGATAGGTAGTAGCTTACGTACTGGTCTCTATCAGCTGCTTGATAGCCACTACGAGAGCTTATGGAAATCGCGATGAGCCTTTAGTAGGTTGATGGTGAATAAGATAAGGTTTTTCGATTCGGCATAGCATTCCAGTAATAAAATACTCGATCGGGTTTTTCCTTGTCCCTGAATAAGTCGTTCTATCTGTTTCATCCGCAGCGCTTCAATCATCTCAACAATATATTTTTGTCTTTCAATCATTTCAGGTACGGCATCAAATTTTTGTTCCTTTTCAATGTGTACCAGGTAATTGAAAAACCCGGTTACCTCTTCCATGAGCAGCAGAATATCTTCTTTTTGCGATTCGGTTAAACCTTTGTGTTGTTTAAGTATATGGCTGTAAACAGGCTGGGCTATTTGTTTTAAAGGACTGGTAAGCTCGCCCAGGTAGTCCATCGCTTGTATAAAATAATGAGCCGTGTCATATTTTCCGGCCGATAAAAGGGTAAAACTGTTAAAAAGATCCTCTTTGATGCGCCTCATCGATTTTTCCAGGTAGCTTACTTTTTTACAGGTTGCCTTCAGTTGTTTTTCATTTCCATCGGCAAAGCCCTGGATAATCATGATATAGATTTTTGAAGTTTCCAGAATATGCCTGCGTATCCTTTCGCTTCCCGGCTCCATCATATCTTTCACGTCGAAGGCTGGGGCTGGCTTTTTTTCTTTTGTGGCATCGCTGCTGCTCGAGTTGTTGTTTCGGATATATTTATAGGAAACAAAAGCAACTAGGATTAACGCAAGCAATATCACAACAAAACCATAAACATCAGCCTTCAATAAAATTGTTTCAATCGTACGAATAAAAAGAGATGGATAATACATAAAACACTAAATTTACCTCAAAGATAAATCATTTGTGATTATATCGCTTGCTTTAATATTATCCTAATGAAAAATATTACATTCCGTAGACTGACCATTTTATCCACTTTATATTATTTTTTGTGGACTTTATTGTTTTTTATAGCCAACTACTTTTCGCCTAATATTTATATTTCCTTGTTGGTAAGTGTTCCGGTTTTAATTGCTGCCTACAGTTTTTATACCGGGTATTTTATCAATAGATTTATTAAATACAAGGTTAAACCTATTTATAAAACGATACATAACGTGAAGCCCTCCCGGTTGGCGATTACGCTTAAAAGCGATAAAGATCCTTTTAAAGAGGTTAACCAGGAAATTACCGATTGGGTGCAGGGCAAAACGCAGGAAATTCATCAGCTTAGAGAGATGGAAAAATATCGGAAAGATTTTTTGGGCAACGTGTCGCACGAACTTAAAACACCTATTTTTAATATCCAGGGATACATACTCACGCTTTTAGACGGGGGTATCAACGATAGCAACATTAATATCTTGTATCTTAAGCGTACCGAAAAAAGCATTGATCGTATGATTAGTATCATCGAAGACTTGGAGAGTATATCGAAGTTGGAAGCTGGCGAACTGGATATTAATATGGAGGATTTTAACCTTTTTCAACTTATCGAGGATGTTTTTGATTCGCACGAAATAAGAGCAGACAGCAAAGAAATTGATTTACAACTAAATAAATTGGGCCGCAAACAGTTGATGGTAAGGGGCGATAAGCATCGTTTGTATCAGGTTTTCAGTAATTTGGTGGGTAATTCCATAAGTCATGGAAAACAGGGGGGTAAAACTGGTGTTAACTTTTACGATATGGACAACAGGTATTTAATAGAGATTAAAGACAATGGCATAGGAATAAGGCCGGAGGATATACCCCGTATCTTTGAGCGTTTTTATCGGGTGGATAAAAGCCGCTCGCGCGAGCAGGGGGGGACTGGCCTGGGTTTGGCCATCGTAAAACATTTAATAGAGGCGCATAATCAATCCATTAATGTAACCAGTACCTATGGCAAAGGTACCAGCTTTACTATTACCCTTGACAAGGCAAAAAAATAAGGAGGGTTTTCTGTTTAACTTTTAAATTGGACATGACAAGCATACCTATGCTGTTGCAGTGCGGGTTCAACCTTTACCCTTGTAGTACCGGGGGCCCCGCTGCGGTGGGACAAGCTATATTAATGATATTGCTGTTTTTGAATGAGCTTTAAAGTGAGATGTTTTTTATTGAACAGTCAGAGCTCTTTTACCTTTGCTTTTTTGTATAGGTTATTTAGTAAATGGCTCTCGGTCTGTAGGATGGTGAAGAAGTTCAAGTTATAGCGTGGCAATTGCCTGCGTCGCATTCTTTCCGGAGAGGCTTTTATCGCCGCACAAAACTAAGGTGTTTGCCCTATGCATATTCCTTAAATCATTTGAGTACCTTTAACTGCAAAATACAAGCTAATAAAATAATGAAGCAGATAGATAAAAACAAAATTTTATTGGTAGATGATGAGCCCGATATTTTAGAGTTTGTGGGCTATAATCTTAAAAAGGAAGGTTTTGAGGTGTTAATTTCGCACAGCGGACACGAAGCACTTGAAATAGCCAAAAGGGAATTGCCGCAGCTCATTATTCTGGACGTAATGATGCCGGGGATAGACGGAATTGAAACCTGCCAGGAAATAAAAAAAATACCGGAACTAGACAATACCATTATTGCTTTTTTAACAGCAAGAGGCGAAGATTATTCTCAAATAGCCGGGTTTGAAGCGGGTGCCGACGATTATATCTCAAAACCAATTAAGCCCAAGGTGCTTGTATCACGAATTAAAGCGCTGCTAAAAAGATACAAGCAGGAAATGCCGGTATCCGGCGAAGAAATACCGCAGGTAATTACCATTGGAGATTTGGTAATTGACCGCGAGCGATACATCATTGTAAACCGAGGTGAAGAATTGATGTTACCAAAAAAAGAATTCGAGCTGCTGATATTATTAACATCAAAGCCGGATAAAGTTTTTACACGCGACGAAATATACGCAGGTGTATGGGGCGATGATATTGTGGTGGGCGACAGAACCATTGATGTGCATATCCGAAAAGTAAGAGAAAAAATAGGACAGCATCATATAACTACAATAAAAGGGGTGGGATATAAATTTGTTAAATGATCGTAAAGTCTTATTCCTTGGGATAAAAAAGAAGTAACTTGTGGTTAATTAAGTTAAAATTTCTACTTTAGAAACCTTAAAACTATTTGTTATGAAAGTCAAGGTGTTAGTTATGCTTGTTGTTTGTGCCCTGCTGGTGGGTGCCTGTGGCAATAAAAAAGAGGAAATAAAAAAAACGGCTAAACGTGAGGTGGTTAAGCCGGTGGTTGTAGCTAAGGATACAATGCCACCAGTTCCTGAACCCAAGCCGGAACCGGTTGTGGTTCAGAAACCGGATAATAAATACTTTTTGATTAGAGCCAGTTTTGAAAAGGAATCCAATGCAATGGCCTATAAGGATGAACTAACAAAGGAAGGTTTTGATTCGGAAGTTATTGTAAGAAAGTGGGGCGAAAATGCCGATTTCTACAAAGTTTCGTATAAAGGTTTTGCCGACAGAGAAACCGCATTTAAGGAGCTGGCTCATGAAAAAAAACAGCCCGGATACGAGAATGTGTGGCTTCTAATTAAAAGATAAGCAACCGGCAACTCAAGTTGCCGGGGTATTGCAGTTTATACTAATCAACGGTATAATTACTCGCTTTTTGGCATGTAGGTAAGCCGCAAGCAGCGCCCTATTAAAACTTAAATCCCTACCATCCCATAAGGGCATTAATTTTTGGTACCCATTGATCGGGATATTCTATCAACCAGGATTCAATGCCCATTTGCTCTGCTGTGGTTACATTGGCAGCAGAGTCATCCAAAAATAAGGTTTCATCCGCTTTAATATCTGCATCCTTGAGCAGTGCTGCAAATATATTCGGGTTGGGCTTGCTCATTTTCATAATGTGGCTGTAATAAACCTTATCGAATAATTTATCCAGTGAACCCACCAAGGGCACTTTATCGCCACATTTTTGTATGTGCAGTTCGTTCGTGTTGCTCAGCAAAATTACTTTGTGCGTTTTTTTTAGTTTTAAAATAGTTTCTATTCTATCCGTTCTGTAATCCAACAGCAAGGCATTCCAGGCGTCCACTATTTGATTGTCGCTTACATTTTTGGGCATCTTTAATTTTACTGACTTCACAAATTCGCTTGAAGTAATCCGTCCTTCTTCAAATTCTTTAAAGAACGGTGATTTTTGAAATATACCCGAAGAATCTCCATCAAACTCATATCCTAACTCTTTAAAGCGTTGAAGGGTGATATTCAGGTCTATATCTATTACTACATTTCCTAAATCGAATAGGATGTTTTTTTTGTTGTGCAAATTGCTCATAAAAAAGTACTAATGTGTTTGAATATTTCAGATAACTTACTATTTTTGCATCCGCAATATACAAAATGATATTTGCATAACAATGCCGGGCCTATAGCTCAGTTGGTTAGTAGCACCTGACTCATAATCAGGGGGTCCCTGGTTCAAGTCCAGGTGGGCCCACCGGTTTTACAGAAAGCACTCTCATAGTTAATGGGGGTGCTTTTTTTGTAGTATACCCGGATGTACGTGTTGATTTAACAATCGGCATCTTACTCCGGAAAGCATATTTATTCCTTTTTGCACCGATTTTTTTTGTTTTGGTATCAATTTATTGCGTAATTTTGTTTGTCACCACGCAATAATACCTACCAATGCAGGACAACTCCGGAAAAATTATAAAAAGCATACGGCCCTCAAGGATTATATTACCTATAATTATTGGGATTGGTTTCTCGGGTTATATGCTTTACCGCGAATACCAACCGGATAGTTTTGACCTGCTGCAGTTATCGTTAAAAACCCTATTTTGGATTATAGTTTCCTTTCTGCTGATTGCAATTCGGGATTTAGGTTACATATATCGCATTCGTTTGTTATCCAACAAGCAGCTTTCCTGGCGAAGGGCTTTTTCCGTAATCATGTTATGGGAATTTACCTCCGCTATTACGCCATCGGCAGTTGGCGGAACCAGTGTGGCTATTTTTTTCCTTAACAAAGAGGGTATCCGCGTTGGACGCAGTTCGGCTATCGTAATGGTAACCTCCTTTCTCGACGAGCTGTTTTTTATAATAGCCTTTCCTATAGTGCTTATTTTTATTGGGCGCAGCGATATTTTTGCTTTTGGCACCAAGGTGATGGAGCACATTCCCTGGTATAAAAATCAGTTTATACTATTTGCCCTTACCGGCTACGGACTAAAGCTTATATACACCCTAATATTAACATACGGTTTATTTATCAATCCACGCGGCCTCAAGTTTTTATTACTATGGATATTCAAGCTCCCGATCATTCGCAGATGGCGTCCGGGTGCAAACGAGTCTGGTTCCGACCTCATCAATAGTTCAAATGAATTTAAAAGTTGGTCTGCAAAAAAGTGGATCAAAGCCTTTTGTGCTACTTCAATAAGTTGGATAAGCCGTTACTGGATAGTAAATACTATTATTATCGCTTTTTTCGGCTTTTCCTTCCTCAGTTTTGAGGATCATATGCTGGTGTTCGGAAAACAATTGGTTATGTGGATTATGATGATAGTGAGCCCTACACCCGGAGGTAGTGGCTTTGCCGAATATGTGTTCAAAGAGTTTCTGGCCGGAATTGTACCCATAGGAACAGGTGTAGCCCTGGCTTTTGTTTGGCGGTCTATCAGTTATTACCCTTATTTATTTATCGGTGGGATTCTTGTTCCGCGCTGGATAAGGAAGCACTTTGTAAAGCGTTAACTATATTTGATAAACACGGAATATAATTAGACTAAATTATCTTTGCTATCTATTCATTCTCCTTAACTTGTTAAAGCAATTTGCGTAAAAAAGTGCGCAAAAACTATATTCGTAAATTATACTTTGGTGAATTATATTTTAATAGCAATTGTTTTGTTGGTGCCGACCTGCAGCGATGTCCGGAATGCAAAGGAAATATCGGAAAATGTATTAAAACGGGAGTTGATTATTTATTGTGAGAATGCTATGGTTGCACCTCTGATAAAGCTCAAAGACAATTTTGAGTTAAACAACAACTGTATTGTTACTTTAAATAACGATTGTGCACAAAACCTAAGCAGTTTAATCCGCTACAGACAAAAGGGTGATTTGTATTTACCGGCTTCCAGCTCGGGTTTCCAAAAATTGTCGGATCAATATTTAAACTATATAGTGGATTCTGTATTTATAGGCTATAATAATTTGGTGATAATGGCGTTAAAAGGTAACCCAACCGGTTTTAACGGAACCCTGGAAGATTTAGCAGATAAGAAACATGCTCTTAAAATAGCCAATCCGGAGACATGCTCATTGGGCTATGATACCCGAAGAATGTTGGAGGGTGAAAATTTATATAACAAAGTGCTCCTAAATGTCGTATCCTTATCAACCGACAGCAGGGGATTAGTAAAAAGCTTAATAAACAACGAAGCGCAACTTGTTGTCAATTGGCAAAGCGACCTGTATAACAATGAATATGGTAAGGAGGTAGAAGTTTTTCGTGTTTACGGCGACAATCATGCACCGTCGGAAATTTATGCCGGGATACTTTCAACAAGTGATTACCCGGAGCTGGCCAAGGAGTTTTTAGAATATGCAACAAGTGCAGAGGGAATCAGTGTATTTAAAAGTTATGGTTTCAACAGACGTAAATCATTGATTTTTTAATTTTATCCCCTCTATTTATTAAGTAGAAAAAAAATTGTGGTAAAAAAGTCAGATTCACAAAATAAACCTTTTTATATAGGGGAGCCCATCATTGTAAAGCTCTATTTATTGCTCGCTATTTTTTTATTGACGATAGCGGCAATATTGGTTATCGAAAATTATTTCGACCGGACCTATATCGTGAGGTACCAAAAAATAATACACAATCAGGAACAAAAACAAAAGATTGAAAAGGTATTGCAAAAAAATATCTTAAAACTAAATCTTTTGTTCAAAGACTTTGCGAGCATTGAACACCCACAGGTGCTTACAAACACCCAAAACAACATTTCCAACATAGTAAATGAATGTCTTAGTATCGTTGAGATATTAGATCGGGGGGGCATTCTTAACGAGGTAAAGCCTGTAAATTTACAAGAGCAGGAGCTGGTTACTGAGGTGATTGTATATGAAGTGGATAAATTTACCGGCTCCATACCCGAAATCAAAGAACTCGCACCCAAGGTAAATGATTTAAACACTTTAGCGGCAAAAATAACTGCCATTATTGAGGCCAAATTAGAAGATGACACGACCAAATACGACAACGCGGAACAAAACATTGCGTTTTATTTAAAACAATCCGAGAGCCTTTTTTCGCGTATCAACGAAATAGAGAATAAAATATCTTACGATATTAATAAAAACAGCGTAAAGCTGAGCAATGCCAGCATTAACATTATAAATAAATACAATAACTTTAAGTATCTGAGTCTTTTTGTTTTTATTTTATTTGCTGGAATTATGACCTATTATCTGATTATTCAGATAAAAAATGTAATTGTAAATCGCAAACGAGCAGAAGACAATAATGAAAAGCTGCTTCAGGCCGTTGAACAAAGTCCTATTTCGATAATGATTACTGACACCAAGGGCAATGTTGAATATGTAAACAAAGGTTTTGAAAAAATTACAGGTTTCAGTAAAGAGGAGGTAATTAAAAATAATATTGATGTTTTTCATCGTGGACAAGATTATCCACCGGACTTTTGGCCTACCATACAGGAAGGCAATATTTGGACTGGCGAAGTGAATAACTTGAAAAAAAATGGGGAGCTTTATTGGGAAAAAGTACTTATTTCGCCTGTGCTAAGCAAGGCAAATACCATATCAAGTTTTATTGCCATTAAAGAAGATATCACTGAAAAACGTATCCTTACACAGTCACTGGAAGAATCCATAGACTCGATGAAAACCATCATTGATAACCTGCCCGTAGGTATTTTGATAGTAAACAGCAATAAAGAAATTATACGGGCCAACGATACGGCGGCCAAGATTATGGGATACCAAAATCAGAACGAAGTATTGGTGGCCATGCAGGGAACTGAATATGACGAGGTGTTCATTACCCAAAAAGAGGAGCACGTGATGGATCCCACCACCAAGGCCATGGTTTCGATGCTCGAAGAAAGGTTAGAGGTGAAGCAGAACAACCGTTCCCGATCGATCCTAAAAAACATTATCCCCATTCATCTTAATAACCAAAAGGTTTACCTGGAAGCATTTATGGACATCAGCGTTCAGAAAGAAGTGCAGCAAAAAGAGGCGGAGGCCAATAAAGCCAAATCGGAGTTTTTGGCCAACATGAGTCACGAAATACGTACTCCGATGAACGGTATCATTGGAGCAACCGAGTTGCTGAGTAACAGTAAAATGAATAAGGAGCAACAAAATGTGGTATCTATTATTGCTCGTTCCTGCGAAAATCTTTTGAATATCATTAACGATATACTCGACTTCTCCAAGATTGAGGCCGGAAAGATGAAAATAGAACCCTACCCCTTCAATGTGCGTTCAACTATCGATTATCTAATGGATCAGATGTCGTTTAAAACCAACGAAAAAGAAATAGAACTCATAAGCACAGTGGAGCAAACCATACCCACTATTTTAATGGGCGATGAGAGCCGCTTAATTCAGGTATTAGTGAATATCCTGGGTAATGCGGTAAAGTTTACGGCAGAGGGTGAAGTAGTACTAAAAGTTGAAGTGAGCAAGCAGATAGGTAATCAAATATCCTTACATTTTATGGTGGAGGATTCAGGAATAGGAATACCTAAAGATAAGCTCGAAAAAATATTTGAGTCGTTTACACAGGCCGATGGCTCTACTACACGTAAGTTTGGAGGAACCGGTTTGGGTACAAGCATATCCAAAATGCTAATTGAACTCATGGGAGGTAAAATTTGGGTAGAAAGCCCCAATCCGAATTTCGCTTGGAGCCAGGACAATCCAGGCACTGTTTTCCACTTTATACTGCCCTTTACTATAGATAAAAATCTATCGCCGGAAGAGCTGCAAGGCGAGAAATTCAAGAATATTAAAACCCTTTTGGTTGACAATCACAGAACCAATGTACTCCTGCTGAAAAAAACACTCAATAATTGGGGGATACGGTCACAAAGCTGTTCGGATGGAAAAACAGCATTGGAGCTGATGAAAAAACAAAGAGATTTGGATCTCGTCATTGTCGATTCACATGTTTTTGGTAAAATGGACGAGGGTTTTATTGACTTGATAAAGGATACCCTTCCTAAAGGAAAAGTTATCTTATTTACCTCTGATCCTAATTGGAGTGAGAACTATAACTCCAATAAGGTGGATCAAGTACTTCATAAGCCGGTGAATAATACCCAATTGTTTAATGCCATACATAACATATTTAAGGCCCATGAAAACTTGGATGAAACCAACAATAAAAAAGAGGTGCCGTTTGAGGAACGAATAAAAGATAAAACGGTGTTGCTGGTAGAAGATAATGTGATAAACCAAAAGATAGCGGAAAAAATGCTGAAAAAAATAGGCTTAAAAACAGCTATCGCCAAAAATGGTAAAGAGGCCGTAGAAATGATAACAATTGGAAGCGGGCATTATGATGTAGTGTTAATGGATGTACAAATGCCTATTATGAATGGCTTGGATGCTACAAAAGCATTGCGCAATAAAGAAATTAACATCCCCATTATTGCCATGACTGCTAACGCAATGAAAGGTGACCGAGAAGTTTGTATTGATGCCGGCATGAATGACTATATAGGCAAACCGGTTAAATTGAATGACCTGGCGGCATTAATGGAGAAGTGGATATAATTGTTGCTTTCTGTCATATAATTATTCATTTAATTATTTTAGCTTTATACCGCTAATAATTCAGTTTACCTTTAAATCATTTTTCCATGAGCAATATAGATTGGGGAAGCTTATCGTTTAGTTATATCAAAACCGATTATAACGTTCGAAGCTATTTTAAAAATGGACAATGGAGCGAGTTAGAAGAAACTACTTCCGATCAGCTAAACATTCATATGGCTGCAACCTGCTTACATTACGGACAAGAGGCTTTTGAAGGGCTAAAGGCTTTTAAAGGGGTAGACGGTAAGGTGAGGATTTTTCGTATGGACGAAAATGCCAAACGATTACAGCGATCTGCCGAGGGTATTTTAATGCAGCCTGTGCCTGTTGAATTGTTTACTAAAGCGGTGTCACGTGCAGTAGCACTCAACATGGATTACGTTCCGCCATACGAATCGGGAGCCGCCTTGTACATACGTCCGTTGCTAATAGGGTCGGGTGCCAAGGTGGGGGTTTCCCCTTCCGACGAATATACTTTTGTGGTATTTGTAACCCCGGTTGGCCCTTACTTTAAAGAAGGCTTTAAACCCACCAAACAAATGATAAGTCGTAAGTACGATAGAGCTGCCCCCTTAGGAACAGGACATCTTAAAGTGGGAGGTAACTATGCGGCAAGTATGTATGCCGGCCAATTAGCGCACCAAACAGGCTATTCGTCGGTATTGTATTTGGACAGCAAAGAAAAAAAATATATTGATGAAGCCGGTCCTGCCAACTTTTTCGCCATCAAAGGTAACAAATACATTACTCCTTTATCGCCTTCTATTTTACCCAGTATTACTAACATGAGCCTGATTCAGTTGGCACAAGACATGGGTTTTGAAGTGGAACGCCGACGCGTGCCTTTAGAAGAACTGGAAGAATTTGACGAGGTAGGTGCCTGTGGAACAGCTGCCGTAATAAGTCCGGTTGGTCAAATTGACGACATAGACCTGGGTGTTTCGTATACATTTGGAAGCCCCGACACTGCAGGGCCCGTAAGTACAAAGCTGTACAACAAACTTAGAGGGATCCAGTACGGAAAGGAACCCGACAAATACGGTTGGGTAAGTATTGTGGAGTAGCCGAGGAAGCCGATAAAAAAATAGCCTATCGATAGCTCGGTAGGCTATTTTTTTATCGGCTTAATTTTAATGTTGGCCTTTCTGCTGCCTAAGCGGTTCTCTCTAACCGTTTATATTGTCATGCTTTTAAATACGTCAACGATTTATACTTCCTGTCCGCTTTTGTCCGCCAAAGCTTGCGGCCGGTGTTACCGCCAGGCAGGTAGCCAGGGTGAAAATTAAAACTATTGCTTCAATAATAAAACAGCAAGACATGACTTTTGACGAACTATATAACAAGATACAGGCAGGTGAAATTAATAAGCAGAATGCACAAAAGTATTTTTCGTTAGATTGGTTAGAAACGGCAAGCCGACATATCCTGGACGTGAACCGAGGCATGCGCACCAATATTCCTGAAATTATATATGGTGAGTACAAATCGCTAGAGCAAACACTCGAGATAACAACAAATATTTTAAAGAAACATCCGCGTGTGCTCATCTCGCGCAGCAAGTTCAATGATGAGTTGGCTGAGCTATTCGGGCAAAATTATCCTGTTATAAAAGGGGAGAATATTTTGGTGGTGGGCCCTATGCCCGAACCCAAAGGCTATATTTTATTAATTAGTGCCGGCGCTGCAGACCACCCGGTATGCCATGAGTGTGAACTCATACTAAAAGCCGTGGGTGTAAACCCCATTGTTTTTGAAGATAGGGGGATTGCTCATCCCACGCGGGTGATAGAAGCCGTTAAACAAGGGATAGAAAAAGAAGTAAAAGCTGTTATTGTGGTGGCCGGCATGGAAGGTGCCTTGGCTCCTTTTGTGGCTTCATTGGTGGCCCTTCCGGTAATTGGGGTGCCCACATCAGTGGGGTATGGTTTTAGAGCCAAGGAGGCCGCGCTCACTTCAATGCTGGCTTCCTGCGCACCAAACCTTACCGTGGTAAATATCGACGGAGGATTGCGTGCAGCCGTAGTAGCCGCGCTTATTGCCAAAAATAGCAACGCGTAATTTCAATCTTATTAAACATTATGCCATTTATTGGCAAAATAATAGAGTTAAAAGCCCAATAGACACTGATAAAAATCAGTGCTTCCCTCATGTGATTATCTTTATATTTATTCCTTAGAAATATTAAAAAAAGCCTAAACTATTACAATAAAAAAGTAAAGGGAAGCCCGGAAATTCAAAAACTTTCTGAAGCCATAGCGTTGTAATATTAAAACATTTTTAGGTTTTTAAACCTTGTTAGCGGTGCATCCCGTCGCCAAACTTGTAAGTTTTGGCTATTCCTCATTCTCGGAGATCCCGAGGGACAAATTCATCCCTCAACGCCTCCATCCCGATTGTTTTTTCTGTGTCCCGAAAGTTATCGGGCTTGCGAAAAACACATCGGGATTTCGGCACTTCTCGTTACTCATATCGCAGCGCCTCCACCGGGTTCCTCGTTGCTGCGCGCCAACTGTGCCACAAAACTGTAAGCATGGCAACGCTAAGCGTTGCTGCACCTCCGGCCAAATAAACCCACAGGCTTATGTTGGTGGAGAAAGCGTAGTTCTGCAACCAGTTTTTCATGACCATAAACGAAATCGGGGTTGCAATTAGCAATGCGATAAGAATCAGTCGAATAATTTCTTTGGAAAAGAGATAAATGATGTTACCCGATTGGGCACCAAGAACCTTGCGGATACCAACTTCCTTCGTTTTTTTGGATGCAGTAAAAGCAGCTAAGGCCCATAAACCCAGGCCGGAGATGAAAAAAGCCAAGGCAGTAAAAACACCGACGATTCGACCAAATCGATTGTCATTTTTGTACTGCGCATCAAAAAAGCTATCAAGGAAAAAATAATCAAAACTAGCTTCAGGAAAATAGGAATCCCAGCTACGCTTAATTTGTTGTAAAATCGCATCATAATCAGTGCTCGCTACTTTTATGGCGATATATCTGGGGCCGACCCATCCAAGCCGATCATTTTGTATAAACATAACAGGCGTGTACGGATTACTAAGCCCCCGTTGGTGCCAGTTTTTTACAACTCCAATAATCGTTACCGGATCAGACTCTCCCTCCAGCATTACTTTTTTACCAATAGCCGTGGCGGCATCCGGGATTCCCAGGGTGCTTAATGCAGCTTCGTTTACCAGCATTTTTTCGCGTTCGTTGCCAAAACCTTTCTGAAAAGTACGACCGGCCAATATTTTGATGTCGAAGGTTTCAATAAAACGATCGTCAACCGGCAACATCTCGAACAAACTTCTTTGATCGGCACCTTTGCCCTGAATCTGGTTGGATGCAAACGTTGCGATTTCCATTCCGGGTACAGCTCCAGCTATCGTTACTGAACTAATTCGTTTTTCCATTTGCAGCTTTTCGGCTAACATGTCCACCTTATTTTTTAAATCGGAGCGACTCACAGGGTATTTTAAAATGATGGTTTGATTAATGTCCACACCTAAATCCTGCTCCTGCATAAATTTTACTTGTTGATAGATGATAAATGTACCGCAAATCAGGAATAAGGAAGCAGCAAACTGAAAAACAACCAGCACCCGCCGGGTAATTCCTGCTGAACCTGAATTTACATAATTACGCTTTAGAATAATGGATGGTTTTACCCGGGTCATTATAAATGCAGGATAAAATCCGGAAAGCAGTATCCCAAACACCATAATTACAATGGCCGATATCCAGAACTTGGGTTCATCGAGAATATAAAGACCAATGTTTTCGCCCAGCATATGATCGAATACCGGCTTTAGTGTGAAAACAAGAATGATCGCTGCTGCGATGGCTATTAAATTTACAAGTAAGGACTCAATAAGATACTGAATAATCAACTGGTAACGGTAAGCCCCTACAACTTTCCTTACTCCAACATCCTTGGCACGTTCCATTGCTCGTGCAGTGGTAAGGTTGATGTAGTTGATCCAAGCGGTGAGAAGAATTACGATAGCAATTATTATTAGTGTGATCAACGATTTTCTGTTGCCTTTTATTTCCTTTTCGTATTGCTTTTGCGGGTTAAGATATATTTTGCCAAGGGGGGTCAGGGTAATTGCCCATTTTTTACTTTTAAGCGCATCCGCAGTTTTGTACTTTTCGGCCAATGCAGGAAACTGCGCTTCAACCTCTTTGGGATTTTTACCCGGGGCTAAGAGCAGATAAGTATAGGCTTCGTGCATATACCAAAATTCCCGTAGCCATTGAGGCAGGGTTTCATACGAAATTAGGTAGTTAAACCGTATGTGTGAATTGGGCGGAAAATCTTCGAGAATACCGGTCACTTCAAAATCAGAAAAACTTGTTCCCGTGGCAAAGGTCAATAGTTTTCCAATGGGATTTTCGTTTGTAAAAAATTGCTTGGCTACTGCTTCAGTAATTACTACAGTATTTGGTCGTTTCAGTTGATCGTTATAGGCACCTTCTTTTAGTTTATAATCGAAGATTGTAAAAAATGAAGGATCGGCATATCCAATCCCTGTTTCGCGACTCCGTTTTTCTTGATATGAAACAACCTGCTCCGTATTATGAACCCCAATGCGAACAAAATCCTCTACTCCAGTTATTTCTTTACTGATGGCACTGCCATACCCAAATGAGCTTGTTCCCCAGTTGTCGGTTAATTGATTACCATTATAAAACTGACTTTCGACCCGATAAATGCGGTCCTTTTTTTGGTGCATTTTATCAAAGCTAAACTCGAAGCTCACATAGTTGATAATTACCACAGAAACTGCGAGTCCTACCGATAAACCGATTATGTTGATTAGTGAGAAAAGTTTGTTCTTTGCCTGATCTCGCAGCGCTATTTTGATGTAATACTTTAGCATTTTATATCTATTTTTATAGTCAACACTTTCTGTGTCAGTAGTAATGTTTACTTAATAATTGATTTCAATTTTTCAACTATAATCTTGGCCATATCTTTAAAAATTCGGTTAATTAGTTCATCCTTCCTATCGGGATTCTGACATTTTAGATCAGCACTTCCCCATCCGTAATTCTGCCACACCCTGGCTCCTCCCCATTTGGGGAGGCCGGGAGGGGCTTATTCATACCGCAGCGCCTCCACCGGATTTCTCGTTGCGGCCCGCCAACTTTGCCAACTCACCGTTATCAACGCCACCCCCAGAGCCAGCAAACCTGCCAGCACAAAAATCCACCAGCTCAATTCCGTTTTGTAGGCAAAGTTCTGTAGCCAGCGGTGCATGGCGTACCAAGCGATGGGCGTGGCGATAACAAAGGCGATGGCCACCCATTTTACAAAGTCGCGGTTGAGCAAAAGCAGTATTTCGCTTATGGTGGCGCCGTTTACTTTGCGGATGCCTATTTCTTTGGTGCGCTTGCGGGTATCGTAAAGTGCGATAGCGAATAATCCGCTTGCAGATATCAGAAAGGTAATGACCGTAAACAAGATGTAAATCTCACTCAAACGTTTTTCTTTCTGATACAGGGCTTCAATCTCGTCGGATAAAAGAGAATAATGGACGGGTTCGCCCGGATTAAATTTCTCGAACAAATCCCGAATAAATGCGATTCCCCTTTCTTCCGACCCCGATTCTATCTCAATTAAATAGTCTGCATCCCTATCTTCAAAATAAAACATAACCAAGGGCTGAGGGGATACAGAAAGGTGCTCGGAATTAAAATCTTTTACCACGCCAATGATTTCAAAGCCAGCATCGCTTCCTTTATCGTGCGATGACCAGTATTTGTTGAGCATCCTCGTTTTTGTAATATCCTCGATACCCCAGAATTTTTTAGCGGCTTGATTAATTATTACCTGCTTCCCTCTTGATTTGTCACGGCCTTTTTCAAAGAACCGTCCTTCAGCAATTGATAATCCAAACAAGCTGAGATAATGTGGCGTAACGGACAGTCCATTTTGTGTTGAATAGTCCTTTTGGTTATGGTTAGTTTTCCAAGGCATCTCAAACGGATTTATTGGCGACTGGCCTTGGGAGAAATTTTTAATGAAGCTTTGATTGGCAAGCGCATCGTTCACGTACTGATAATTGCTTTTCGCCTTTTTCACTAATATTTCCCATTCCTCTTCCGATTCTGTGCGGTGCAAATCCCTTAAAAGTTTAATGCGCACAATGTTGCTTGATGTAAACCCCAAATCCTTGTTTAGCATTAAATCGAGTTGTTTAACAACCACAATGGATGCGATAAGTAAAATAAAGGAAAGGGCAAATTGAAGTGTCGCCGAAACTTTTCGGCCAGCCAGCTTTGTATCTGAAAACACTTGATTTTTTAGGTTGTTGCTGATGGGTATCCTCAAAAAAACATAAGTGGGATAAATAAGCGCAACAGACACCAATACAAAGAGAATGGAAAGGTTGACAATGAATATTTCCCATATCCGGGGTGAGAGCTTTACCCCTGTAAAGTTGTTGAACATGGGTAAAACCCATAAGAATGCGGCAGTTATCAGTAGTGCCGAAAATAATATGAGTATAATAAATTCGGTAATTTTTTGATAAAAAACATGCTTCGTTTCTGCTCCCGAAATCCGGTTTATGCCTATGTTTTTTATGGACGAGTTGATGTTTATGATTTGTAGGTTGGAGAAATTGAGCAGAGATATAAAAAAAACCATACCCATGATTACAAATAAGATATAGACACTTTTTTTATCGCCCGTTCTTGAAAAAATAAACTTTCTGCTTACCTCATCTCCATCAAAATAAATATCATTGAACGGAATAAGCCCGGTGATGCTATTTTTAAACTGGGGATGGCTGTGACCAATGTCCTTAATTTTCTCTGAGAACTGGACTGGATTAAAACCTTTTTTCGCCAAAATAAAATCGGCACCCGAACGAAAAAAACCATCGTTCTGGGTAGGCAAAATAAAATCGAAGGTAATAGAGCTATTGGCTGGAGGTGTTTTCACAATCCCTTTAATGGTAAAGGTTTTCTCTATATAATAATCAATGGTAATGAATTTCCCCATCGGATTTTCGCTCCCAAAAATCTTTTGCGCCAATTTGTCCGTTATGATCATTGCCGCCGGATCACTCAATATCCCATCTTTACGGCCTGCCATTAATTCGAAATCAAACACAGTAAAAAATGAACTATCGGCAATCAATCCTTCGGGCAAATATATTTTTTCGTCAACGATAAATTTTATTTCCCCCTCTTCATATTTCTGAATATGAACTAAGTTTTCTAACTCTGGATGCTTTTTATAATTGAAATCAAAAAATAGGCTGGCACTATTTAACACCGCTTGGCTTTCAGGCGATGCTTGAGTGGTGATTAAATAGATATCTTTCTCCCGTTTATGGAAATTGTCCATGGTAAGCTCGTTGTGCACATAAGCAAAGAGCAAGGAAATACACAAGGCACATAGGGAAGCGGTAAAAATACTGCCGCCAAATATCAATTTATTTGATTTAAAATTTCTGAAAGATTGTCTTAAATAGTGCTTTAGCATATTGTATGGTGTTTGGTCCCCCTCTAATCCCCCCGAATGGGGGGAGGCGATGAGCAGCATTTAAAAAATAGTTAGTTAAATATTATAACGTTCTTTTGTTTTTTACATTTACCATCCAAAACCTTCTATATTTTACCAAGCTGCAAATCCTCCACATCCTGGCACCTCCCCATTGGGGGAGGCCGGGAGGGGCTTACTTTTCACATCATCGCCAAGTCCCCTATCTCTTTCTTCATTTGCTCGGTAAGCACCATGCCGTCGAATAGGTTGATGATACGGTGCGCATAATCGGAATCGTGCAGCGAGTGCGTTACCATTACAATGGTGGTCCCTTCGCGGTTGAGTTCGGTGAGCAGGTTCATCACTTCCTTGCCATTTTTACTGTCCAGATTACCCGTGGGCTCATCGGCCAGTATGAGCTTGGGGTTGGCCACCACGGCACGGGCAATGGCCACCCTCTGCTGCTGTCCGCCCGATAGCTGTTGCGGAAAGTGCTTGCGCCGATGGCTTATCTTCATGCGCTCCAGCACTTTTTCTACCATGGCTTTTCGTTCACGGGCTTTTATCTTTAGGTAGATAAGCGGCAGCTCCACGTTCTCGAACACGTTAAGCTCATCGATAAGGTTAAAGCTCTGGAACACAAAACCGATATTGCCTTTGCGAATCTGGGTGCGGTTTTTCTCCTTCATGTTACCGACCTCGGCACCGTCAAAGAAATACCTGCCCGCGGTCGGATTGTCCAACAGACCGATGACATTGAGTAAAGTTGATTTGCCACAACCCGAAGGCCCCATGATGGCCATAAACTCACCCCGTTCAACGTGGATGTTTACCTTGTTCAACGCACTCGTTTCAATCTCTTCGGTGCGGAATACTTTTGTTAGATTTTCTGTTTTTATCATATAGCCCCCTCTAACTCCCCCAAAGGGGGAGGATTGCCCCCCTCACTCCCCCCGATTGGGGGGTAGTGATGAGCAGCATTTAAATTAGTTAAATATAAAATTAATCATTCTCATTTCTTTTTTTAATTCACCCATGCAAAACCTCTCAAATATAACCAAGCTGCAAATTCCCCACGTCTTGGCACCTCCCCATTTTGGGGAGGATGGGAGGGGCTTTTACCTCAAAACTATCTTATCATTATCCCCAAATAAATCGTAGCTCGAAGTAATCACTTTTTCGCCGGGATTCAGGCCTTCGAGTATTTCGTAATACCTGGGGTTTTGCTTTCCTATTTTAATGTTTCGTTTGATGGCTTCCGTTTCGTTTTCGTTGAGCACATACACCCATTGTCCGCCGGTGCTCTGGAAAAAACCGCCCCGGGGCAGTAGGATGCTTTGTTCGGGCTGTCCCAATTGCAATTTTATATGATAGGTTTGCCCGGTGCGGATGTTGGAGGGGCGTTCCCCGGTAAAAACCAGATCTACCTTAAACTGACCGCTGCGGACTTCGGGGTACACTTTTTTAATGCTCAAGCCAAAGTCCGTATCGTTCCTTTGAAAGGATGCCAGCAATTTCCGTCGCACGCGGTCGATATAATGCTCGTCTATCTGGGCCGTAATTTTAAAGTCGGTAAGCACATGCACCAGTCCCAGCCGCTGGCCGCGCGATATGGATTGACCTATTTCGGCATCCAGCAAGCCCAGCTGACCATCAACGGGTGCCTTTACATACAAGTTGTCCAGGCGTTTACGGGCCATCTGCAAACTTAGGCGCGTATTGCTCAGGCTCTCGTCCATGCTTCTTTTTTGGTTGTTCCGGAAAATAGAATCTTGAATCAATTTTTGTATGGTCAGCTCCTGTTCTTTTAAAGCCAAATCATATTCTTCTTTGGCCTGTATGTAATTTTCTTTGGCAATCAGCTCTTCGTTGAACAATCGTTGGTACTGACTGTATTTTCGTTTGGCCCTGGTCACCTGAAGGTCCATTTGCAGCTTCTGCCGTTTGTTTTGTATCTGTTGTTGTTCCATCTGTATTTGGGTATTCCGCATCTCATTGGCATGGTAGGCCAGTTGCGATTCGCTGTTCATGATGGACGTGTTCAAATCATTGTTGCGCAGCTTCAGGATGACATCCCCCTTTTTAAGCATCTCGCCCTCCTCAATATAAATATCCTCCACTTTGCCCCCTTCTTCAACATCGAGATAAATGGTGGAAATGGGCTCAACCTGCCCGGGCACGGTGATGTAATCGTTGAACTGTGCAAGCGCAACACTACTAACGGTAAGTTTGTCGCGCTCCGTGCGATATACAGATTGATGCGTGCCCATGCTTACCTTGAGCACCAGCCCTATAAGAAGAAATGCGCCCGCAGCCCATAAAATGTGCTTTTTCTGTATCCCTTTTTTCTTTTCTATTGGTTTGTCCATATATAAAGAAGCCCCCCTCTAATCCCCCCGAATGGGGGGAGGCTAAGAGCCGCATTTAATTAGTTAGTTAATAATTCATATATATTCATTTCTTTGAAAAATATTATAACCCTCAAAAAACCCTCATATTTCAATTCTTCTGCGTCATGGCACCTCCCCTTTGGGGAGGATGGGAGGGGCTTTTTTCTCCTCCCCATTGGGGGAGGTTAGGAGGGGCTTATTTCCAAAACCTTTCCCCTTTATAAAAATCTATCATCCTGCTTTTTATCTCGTACTGAATACCTGCCAACAGCAATTCGCTTTTTGAGTCGGCCAGTTGTTCTTTTACCGTCAGCAGCTCAATGATGTTGATGAGGCCTTCGGCATATTTTTTCAGGGCCACTTCGTAGGCCATCTCGTTGGCTGTCAACTTCTTTTGTATTTGATTACATTTTGCCCGTAATGCCCTTAATTCACGGGTGTTGTTGGCCACCTCGTAATACAATTGTTGCTTTTGCCGGTCGTAATTATTTTGGGCCTGCTCCTTATTGATGATGGCTTGCTTTACCTTTGTGCGTTGTTGGTTCCGACCAAAAATAGGTATAGAAAGCGATGCCCCGATATATTTGCTCATATTCTTGTCTATCTGATCTTTGAGCGGCACTATATTGCCAGTATTACCTATGTCGGTTTCGTAATATCCCGATCCCATCGAAGCGTTTAAGCTAAGCGATGGCAGGTTCTGCCCCTTTGTAATGGCCACATTTTTTTCGGCTGCCAGCCTATCGGCTTCACTTTTTTTAAGCAGGGGCGATACCACTGCAAACTCAAAAAATAAGGAATCGCTTACCGGGTCTATATTTTCGTTAACGTTGGGCGTATGATGATTTATCTCAAAACCATTGCCTTGTTCAATTTTATAATTCATCTTTTCCCAAAGGTTATACTTTAGCTCTTCCACCCTGTTTTGGGCCAGCAAAAATTCCAGTCTTTCTTTTTCGAGCGAAGCCTGCATTTGCAGCAGGTCCGATTTAGCCTGTAAGCCTATCTCTACTTGTGCCTGTGTTTTCTTTAGATTGTAATTCGATATCTCAATCTGATCCTTTGCTATTTGCACCATGCCCGTATAAAACACGATATCGTAATAGGATTCCAGGATCGCAAAGGCCAAATCATCCTCGTGGTTGATTCGATCCAACTCGGCCGCCCGTAAACGGAACCTGGCATAAGCCATGCGGTTTAATCGGCTAAAACCCTCAAACAGAACCAAATTGGCACCTATCCTCCCGCTGGCACTAAAATGCTCGGTATTAGTATAATCGTTATTTTGGTCCACGCTTTTGCCATAGCTCATGCCCCCGCCGCTTGAGGCCGAAACGGAAGGCAGCAAATCAAATTTAGACTGGGCCGCCGTTAATTTTTCCCTTTTTACATTGAGTTGATAATTACGATGCGCGGTATTGTTTTCCAGCGCATAGCGGATACACCTGTTCACGGTCCAGGTTTCCTGCGCCTTTGCGGGAAGCACAAAAAACAGTATGTAAAACATATGGATAATCAGTTTATTCACGGGTTTATTTATTGTATTCGATAAGTACACTACTAAGGCAGTGCCAAAGATGTAAACCTCTTATTATGTGGGCTTAGTGATGTTGGAGTAAATAAGCAGTGTCAATAATTTTTACGGTGATGTGTAAATATATTTTACACATTATTGCAGATGAGGTAATGTTGATTTACATTTGATATGATAAAACCAATCCCCATCCCTTCGCCTTAGGCGAAGTACTTCCCCTTTTTTTTGAGAAAAAGGGGAAGAGCCGACTTCGTGAGGGATATCGTATGAATTTAACTTATACACCATGCGGGCTCTTCCCCCTCCCATTTTCTTGAAGGGGGGGGAAGTACCGCACCAGAGGTGTGGGGATGGGGGTCAATGTGAAAGCTTTTTATTTTCTTACATGGAAAAACTCAAAACGCACGAATCATGAAAGCAAACATATTAATAGTTGACGACAATAAAAGCGTATTGAGTGCGCTGGATATTCTGTTGGCACCGCAATTCGATCACGTCAAATGTTTCTCCTCGCCCAATCAAATTGTTACGGAGCTTAGACAAAGGGATTATCAGTTGGTATTGCTGGACATGAATTTTAAAACGGGCGCCAATACCGGTAACGAGGGAATATTCTGGCTCAACGAGATAAAGGAAAGATCGCCCAGCACCTCCGTTGTGCTGATAACCGCCTATGGCGATGTAGAGTTGGCCGTGAAAGCTCTGAAGCTGGGCGCTACGGATTTTATTTTAAAGCCATGGGACAATGCCAAGCTCCTGGCCACCATTCAATCGGCCATACAGTTAAGCTTTTCGCGCAACGAGGTGAGCGATTTAAAGCAAAAGGAGAAAGCACTGAAACAGGCATTCAATCCAAAAGATAAATATATGATAGGCTCGTCGCCGGAGTTGATGGCCGTTTTAAAAATGGTGCAAAAAGTAGCCAAAACGGATACCAACGTACTGATTACGGGGGAGAACGGGACGGGCAAGGAATTGGTGGCGCGGGAGATACACCGTTTGTCGAAACGAAATAAGGAGATGTTGGTGTCGGTGGATATGGGCGCCGTTACCGAAACGCTTTTCGAGAGCGAGCTGTTTGGCCATGTGAAGGGGGCTTTTACCGATGCCAGGGAGTCGCGCCCCGGCAAGTTTGAGATAGCGCATAAAGGCACACTTTTTTTGGATGAGATAGGCAACCTTTCTTTTCATCTGCAAGCCAAGCTCTTGGCGGCACTTCAAAACAGGCAGGTGACCCGCATCGGCGCCAACCAACCAATGCCCATCGATATACGGCTGATAACGGCCACCAACAAGGATTTGGAGAGAATGGTGGGGGAGGAGCTTTTTAGGGAAGATTTGCTGTACCGTATCAATACCATACATATTGAAGTGCCGCCGCTGCGCGTAAGGGGCAACGACATATTGGTATTGGCAGAATTTTTTCTGAAAAAGTATGCTCATAAATACGATAAGCCCGTTCCAAAGTTAAATCAGCAGGCCCAGGAGATGCTGCTCAAATACCAATGGCCCGGTAATATCCGCGAACTGGAACATGCCATCGAAAAGGCCATCATCCTGAGCGATACCAAAGTATTAAAACCGGATGACTTTTATTTGAGGCCTGCCAAGGTGGGCAAAGGGGGTGCGGCATCCTTAAAAATTGAGGACATGGAGCAAAAACTCATTGGCAAAGCCCTGGAAGCCCATCCCGGAAATATTACCGCAGCGGCGGCAGAACTGGGCATTACACGGCAGACCTTGTACAACAAAATGAAAAAATACGAGTTTTTATGAAAATACCTTACCTTGCTAACCATCTGACTAAGAAAACACTTAACAAGCTATCCGATTTTTCTAAAAATACTGTTTATCAGTTTTTTGAAAAATCTAACCTCTAATCTCTATCTTCTAACCTCTAGTCTCTATCCTCTAACACGCTAGTTCATGATCAAGTCCTTTTATCTTCAGCTGATAAGTCGTATTATGCTCATCGTAACACTTTCGGTGGTAAGCACGGTTTGCTTTTTAAGCGATTTTCATTTTGTCTATGGTGCGGCCTGCTCCATCGTTATGCTAATCGTTATCTTTCGTTTCATTAAATTTTTGAATACGGTAAACGAGCAAATCAGTTTCTTTTTCGAGAGCATCCTAAACGAAGATTTCAATTCGGTATATGCGCTAAAACGGAAAAGTAAAATCCTGGATAAGCTAAACGAAAATCTGGACAAGGTAAACCGTAAAATGCAGGACGCCCTGATGGCCAACGCCCGTCAGGAACAATATTTTAAGGCTTTGATAGAGCACGTGGGGACGGGCATTATTACCTGCAACAAGGACGGCTTTGTGATTGATGCCAATGCGGGCTTTAAACAGTTGGTGGGGCTGGAGCAACTCACGCACACCAAGCAATTGCAAAAGGTGGACAGCAAATTGATGGAAGCCGTTAACTCCATACGCCACAAGGAACAAAAGATAGTGGGTGTAAATAATGAAAGACAGGGCGACACTGTCCGGCTTTTGCTCAAGGCAGCAGCTTTTAATACGGGCGCTCAAAACCTGATGCTTATATCGGCTCAGAATATCGACAAAGAACTGGACGAAAATGAGCTGGACTCATGGATGAAACTTATCCGGGTGCTCACCCACGAAATAATGAATTCCATTGCGCCCATCACCTCCTTGTCCGAAACCATAGCCTCGCTTTACAGTAAGGAGGGCAAGGCAGTTTTGGCCAAAGATATCGATGATCGTACCATTGAAACCACCATTCGCGGGCTCAATGTTATCCGGGAGCAGGGCAAGGGGCTGATAAACTTTGTGGAATCGTACCGCTCGCTGATGCGTTTGCCAAAGCCTAAAAAGGAGCGCGTTAAGCTGTATTCTTTCCTCGAAAAACAATGTGCCATCAATCAGGCTAAAGAAATAAACATGCAATTGCTTTGTGCAGATGAGGACAGAAATCTATCTGTTTGTGCCGATAAGGAGCAGCTTGGGCAGGTGCTGGCCAACCTGATAAAAAATGCCATTTATGCTTTGAAGGGAAGCCAAAATCCGGAAATTACAATCGGCTTTGGTACAAACCAGAAAAACCGGGTGGAGATATCGGTTAAAGATAACGGGCCGGGTATCGACCCCGACTTATTGGAAGAGATATTCATCCCCTTTTTTACCACCAAGGAAACCGGGAGCGGCATCGGCCTAAGCCTGTCGCGCCAGATAATGCGTCTGCACGGTGGTTGGCTAAAAGCACAATCGGTTATGGGCAAGGAAAGTGTTTTTACAATGGTATTGCCAAAGGAGGGTACCGCGGTGTAGCGCGCTATCGGCAACATATATTTGCCCTGTGAATAAATCCTATGGTTAAGCTGTTTTACCAAAACCACTTTACTCCTTATTTTTCGTTTCCTCGGCTTTTTGTTCCTCATGGTATTTGGCTGCTAAAAGTGCCAGGTACGAGCTAAATGCTTTGATGGCCTCTTCGGTGCCTTTTGATATTTCCTTTTGTTGAAGGGTGAGTAAGAATTTACTGTAGATACCGGTGAGGCAAAGCTCAATTTCGTTGCTGAGCTTTTTACCTGTTTTTTGATCAAACTCATTAATAAAAGGGAGGGTGGCACCGTAAACGTGATGATAGGCGATTTCTTTTTTATTGGCAATTAATTCCAGATGTAGGCGATGCAAATCGTTAACCAGGTTAGTGATTACCTGCAAGTGGCCTTTTTCTTTAATCTGCTCCAGGGTCATCATTTCTATCAAATTATCGTACCATGCTATGGTTTCGTGCAGCACCTCGCCGCTCATGTTATACTGCGGAATAACATTTTTTTTAATGGCTTCCATATCGAACTGGTATGCCCTTATCAAATCTTCTACCTGCCACATGTAAAGTATGTATTCAACTATATTGCTGTGGCGTTTCTCTTTGGCTACAATCATTTTAATCGCTTATAGGTGCTGTTAACAGTTGGTTATTTATCCGGATATTGAAAAGTTAAAACTAAAAATCCCAGTCGTCCGATTCTTGTATTTTATCCAAGTCGCGGCGGTCTTTTTTTGTAGGGCGTCCCAATCCTTTTCGGCGTCCCATGGCGTTGGCCAGGCGTGTCAACTCCAATGTTTCGAGCTGTTCTTCGCTTGTTACCTCCTGCATAAAGTCGGGTACCAGTTTGGCTCCCATCCTTTTGCCTGAAACAGCCAACACTTTAAATGAGCGTGTTATAGGCGGAATTTTTACATCAATAGTAATACCCTCCTTTACCATTCGTGAGGTTTTTACGGGAAGACCGTCAATAAGTACCCGTCCTTTCTTTATGGCTTCGGCAGCCAGGCTCCTTGTTTTAAACACCCTGATAGCCCATAAATATTTATCAATACGTACGCTTTCGTCCATAACACTATTTTTTGTTGTATTGACTCATGGTAGCAGCGGGTCCAATAGTAACAAATCCTTTTATCATTGCAATGGCCGAATCAATGGCCTGAGGTAAGGCCGCCAGCTCGCTTTCGTCCCACTTTCCTAACACGTAGTCAATCTGTTTTCCGCGACTAAAATTGTTGCCTATGCCAAAACGTATTCTACTATAATTGTTATGGCCAAAAACTTCTTGTATATTTTTAAGCCCATTATGTCCTGCATCACTACCTTTTTGGCGCATTCGGAGGGAGGCAAGCGGTAAGGCCAGGTCATCCACCACCACTAAAAGGTTTTCAGGATTTATTTTCTCTTGCTGCATCCAATACCTGATGGCCTTTCCGCTAAGGTTCATATAGGTACTTGGCTTGAGCAGAATGAGCGTGCGGCCTTTAAACTTATACTGAGTTACTGCGCCATATCGCAGGTTATCAAATTCCAGTTTCTCTTGTTTGGCCAATTCGTCTAATACATCAAAACCTATGTTGTGGCGGGTGTTCCGATATTCGGAACCAATATTGCCTAAGCCCACTATCAAATACTTCATCGGATCAATTTTGGAAGCTTTTCTCCGCTTGAATAATTTTTTAAAAATCATATTGTAACAAATGTTTATAAGGCAAATGTAACAATAAAAAAACCTCCATACTTCAACAATATGGAGGTTAAAAATATGTTTATATGCCTTACTTGGCTTCTTCTTCTCCTTCGCCTGTTTGCGCGGCACGGGCAGCTCTTGTAAGCTTAACAGTGGCCACAACTGAATTTTTAGCGTTTAGCAACTCCAGTTTGTCGAACGACAAAGCACCTACCTGAACGGAATCGCCCAGCTTAAGATGGCTAATGTTTATATCCAGGGTATCAGGTAAGTTTACGGGTAGAGCTTTTACTCGTAACTTGCGTTGCTCCAGTGATAATCTACCACCAGCTTTCACACCTTCGGCCAGACCTTCGAGCACAACAGGGATTTCGATAACAACAGGTTTGTCGTCGAAAATATGTAACAGGTCAACGTGAAGGATACGATCACTTACAGGATGGTATTGAATATCCTGAAGAATGGCTTCGTGCTTATCGCCATCAATATTTAAGCTAATGATATATACACTGGGCGTATAAATAAGTGGCTTTAATAGTTTTTCATCAATTACAAAGTGTTTAACCTCTTTGCCCCCGTATAATACACCGGGTACTTTTCCTTCTCTGCGAAGTTCTTTGGTTGCTTTTTTGCCAATAACCTGGCGCTTAGAACCGTTTAATTCAATTTTTTTCATCTTTTTAATTTTTTGTGCTACTCAAAATAAATCACTGGTAATGAACAGGTTTACTCCCCATCACACTTTTTTGCCAAAGGCGGCGCAAAGATAGATAAATTATATTAGAAATTGATTGCTAATGGATTTATAATAGTAAACTTTTTCGATAGTATCGGCCAAAAGCTCAGCAATAGATAATACTTTTATTTTTTCCGATTCTTGTTTTAAAGGAATAGAGTCTGTAACAAATACCTCCTCTAACGATGAGTTGGCTATGGTTTGGTAGGCTGCACCTGACAGTACAGGATGTGTTGTAAATGCCCTAACACTAATAGCTCCGGAATCTTTCATCATATCAGCAGCCTTGGTCAGGGTACCGGCCGTATCAATCATATCGTCTAATATAATTACATTTTTATCCTTCACATCACCTATAATGGTCATGTCGTCTACCACATTAGCTTTAATCCTTGATTTATGACAAATAACCATGGGTACCCCTAAAAACTTGGCGTAGGTATTGGCTCTTTTGCTACCTCCCACATCGGGCGACGCCACCACAAGATTATCTAAATTCATATTTTTTATATGAGGCAGAAATATCGATGAGGCATACAGGTGATCTACCGGCAGATTAAAGAATCCTTGAATTTGGTCTGCGTGCAAATCCATCGTTATAAGGCGGTCTATACCGGCAGCTGTAAGCATATCGGCGGCCAGCTTAGCTCCAACGGATACGCGTGGCTGATCTTTGCGATCCTGACGTGCCAAACCAAAATATGGGATTACGGCCACTATTTTATAGGCCGATGCTCTTTTAGCGGCATCAACCATCATCAGCAATTCCAACAGGTTATCGGCAGGTGGAAAAGTAGATTGAATTAAAAAGACATGCGAACCGCGAATCGTTTCCTGAAAAGCTACGGCAAATTCGCCATCGCTAAAATTTAACTTTTTAATTTTTCCAAGATCTCTTCCGGAGTAGTTACTAATTTTTTGGGTGAGGTAACGGGACGAGGATCCCGAGAAAATTTTAATCGGCGCTTTTGGTGGCATCGCAAATAGTTGTTTAGCTGTTTGTTATTTCTAAGACGCTGCAAAGATAAAAATTCGTAACTTATTTTAGGAAGGAAAACAAATTAATTAATTTACCATTGCTGACTAACCTGATCAATAAAGTGTAGTATTTCATCTCGTCCCTCGCCTTTTTTGGCCGATGTAACAAATATCTGCGGTAACTCCTCCCATTCTTCCAACAAAGCTTTTTTATAATTAGCTATGTTAATTTCCTTTTCTGATGCCTTGAGTTTGTCTAACTTGGTAAGGACGATAACGAAAGGAATTCCCCATTCGCCCATTTGCCGCATAAACTCCAGGTCGGCATTTTGTGGTTTGTGTCGGCTGTCTACCAACACAAATAAGCACATCAAGTTAGATCGATGGCGCAGGTAGTTCTCAATGAGTAACTTAAATGATTTTCGCTGTGTTTTGGATACTTTGGCATAACCATAGCCCGGCAAATCGACCAAGTACCAGGTATCGTTAATCGTAAAATGGTTAATTAATTGTGTTTTTCCGGGGGTAGAAGAGGTTTTGGCAAGTGCAGATTTATTGCATATCATGTTAATGAGCGATGACTTGCCCACATTGGAGCGGCCTATAAACGCGTACTCCGGCCTGTCGGGGTCGGGGCACTGCGTGGGTACTGAACTGGATGTGAGGAATTCGGCCTTTTTTATATCCATTTTTTAAAAAAGTATGTCCGTAAGGTTAAAATTAATCATGTTAATTCGTAGCTTTTACGTTTCTTTTGTCGCCGGCGTGGCTAAGTACCGTTCCGTTTAAAATGCCGTTGTATGCTGCAGAATCCTCCACAATGGCTATGGCCTTTTCCACTTCCTGGTCATCCTGAAGGGCAAATTTGATGGCTCCTTTTTGATGGTAATACCTTTTAACTATTTCGCTACCCAACAGTTTACTTACCTCTTTTCGGAAGATATTTAAATCTTTTTGCACGTCAAGGGTCAACATCTTTTCCAACTGCTCGAATTCCGTTTTCGATTTTTTATAGTAATCTTCGCGTTGGGCAACCTCTTTAAGTTTTTTGAGGGCGTCCTGTGTGGCCGACTCGTACTTAAAATCTTTTTGAGTGGCTACATATTGTTTAAATTTTTCGTACACCTCATCTGATATCTCAAAGTTTTCCGGGGCATTGATTTTATCATTTTCCAACACAAACCGGGTGGCATATTCAAACATCGTATTTTGTGCCACCAATGCGTACGAGATGTTCCCGTATTTTTTGTTTTCCATTATAATATCAGGCGAAACACCCCCACCGTCGAACACGGAGCGTCCACCTGCTGTTTTGAACTCTGTAATCAGGGAATCGGGAATAAGGCCTACGCTTCCATCTTCGTTACGGTGTGTATAGTCCAATGCCTGTATGCATCGTCCACTGGGAATATAATACTTGGCCGTAGTAACTTTTAGCTTGGCGTTATACGATAGCGGACGGGTAGTTTGTACCAGCCCTTTGCCGAAGGAGCGCTGCCCAATCAATACAGCTCTGTCCATGTCTTGTAAACTTCCGCCCACAATTTCGGAGGCCGATGCCGAGCCCCTGTTAATTAATACTACCAAAGGACTAATGGTGTCCAAGGGTTCGGAGGTGGCACGATATACCTTGTCCCACTGGCTTACTTTACCACGGGTAGAAACCACTTCGCTACCTTTTTTTACAAAGAGGTTAACAATTTTAACCGCTTCATCCATTAGGCCACCCGGGTTCCCACGCAAGTCCAGCACAAAGCGTTCTGCTCCACTGTTTTCTTTTAGGTCGGTGAGGGCTTTACTCACTTCTTTGGCACAATTTTGCGTAAAGTTGTTGAGCATAATCAAGCCCGTTTTATCTGAAATCATACCATAGTAAGGAACCGGATTAATGGATATTTTTTTGCGGATGAGTTCAATGTTAATGGGTTTATTTGTGCCCGGTCTTTCAATTTTTAGCTTGAGCGGTGTGTTGGGTGGTCCCTTTAAAAGGTCACTCACCTCAGAAGTGGGCATGCCCACAACACGTACCGCATTTATCTCTAGCAGTTTATCTCCGGCTTTTAAGCCGGCTAAATGTGCAGGAAATCCTTCGTACGGTTCGGCGATAACCACATAATCGCCCTGTCGGGATATTAAGGAGCCCATGCCTCCGTACTCGCCGGTGGTCATAAACTTGAAATCCTCCATATCGTCCTCGGGGATATAGGTGGTGTAGGGGTCCAGCGATTCCAGCATTTCGTCGATACTGGTTTTAATTAGCTTTTCGGGATTTGTTTCGTCTACATAATAGCTATTGAGTTCGCGGAAAAGCGTGTAGTAGATATCGAGATTTTTAACAATGGAAAAATTACGCTTGTCGTTATTAGCAAAGCCAACTAAACTACCACCAACCACCAAAACAATGAGCGACCCAACGATCCACTTTATTCGGCTTTGTTTTTTAAATATGTTCATGTGTTTATTAAAATTAGTATCAAAGTTTATTCCGCCTTAGTGGGAATATGATTACAAAGTATAAAGATATAAGGCTAAGCTTTTTCTGTAGGAAACTGCCAGATCCTTACAAAGATGTTACGTTATAAATAATTTATCGGCCTATTTTTTGTGCAGGCCACACTCTTTTGTATCGGGATTTTCCCAATACCAGCGTCCAGCCCTTACATCTTCGCCCGGCAAAATAGCCCGGGTGCAGGGTTGGCAACCAATGCTAGGGTAGCCTTTGTCGTGCAGCGGATTGTACGGAATACCTTTATCTTTGATGTAATCCCAGACTTCTTTCTCGCTCCAATGGGCCAGTGGGTTAATTTTTACTATGTTGTTGTTCTCGTCCCACTCCACCACCTGGATGTTGGTGCGTGTAACAGACTGATCGGCTCGCAGCCCGCATATCCATGCTTCTAATCCTTCAAAGGCTCTTTTTAAAGGCTCTATTTTACGAATGTGGCAGCATTCCTTGCGATTTTCAATGCTGTCGTAAAAAAGATTGATCCCTTTTGCACGAACCATATGTTGCACGGCTTCGGCTTTTGGGAAATATACCTTTAGGTTGGTTTTGTACTTTTTAGAGGTGCGATCTATCAGCTCATAGGTCTCCGGAAACAGTCGCCCCGTATCGAGGGTGAAAATATGAGCATGGTCCGTTACTGAGGTAAACATTTGTGTAAGTACCTGATCTTCGGCACCCAGGCTCGATGCCAGCGCAATTTTATCGCCGTACCTATCTGCAAAATGCTTTATCACTTCCACGGGGTGGGCATCGTTAAAACGCTTATTTAGTTCTGAAATTTCTTCTTTTGTCATTGTATTTTAAAAGCTTAAAAAGGCATTTGTTAATTTTTCAAAAATAACAACAATCGGGTAAAATTAATTTATTATGCTTTAATTAACCTAAGTTTAACACCGGGATGTTGCATTATTAGCATTTGTGTTAACAAAATCGTTTTAAAACAAGGTACAAATTTAATCAATTAAATTCGTTTAAAGGCTATTACAAGATAAACTGTTGGGTAGCCAAAAGGTTATATGTAGATAGCTGTTATTCATCTTTATCTAAATAATAATTGATAATCCTCTCGGTTTCCTGTCCTTCGGCAAGTTCTAACAAAGCACGGTTTACATCGTACACCAGAGCCGTGTTTAATGGGAATGCGAAGCCGTAGCCCTGCTTATAATATTCGGCTTTAGCGATGTATAAATCCTCGTCGGGGTTATTTTTCAGATAATATAACAATTGAGGGCGGTCGTAAACAACCGCATCCACCTTTTTGCTTTTTAATAGCGATACCGCTTCATCTAAACTGTTTACCTCATGTAATTGGGCTTTGTGTTCATTTAAAAACCGTGCGGATGGCGAAGCAGAAATAGTTGCCGCCGCACGTTGCGACAACTGTTCCACGTTTGTAACCGTTGAAGTGCTTAGGGAGGAGAGTGTTAAGGTACTTGCGATACCTGCTACCATAGAAGTGGCGAAAATAATGGATATAATCATCCAACTGCCCGCTATAATACGCCCCGATACGGTTATGGGTGCCTTATCTCCATAGCCGGTGGTACTCATTGTTACAATAGCCAGCCACATGCCGGTGCCGATACCATTAATGGGATCTTTGGGAAACTGTTCAGGTGATTTTTTGCGTTCGGCCAACCATAGCAAACAACCTACAATAGCCAGAATAATTAAAAAAACAGCAACGGCCATCAGCAACTTAATGCTAAACAGGGGTTTTACCTTTTCCCATAGGTTGGGCTTGTCGGAACGCGACAATATGGACAAGCTTGAGTTGTAGAAAGGTTGTGAAAAGCTCATGTTTTGTAGCCTTTTCGAAGTAATGCTTATAGGGCCCACTACCAAATCAATGCTGCCAGCGCTTAGCGCATTCATTGCCTCCTCCACATTATCATAGTACTGGTATTTGTAACCCCAGTCTTTTTTTACGGCGATGTGTTCCCATATTTCGATGGCAATTCCTTTAGTGGAAGCATTTTTACTGAACACAAAAGGTGCACTGCCGGCAATGCCCACCTGCAAGGTATCGGGGGGCATTATCGAGGCTTTTGTTTGCCCAGGCAGTTGCGTGGTGCCCATTAATAAAACAAATACAATATAAACGAAAAGCTGAGCGCTTATTTTTTTGGATGTATTAATAACTTTCATACTAAACACTGCTGAAAATTCGCCTAAGTTCATGTTGTTTTTCATTATTTAGTTGATGATTTACACTGTTTTAACTGTCAATTTGTTCTGAATAGTTTGAATACTGTTTTCCAATTTCTTGTTGTGGCACCAACTTTTAATTGTTTTTCAATAAAGTTATTGGTCAATTTTGATTCGTGCTATTTGCACCAACCAAATATAAATACGTCTTTACCCACAATTTTGAATTGATCGGGTGCATAGTGGTAAGATAAAGTATTTTCTTCGTTTTATTTGGCCGGCCAATAGGATTTTGCGTTTACCACCAGCATTTATTCCTCTTGAAACTGCAATTTTTCGGTTCATATAAAGTATTCTGTTTTAAATACTGCTATAGCCTGGTGTATTGTATTGATTATTTTAAAACACTATTTAATAGGGTTATGGCAGTGTTTATTATGTGCTGCCTCCATTACTAATTGTTTTTAAGTCTTTATAAATAACTGTCTCCGCACCAGAAGCAGAAGTGCTCTTAAGTCTAAAGAGCAGCAAGCCATCCGGTAGCTTGCAATACCTACTTACGATAAGGTGGCTTTGTTTGAGGAGCAATATGCAAAGTTCCCCTTTACCGGTAACCAGAAAAAAATTTAAATACGGATAAAAGTGTTGGCTTGTACCTGAGGGTTCGGTTATGCGTAGTGTATGTTTACAGGGCATGTCATTTTCAAACCGCACGGTGCGTAGCATAAATTTAATAGTGCTACTTACCAATCCAATAATCTTTTTTCTCCTTCCAATGCTTTAATGTCTGATATTTCCTGAGATACTTCAATTACACCTTTATATTCTCCGCTTTTATCACGAACAGCGAAATACTGAATTAAAATATATTCGCCTCGCATTTTAATCCAAAAATCGGCTTGGTCTTTTTCTTTATTTCTAAACGATTGTACTATTTGCTCTACCACATGCACACTTTCAGGCGGGTGACAGTTGTTTACTTCACGTCCGATAATGGCAGCTGTCCGGGGAAATATACGTTTGGGAGGAGTTGAAAAATAGCAGACCTTATTGTTCTCATCAACAAAAGTTATATCCACGGGAAGGTGATTGAATATTAGTTTTATTTGTTCTATACTAACCTTGCCGGTTCCCAGATTCACCAGATTGCCATCGAATTCTGTTTCTACTGTATTTTCCTCTTTTAAATTGGGTTGAACATAAGGGTAGCCGAGTTTAAATCCCTCCCGATTCATTTTCTCTAATTGACTTTCGCTAATTGTTGAGAGTATATAAGGAAATAGAATGCATTCTTCTCTAAATTTAATAGCATACATATTAAAGAAAATATCGCCTACGCATTTATTGAATGTTTTCAAGTTGATATTCTCTTCCTGTACCTGGTTGATTACGGATTTAATATTTCTGCGAATATCATCATGAAACGACCACATTATCTGCAAGCAACGATAATCGGGCCATGTTTCTTCAATGATGGGGAACAAAACATTTTCCTTAATGGTGTAGTGTTTTGAAAAAACTTCGAGTTGGGTAAAAAGTTCTTTGAGTTGTTCTTTCAAAACAGAATGATCTGTGTTTTTCACAAATTCTTTGAAAACCGGGCGGATTTTTTTCAATACCAATTCCATTTCGTGGTTGTTTTGTTCCAACACAGCTAGAAATGAATCAGGCTTAGGTTTAAGCCTTACAAAATCGCGAATTGGAACGTGGAAAATATTCAGTACTTTATTTGTTAGCACTTTAATATCTTCCATATTGTATCCTTCTTTTATTAGCTCATCGAAAAGTGTAATAAAATCAGTTGGAATAACTGTAGGAATAAAATCCTTGTTTTCAATTATAAAAGAATGAGCATTTCCAGTTTCCAAAATAAGTTTAGAAACCTCAAGTAACTTTTTGAGTCTTGTTTGCTTTGTATGAGTGAATTCCGACATGTTTTATGCTATATTTTAAAAAACACCCAAAATTCTTCCTCTCCCTTTTTATCTAACCAGTGCTTATAATTTAAACTAAGTGATTTATCAATTAAGGGCGCCGGAATAAATGGAGCAATTACTTTGAGTATTTTATTGTTTTCAAGTTTATTTACTGCTGAAAGCACTTCATGTACTGGTTGTTCTCCGGCATTCAGTATTTCCCGAATATCGATTATTTCCGCAACGTTGCTGTTTTTAAACCAATCCGGCTGTTCTGTTACATAATGGCCATGCTCTACCACAATGCTATCCGTTGTTTTCTGCCCCACCTCAGTGCGTAAGGTATTAATCAGGTCTTCAACTTTTACGCCCCCAATAGTCGCTGCTTGGGAAAGACTGGTTATTTTAGCCACCGTTTTTCTTAATACAGGGTTTCTGAGCTTTTTGAATGGTGGTGCAGCGGCTATTAGAACATCTTCGAGCTGCGGATACGCCTCAAGCAAATCGAATATTTTTGTTTTGGGTGTTATAATCAATTTAATCATGTTATTGGTCCTTTGGTTCACCATAAGATAAAATTCGCTGTTCTCCTTCTAATGCCCTGTTTTCTGTTAAGTCTTGAGAGTATTCCAACGTTCCCAGGTATTCTCCATTTTCATCTCGCAGGGCAAAGTATTCTATCTTAATAAATTTGCCTTTCATCTGAATCCAGAATGGTGCATGTGAGGCTTTGCCTGATTTAAAATCGTCTACAATTTTTTCAACAATATGGGTACTGCCCGGAGGATGACACAAGCGTACATCTCGGTTTATGATTGAACGGCTACGGGCAAAAATTCGCTCTTTACCCTGAGTGAAATATTTAACCTTATCATCTTTATCTACAAAGGTCATGTCGGCTGGAATCGTATTAAGGATAGCCATTATCTCTTTTGCGGTAAAACTACCCGAAGGTAACTTAATGTTACCGTCTCCCGATATATTTGTTTCCGTACTTGCTTCGGTCATGCCTTCCGGTTTCCAATCTACCTGAGGGTCGTATAAGGTAAATCCAAATTCAAGTGTTTGTTTATGAATGTTGTACCAATCTTCAACCGTTAACAAATCCATGGCCATCGGGAAAAGAATTTCCTCTTCTTTCTGCACCATATCTATTAATCCTTGAACAGCAGGATAAAATACCAGTTCGAGAGAATCCTCTAAATCATCTGCTGTTAATTCGGGTGCTTTAAGAATCTGGATGCATCCTTTTAATTGTTCTCTTATTTCATCGTGCTTTCCCCACATTACTTTAGGCGGGCCGGTAATCTCGTTTTTTTCAAGATACGGGAATAGCAGATATTCTTTACGTTGATAGTGCTTATCCACATCCATGAGTTCATTAAATAAGCCTTGTAAAGCATAAATGTATTTTTCAAACTCGTCGTTTTCAACCTGACCAAGCGCCTGAAGCAAGCCTTTTGCTTTTTGTGCAACCTTCTTTAATTCAATATTTTCTTTTATAAAAACATCAACAGGATGGCCTTCGGGAATATCTTTAGCGCCACTCAAATCAACATTTCCTTCGAGCACAGCACCGTGAATATCACATAATTTAAGGACCTCTGATTCAGGTAGTCCTTCGTGAATAAGTTCTTGCTCCACTTCTACTACTTCTCCGTAAGGAATATTCTTTAAAGATTCAATAAGCTCCTTTCGAACTTCGTCAGCGGATTGGCCATCGTGCAGTTTTAAAATAAGCTCTTTAAGCTTTTCCTTTCTATATCTTGAGTTATTAATAAGTTCGCTCATACCGGATAGTAATTAATTCCTGCCTATTGGCAAAAAGGTTTATAATAATTTAGCTGTGTTTTGGGATTTTCTGTTTTATAGCTGCTTGAAATCATATCTAGTTCTTTTAAGTTTCTTCATAGTAACAATTAGTAAAATATAATGTTTTACTACAATTACAGGCGCAAACAGCTAAGGTGTAATTTTTTGTAACATACAGTGGTGTTTTGATTTTTGTATTTAAAAAACAGCCTGATAAGCATTAACTATTATCCCATATCCTTGTTTAGTAACCAGCTCTACTAGCATAGCTGTATCTTTTGTAAGTTATGGTTTCCGGTTTTTAAACTTCCTTTCTGCCGGTGCTTGTATTTGGCTTTTCTTATCTATCCACTAATTACGGCGTACTTATTTCTATGGCCAAAAATAATTCGTATCCCCTGGGTTATTATTAGGGTTGGGATAAAATATCCCTCAATTTTATCCAGGTGCCTGCCGTGAGTACGGGTTCGTATTTTGTGGGCTGGTTTTTAATATTGTCGATAATATATCCAGCTCTTTGTTTTGAATCCGGATGGGTGCTTATCCACGACTGGTACTTCATTGCTGCAAATTCGTTATCGGAAAGTTTATACAGGAAATTAGCGAAAGGTTCCGGGTTTATTTTTGCATTAATCAGATAATCAATGGCTTTGATGTCAGCTTCTTTTTCTAAACTTCTGTCAAAAGCGGATGATGAAAGGAGCTTTGCGGTTTCTTTCATAATTTCAGCACCACCTTTCCCCATTGTCATGGATACTAATGCTGAAAGTCCAACTTCCTTCACCAGTTTTTTCATCACATGATTAAGTTGGATGTGCGCTATTTCATGACAGATTACTCCACCTAATTGATCTTGATTGTCCGCAGCCAGAATTAAGCCACTGTAAATTAACAGATGTCCATTGGGTAATGCAAAGGCATTGATTTCATCTGAACGAAGTAAGTGTACTTTAATCGATTCTCTATCTATGTAGTTGTCTCTGCAAATTGTATTTACAATACTATCGATGGCATGGTTTACGAAGGGATTATCTATTTCGGCCCCTGTTTTTTTGAATAACTCCAAATAAAGTTCTCCCAGCTTTTCTTCCGTTTTATCCGTTGTTTTTTGAACTTCCAAAACAGACATCCAATCAACTTGAGCCAACACAAACCAAGTTGAAAAAAACAATAATATTATTGCTAAGCATTGTAGAACTATCTTTCTCATGATTTTGGATTACAGATTAGGTTACTCAGGTTTCCATAAAACCACCATTCTATATGGACACCTTTTCTGGTTTGAATTGCTGTATATATGGTTGCAATAAATTCAGCCAGATTGAAAAGTAAAGCTGCAATAAGGTACGCAATGTAATTGTTGGTTACGGCCTGAGAAGTAAAAATTATTGATACGGTCCACCAAAATGCGTAACTGTTTATAAATAGTACCGATACCTGAGAGAGTAAAGCCTGTGTGCAATGCCAACGGACAAAATAAGTTCCTTTCCTGTTGGCTAAATAAAAGATGAAGGTTGCAATGAGGTTTATAATTGGCAAAGGTAAACCCGCAATTAAAGCAATCAGGGACATTAGGTAGCTGTTTGAAGCTTTTTCAGTTTCATGCTCTCCCGGTTCATATTGGAATTTTCTTACATTTATCATAGTCCTTTAGTAATATTCCATATCCAATTTATTATCACGAGTATTACGAGTGGTATTGCAAATTGGGGTTTTTTTATGATTTGCTCAAATTTTTGATAGCAATCAAATAATGATTTTCTTTTGGTAATAATGTCTAAAGTAATCCATAGGGGAACTATAAGCATTATAAGTGTGATGAATAAACCGAACGGATTTATAAGTAGCGATTTAATGAAATCCCCATTGATCAGAGAAAATACAGACCTTGTTGAACCGCAGGAAGGGCAGGGTATATTTGTTATATGTTTCCAAAGACATACTTCAACAGAATTTATTTCGTTTATGCCTTTCTGTATGCCCAGGTAGAGCCAAATATACCCTGATATGCAGGCGGTAAGTATAATTCCGTATAGCTTATTCCTGCTCAAAACATTAATATAAAGCTTGTCTAAGTTTAGCTATATTTTTTTCTCTGGTAGCACCCATAATTATGAACCAGTCAATTATAGCCCAAATACCAAAGCCGCCACAAGTTAAAAGCTTACCGATTCCAAGTCCTGTGTCTCCAATCATAAAGCGGTCGATGCCCAAACTTCCGCCGAGCAATGAAACAATAAGGCTTGTTGTAGGGTCTTTGAATTGCAATGTTTGAATCAGGCTCCATTTAGAGTCGTCTAACTGAAGAAGTTGCTCTCTAATTTGAATAACCTCATGGCTTTCAAAGTATTTGCCATTTGTCATGATAAACATGTCCACCTTCTGTGCTTCCATATTGAAATGTACTTTAATAAATAATCCCTACTCGTTTGGCTTTTCAGTTTCGCCCCGTTTTTTCAAATGGTGTCGACTCCATTTTATTTTAAAAGATAAACCTAACATATTCTATTAAAAAGTCACTAAAAAATTTGATAAATTTGGGATTAGGGTCTAAAATATCTTTTGGGAAGACATCGGGATGGTTTCCATCTTAAAACAGTCCCTTGGCAAACTCCTTAAAATCGATACCCGAAAAATTGCCCGAGCTCATCAGTAATAAGTTACTGTTTTCCCAATTCAGCGAATGGAGCGTTTGTTGTAATTTATCGGTATCTGAAAAAACAGTCACATTATCGGTACCGAAAGCTACCCGCACCATCTCCTCGTTAATGGGTGGAAGCTTTTTATGGGCCACCACTTTGGGATTGAAATACACGTAGGCCATGTCTGCCTCTTGCATGCTGTTTTTATAATGGGGCAAAAAGTCCTTGTTTAAGCTGCTAAAAGTGTGCAGCTCCATACAGGCCACCAGTTTCCTATGGGGATACTGCTGTTTTACCGCTTTAACCGTAGCTTCGAGTTTGGAGGGCGAATGGGCAAAATCTAAAAACACCGCAGCGCTTTCTTCGCTCCGCAATGTTTGCAGGCGTTTGGCAGCCCCTTTAAAGGAGGATATGCACTTAAAAAAGGTATCGTCGGCAATACCAAGCTCAGCGCAAAGCAAACGGGCTCCGTTTAAATTCTGCAAGTTATGGGGACCAAATACAGATAAAGTATAGTTATTACCATTAAAAGTAACGGTTGATTTTCCGTTGGTGAGCGCACAGGGCAACTCATCGTAGGCCAGGCTTTTAATATCGGGGCGTAGATGATCCGCTATTTTTTGCAGTTCCGGATCCATCAAGTACCATATAAGAGTTGCATCCGAAGCCAGTGTATCGGCAAACAATGTAAATTGCTCCACATAGTTTTCCCAGGTAGGAAAAACATTAATATGATCCCAGGCCACACCGGTGAGTAGGGCCACATGTGGCTTGTACCAATGGAATTTGGGTCGTAGGTCGATAGGAGAAGAGAGGTATTCATCACCTTCAAATATTGCTATGGGCGCATCATGCGAAAGCTGCACCATGGTATCAAAACCCTCTATCTGTGCACCTACCATGTAGTCGAACTTGTGGCCGAGCTCCTTAAGTACGTGCATTACCATAGAGGTAATGGTTGTTTTGCCGTGACTGCCGCCAATGACCACCCGTTTTTTTTCTTTGCATTGCTCGTACAAATACTCAGGATAAGAGTATACTTTTAAGTTCAGTTCCTGCGCTCGTATAAGCTCGGGGTTATCTTTTCGGGCGTGCATCCCTAAAATAATAACATCAATGCTGCTGTTTATCTGTTCCGGAAACCAGCCAAAGGCTTTGGGTAACAAACCATGCGTTTGCAAGCGACTGCGCGAGGGATCGAATATTTCGTCGTCGGAACCGGTAACTCTATATCCTTTTTTATGCAGAGCGATGGCCAAATTGTGCATGGCTGCGCCTCCTATGGCAATAAAATGTATGTTCATGTATTATCGTTATCTTTGCTTAAACCACGAAAATAATAATAATTACCTAATGCGAATAAAGTCATCCGTTTTAAAATCTTCCATACTGTTTATATTTTTTCTACTGACCTTGTTAATGCAGCTCATATTTAAATGCAATGCATTGCTCACCGAAAAGTTTTATTCTACCGGATTATATCCATACATTGCCAAAGTATTGTCCTCGGCATCGGTGCGCGTGCCTTTTTCGTTGGGCGATGCGTTTTATGTATCGCTGATTTTGCTCTTACTTGCAGGCTTGGTTCTCCTGGCACTTCGGAAGATAGGCTTTGGCAGGTTTTTGATTCGGGTTTTACAAACTATTGCACTGGTATATGTTTTGTTCTACTGGCTTTGGGGCTTTAATTATTACCGTCAATCGGCACACCAAAGGTTACATTTGAACAAGAGCCCGACCAACGATTCCATTTTTATCCGCAATTTTATTTATGTAATTGAGCAAACCAACTATTATTATTCGCCCCAAACTCAATTTAAACCCGCTATCACCGATGCGTTGATTGAGGCTTCGTATAAAAGTAAATCGGCATATTTGGGTTATGAATATCCTATGGGCAGGAACAGGACAAAACGTATTACCTTTAGCGATTTTTTTGCCAAGGCTACTATTCTGGGTTATTATGGCCCCTTTTTTAACGAAACGCATGTGAATAAACACCTTACTGCATGGGACATACCGGTGGTTACGGCTCACGAAAAATCGCACCGACTTGGGATAACAAGCGAAGCAGAAGCAGGCTTTTACGGATGGCTCATTTGTGTTAATAGCAAGGATGATTTTATTAGCTATGCAGGCTGGTTGTATGTGTTGGACTATTTCATCTATCAATCGCGTGGCATAAAAAACAGAAAAGAGTTAATAGCGAAAATAAGACCGGAAGTGTTGGGCGATATGAGCGTGCGAAATGCACATTGGCGCTCGTGGCGCAACGAAAAAATTGATGACGTTACCACCAAAGTCAATGATGCTTATCTGAAATCGAACAATATTCAAAAAGGAATTGACGACTATAACGACGTGGTACAATTGATAATAGATTTCTTAGAAGGAGAGCAATCAGCCGAGAGTGGCTAAATATGTGCATAATGCGGCGAACGTAAAACTGAGAGAGAGCCGCTGTGCATAATGATAAGAGCCAAAAGCAGAGGGCGAATAGCATAAAGACGATAAGGTAGGGTTTGAAACCTTGGAGTACGACCCGGTGCACCGTTTAAATTGGGCTTCGGGTGAAAAAGGTGGTACGGTTAAGGGATAACAGCGCCGAACTGCTAGTATTTATAGACCTGACCATTTCGGTTGGCGGAATGGATTAAACGAAAAATGGAGTTAGTAAACGTAATGATTGGATTAAGTGATAATTGAATTAAAGGATTAAGGATAACTAAAAATAAATAACATGATAAAATTAATTGTAACAGATATGGATGGCACCTTGTTAAATTCTAATAAGGAATTGTCGCCAAAATTTGAAAGCATATATAAACAACTGCGTGACAAGGGTATTCGTTTTGCCGTAGCCAGCGGACGACCGCATTACAGCCTGCGTCCACAATTTGAACATTTTACGCACGACATTATTTTTATTGGCGACAACGGTGCCTATATCGGCACCCAACCAGAGCCACTTATATCCGGCAGCTTTACTAATAGCGAAATGGATGAAATAATAAACACCTACCGTAAAATAGCTGGTGTTGACGCTGTTATTTGTACGCCCCATAAGCCCTACACCGAATCGGATGATGCTGATTTTATAAAAAAGGCCAAAAAATATTATCCGAATATCGAGATGGTAGATGAAGCCAAAAAAATTAATGAGCAAGTGCTAAAAGTGGCCATTTGTGATTCACTCACCTGGCAAGAAAATAGTGGCAAAATATGGAATCGTTTCGAGGAAAAGCATGTAGTGGCGCCATCGAGCAATGTATGGATAGATTTGATGCCTTTAGGGGTTAATAAGGGTGCTGCGGTTGCGCACATACAGCAATTATTGGGCGTAAAAAAAGAGGAGACCATGGTGTTTGGCGATTTTCATAATGATATTGAGATGTTACAAATGGCCAGCCACAGTTATGCCATGGAAAATGCACACGAAGATGTTAAAAATGTGGCCCAATTTATTGCGCCAAGTAACGATTCCAACGGAGTGATACAAGTAATAGAGGAAGTGGTATTAAAGCATTAATTTTTAATGGAAAGCATAGTTTCTTTTTAAAAATAATATTTATCTTTGCACCCGCAAAACAGAGCTTTTGCAACATTTGTAAATCAAATAAAATTTAAAACATGCCAGTAAAAATTAGACTAGCAAGACACGGTCGTAAAAGAAACGCTTTCTACCACATTGTGGTTGCAGACAGCAGAGCGCCACGTGATGGCAAGTACATTGAGCGTATCGGATCGTACAATCCCAACACCAACCCTGCAACTATCGATTTAAACTTCGATAAGGCTTTAACCTGGTTAGGTAACGGAGCGCAACCTACTGATACCGCAAGGGCTATTTTGTCGTACAAGGGGGTAATGATGAAAAAGCACCTTTTAGAAGGTGTTAAAAAAGGTGCCTTTGACGAGGCCGAGGCGGATAAGAGATTTCAAGCCTGGTTGACGGAAAAGGAAGCCAAAATTCAAGCAAAAATTGACGGCTTGGCCGGTAAAGATGCCGAGCAAAGCAAAGAGCAGCTTGAACGTGAAGCGAAAGTTAATGCCGAAAGAGCAGAGGCTATCGCCAAAAGAAAGTCAGATTTGGCCGCAGAAGCCGAAGCAGCCCAAAAGGCGAAGGAAGCACCTGCAGCCGAGGCACAGGATGAGCAAGGTGAAGCACCTGCCGAAGAGCCTTCTGCCGAATAAGACAGCTTGCAGAAGCATCTTAAACAATATAAGAAAACCCTCATTACACAATGGGGGTTTTTTTATGCGTAGTAACTTGCTGTAATGCGCCGGTTTTTTACGCAGCATATTGCAGCTGAGATACTATTTCTCTATTTTTACCCTACCAATATAAATGGCATGATACAAAAAGAAGACACAACACAAATTGGTTTTATCCAAAAAACCCATGGCGTAAAAGGTGAGCTTACCTTGCTATTAATAGAAGGGATAAACAGTGAGGAGCTGGATATGGATTTTCTGTTTTTGGATATAGACAAGGGGCTGGTTCCGTTTTATGTAGAAAGTTATCGGGTAAAGGGCACAAAAAGTATATTGGTTAAACTGGAAGGCGTGGACAGTGAGAGCAGAGCAGGTGATTTGTGTGGCACTGCTGTGTATGTAGGTAAACAGCAGCTTGAAGCGCTGGATGAAATGCCGGATGTGGGCTATGTGGGGTACAGGGTGTACGATAAAAAAAAGGGATGTATTGGCTCGATAAGGGCAGTAGTTGAAATTGTTAATAACCCTTTGTTTGCGCTTGATTTTGAAAACAAAGAAATTCTATTCCCCATTCACCCCGATTTTATTATTGCTTCCGATGATACGGAAAAAACCCTGCATGTGGATTTGCCGGAGGGTTTAATAGATATTTATTTGGAAGAGCCTGATGATGAGGAATTAGGATGATCTTTTGTGCGAAGGAAGAATTATCAACTCTCGCTTACCACCTGCAAGCCTACTACAGATATTACCAAAGTAGAGAGAAAGAAAATACGCCAAAAGGTCACCGGCTCTTTAAATAAAAATATACCCGCCACAACGGTTCCAATGGCACCAATGGCGCCCCATACCGCATAGGCCGTTCCTACGGGAATGGCCTTTTCGCCTCCCATAGCCTTGTAAAGTAAAAACATGCTTATACTAACAGAAACAGCAAAAGCAGCGAGCCACATCCACGACTCCTTGCCTGATGTGTGCTGTGCTTTACCCATGCTGATGGCGAATCCCGTTTCGAAGAGACCGCCTACGATTAGTAATATCCAGTTAATACTCATGGTGATTGCTGTGATTGAACCAAAAACACTTTGCTACACTTAAGGCTATAGCTCCAGGTTAAACTTAATTTTGCTGGCAATAGCCTCAAACTGTTCGGGCGTAAACTTAAGTTTTGGATTTGAAAAGTTAACGTCGCCCTCATCTTTTAAGGGCACCAGATGAATATGGGCATGGGGTACTTCCAAACCTAGTACTACCACTCCCACACGTTTGCATTGGATGGATTTGTCGAGGGCTAATGCTATTTTTTTGGCAAAAAGATGCAGGTCGCACAAGGTTTTATCATCCAAATCAAAAATGTAATCTACTTCCTTTTTGGGAATAACCAGGGTGTGTCCCTCCTGCAGCGGGTTGATATCTAAAAATGCAAAGAAGCGGTCGTCCTCAGCAATTTTATAACAAGGAATATCTCCTTTTACTATTTTCGAAAATAGGGTTGCCATACGCTTTCCTTTAGATAGATATTTCTACTATTTCAAAGGTCATAACACCTGAGGGCACGGTTATATCCACTGTGTCGCCTACTTTTTTCCCTAATAAACCTTTGGCTATGGGTGTTGAGATGGAGAGTTTACCTTCCTTTAGGTTGGCTTCGCTCTCGGGAACCAGGGTATAGGTCATCTCGGCATTGTTTTTCAGGTTTTTTATTTTAACCTTATTTAACAATTGTACTTTTGAGGTGTCAATCCTCGATTCGTCGATAATCCGGGAATTAGCCAATATGTTTTTTATTTTGGAAATTTTCATCTCCAATAATCCTTGCGCTTCTTTAGCTGCATCATACTCTGCATTCTCCGACAAATCGCCTTTGTCTCTGGCCTCTGCTATTTGAGCCGAGATGCTGGGTCTTTCTACTGACTCCAGTTGATGGAGCTCTGCTTTTAATTTTTTCAGCCCTTCTTCGGTAAGATAACTTACGTTTGACATTTGCCTTCCTCCTTTATGTATTGCTTTATGAATTACTATATAAAAAAATAAAGAATCCCGGAATCCGAAACTCTTTGCTGCAAAGATATAAAATAAGTACTGAATTAGAAATAGGGACTAAAATTCCGGTCGTTTTAATAGTTCAGAATAAATTACCGCTGCGCGCAAATCAAAATCCTTTATATATCCGCCGGTGCTTTCCTCCTCTTCCAGCTCAATTGTCTTTTTTATATCGCTTGTGCGTTTAATACGTGAAAAACTCTGCTCCATTTGCTTTTTCTTTTCTTCCATCGAATTATCCAACACCCTTTCTTTGAGTGGCTGGTCCGGGTACATGGCAGCAGGCTGAACCACTGTGGCACGTGTGCCGGGGGCTCCCTCTATAGTTCTGTCGTCCGGTTCAAAGCCTTCACCGTCTTCATCTTCTTCAAAAATAGGCGGGGTAGCTTCCTTGGCTTTTTGTGCGTTCTTTTTAATAAAACTATAGAAAACCGCAATTATGGCAAATACAATATAGAGTAAATCTCCTAAATTTTCCATTTTTATTTTTTATTTAAACAATAAAGTTATAAAAATTTCTGTTGGTTTAGCATGGGCATGGTCTTTTTTTATTCAGACCCTTCACAGCAGTAGTTTTTTAATAAATTTGTAAAGTTATTTAAGCTGATATGCATGAAACTTGCGCCCGAACGGTTGGGGCAGGCTAGGGGGAGTTTTACTCATTTAACCTGAGCCGTCCTACAGTAGGGAAATAACCATGGTGGCGAGTTTCATTTGGCATGTTTACAAACTATATTTTATACATATGAAAAATAAATTGTTGATTATTTCTATCCTTTCTTTATTCCTATTAGTGTCGTGCACAGATACCGAAGAAATTATACCTACGCGACGCTTTAATGCGCAAATTGAGGGTATAGACACAGATCCACGGTATAATCAGGAAAATCCGTTTATAATACGAAGAGATTCGTACGGCAATCTTATCGGGAACGCCGGCGTGGTTATTTATAAACTACCCCCTGATTTTTATTTTGTTTTTGATTTAATGTGCCCCTACGAAAAAAATTTTGGTAGCCTTATCGAAATTGAAGATGATATTTTTGGTGTTTGTCCTACGTGTGGCTCAAAGTATTTCCTTGCCACCGAAGCTGGTGAAAAACAAGAAGGCCCTTCGGATTGGCCGCTCTACAAGTATAAATCACAAATACTAAACGGCACGCTGCATATATGGAATTAGCGCTACAATTGTTTATGCAGTCAGCAATAATTTTTCATAAAACCAAAAAGCTCCGAACAAAAAATTCGGAGCTTTTTGGTTTTTGATCGCCACAGGCTTGTTAGTACCGCTACACAACTTAACTATTCTACCTGTGCAGGGTTCATCACCACTTCAATCGAATCGTAGTTTTTGAATAGCTTCCGGGCAAATTTTTTCACTTCTTTAGCGCTTATGTCGTTTATCATTTTGTTGTAGTCTTCGGTGCTTACAACAGGTTCGTCGTTAATTAGTGAACCCCTAATTACGCTTAGCCAAAAACTATTCTGATCTTCCGCTTCTTCACGATTTTTCAAATAGTTTTTCTTTATCTCGTTCAAGTCGTTAAGGATAGGCCCGTTTTTGGCCAGCTTAACTATTTCCTGTTTCATTATCTCGCTCAAACGCTCCCTTTTTTCGGGGTCGGTATCAAAACTCATGGCGATGGAAGCACGCTCATATGGACGTTTTGAAATGGATGGACGTACGCTAACCCCGTAACTGCCACCTTCTTCTTCGCGGATGGTTTCCAGGTATCTTTTGCTCAACAGGTCGGCTATTACCCTTACATAGGTTCTGGTTTTCAGGTTGTACTCCACATCGTTATACAAGGAATAATAAACCGTTGATTTTGGAACTTCCATTTCGCGCTCAATAACCCTTGCACTGGCTCCTGGAGCCGGTTTAATTTTATGGTTTACCCATGTTTCTGTTCGTTCCGAAGCGCTTAAGTTGCCAATGTATTTTTTTATCAGTGGCATATCTCTTTCCAACTCGATATTACCCACAAATATAAAGGTGAAATCACTGGCATCCTGAAAACGATCTTTGTAAATAGCTACTGCCTTATCGTAATCCAACTGGTTTACAAAGTCTTCGTTAAAAAGCAGATTTCGCGGGTTGTAATTAGTGCGCAGCACACTAATGGTATCACTAAAAGCTCTGTTGTTATCCGTTTTTATATATACCAGGCGGTTTTTCAAAGAGCCTACGAGTGTTTCGTACGAATCTTTCTCAAAACGGGGTTCTTGAAATTTAAGATAGAGCAACTGTAGCATCGTTTCAAAATCTTTTGGCGATGCCGACCCTCTAAAACCCTCGCTCACATCACCCAAAGTGGCGGACACATTGGCAATTTTTCCACTAAGTTTTTTCTTAAGCTGCGTAGCATCAAAGGTGCCAGCACCCGACATAGCGGCAATGTTGGTTACCAAATTACCCGTTGCCAGTTCATCTTCCTCTAACAAGGACATTCCGCCAAAGCTGTGTGCACTGAACAGTATTTCATCCTTGCTTAATTCTGTTGGTAAAATAACCACCTGAGCCCCATTCTCCAGTTTATACATCATAGCATCTGTTCCATCTACCGGCTTTTCTTCGATCACTGCTTTTTCTGTCAGCTCTTGTGCAACCAAAGGACTGTCGTCAGCATCATCGTGATAAGGTTCCAATTTTGTCATCAGCACGGTTTCTACCGCTGCCATCAACTCGTCTTTGGTAGGATAGGTAATTTCATCTTTATCGGGACCCGAAATGGTGATCACACTATTTGGCACGTTTCCAAAATCGCCAAAGAGCGCGTGCACCTCGTTGAGGGTGATGGCAGGGATTGTTTTTTTGGCAAATTCCAGCTCCCATTCAATAGATGGCAACGGACTTGCTTTAAGAAAATGATCGCCCAATTGCTTGGCCCAGGTGTCATTTTTAATTTTCTCGCGATCTTCGTAATAGGTTTCGTAACTGCGTAGTAACTCCGTTTTGGTACGTTCCAATTCCGACTCATTAAAACCGAATCTGCGTGCCCTTTCAAGCTCTGTTACCATCAGTGCAAAAGCTTCTTTTTCTTTATTCTCCTTGGGGTTGATACTTAAATAAGCCGCATCTTTGGTACGGGCAAGTGTAAAATGACCTACGCCCATGCTCAAGGCGGGGCAATCGGGTTTACGGGTGAGCTCACTCAAACGATTGCTCATCATCATACGGAACATACGTTGCGCCATGCCTGTGCGCATGTAAGCTTCGTTATGCTCGGCAACCGGATTGTTGCGAAAAATCCAGTTTATACCAACTCCCTGCGCTTCTTTGTCTTTAGCTACCACAAACCCCATTTCTTCGGAATCTTCAATGGGGTAGTAAACCCTTTCGGCAGGATTTTCTTTCGCCGGTATTTTTGAGAATAGTGTTTTTACTTTTTGCTCTACCTTTTCCGTATCTACATCCCCAACTACCACTACGGCTTGCAAATCAGGACGATACCATTTGTCGTAGTAATCTCTTAATTCCTGATGATCAAAGTTATTGATGATATCCAGCGAACCAATTACATCACGCTCGGCATACTTTGAATTATTATAAACATAAGGCATGGTTTGTTTCATCAAGCGGAAACCGGAATTTCTCCGGGTACGCCATTCCTCGCGTATAACACCTCTTTCTGCTTCAATTTCATCACCTTCTAACAATAAACCGCCCGACCAATCGTGCAGCACCAACAAGGCAGAGTCTAACAAACCTTCGCGGATGGTGGGTATATTGCTCAAATTATACACTGTTTCGTCCTGAGAAGTATATGCATTGATATCCCTGCCAAATTTAACGCCATTTGCTTCGAGATATTTAAGCATGCTTTTACCAGGATAATGCTCCAAACCGTTAAAAGCCATGTGCTCCAGAAAGTGTGCCAGTCCATTTTGCGAATCTTCCTCAAGGATGGCACCAACATTTTGCACAAAGTAAATACTTGCTCTTTCTTTGGGCTCCTGATTTTTCATGATATAGTAGGTCATGCCGTTGGATAACTTTCCATGCTTGACCTCGGGATTTAACGGAATACTTGTTGAATTTTGGGCTTTTAGCCATACGCCTGGCAGCAATAGAGCAGCTACCAATAATGCTGTTATGTATTTGTTCATTGTACGCATTTTATATTTATACTAAGAATTCTTTCTGTATGATTATCCGAAAAAACGCCAGCCTTTTGAAAGGCAAGGGGCAGTCTTTGATATGCGATACCTGCTACTTGCATCCTACTATTTTTCTGACTTTTACGGATGAGATTTGTACTTTGTCGTTAATTCAGTTATTCAAATTTTTTTATTTTATCCAGCATGGTTTGCAATATCACATCATCGGTAACCTCCATGCCTTCGGTTGCCAATCGGCCAATGTTGCGAATCGTCGCATCAATATCATCGTCGATTATTCCGTTTAGGCCATTTAAGTGATTGTGGTTCATGGCCAGCAGCGAGGATTGTATGGCCGCCCCAACGCTGGAGGATATTTTATGCGAACAGCCGAATTTGGCACCGTCGCAAATCATACCGGTAACACTGCCGGTCATGTTTTGCAAAGTCATTCCCAGTTGCTCCAGGTTACCACCCATAATATAGGTAATGCCACATGCTGCACCTGTTGTTGACAAAAGAACACCACACAGCGCCGACAGTTGCCCTACAAAGGATTTCATATAAATACTCACCAGCAGCGCCAAGGTCATGGCTCTAAGTAATTTATCCTGGCTTGCTCCCAGCTCCTGGGCCACCACCACCACAGGTATAGTCACACTAATGCCTTGGTTTCCGCTTCCGCAATTGGACATAACAGGCATGGAGCTACCTGCCATACGCGCATCCGAAGCAGCTGCGGCAAGCATGATAGACTTATTCATCAGGTCTTTCGATAATAGCCCTTTTTCCATACTTAACATCATCGACTTTCCTACCTGCAGGCCGTAGTTTCCGGTTAAGCCTTCTCTTGCAATGTTGTTATTTAGTGTTATTCCCTTTTGAAGAAACTCAATATCCTCTATTTTTACTTCTTGAACAAAATTATAGATTTTCTTAAAATTCCATTCTTTAAAATCGTTCCTTACGGTATCGGCTTTGCCGCTATTTTTTTTAAAAATAACATTACCGTTTTTTTCTTTAAGCACTACGTTGGTGTGGCGGTTTTCAATAATTACCCTTCCGGTATGGTTTCCACTGTAGCACGTACACTCGATATACAACTTGGGTACGTCGGATTTAACATCTATCGATACCAAATTTTGGTTGACAAACTCTTTTGATTTCTCAATAATATCGGTGCTTATGCCATCCAGTACTTCGAGTTCGTACTTTGGGTTGCCTCCCAGTGCACCCATGGCCCCGGCAATTGTTAAACCTACCATGCCCGAGCCCGGTATGCCAACGCCTATCCCGTTTTTAAAAATGTTACCACTTACCCTGAGCTTAATTTTTTCGGGTTCTTCGTTTAAAATTTCTCTACTTAAAGCTGCGGCATAGGCTACAGCTATCGGTTCGGTGCAACCCAGTGCCGGAACAAATTCTTCTTTAAGCTTACATAAAAAGTCATTGTACATGGTATGCTCTTTAAAGGTGTAGGACATCAACTTAGTTTAGATTAAACCAAGCAAAGTAAACGATCTTGCTTATGAGGTATTGCAACTTCCTTATTTTTTGTGGAAGTTTTCCTTTGCCTTTTGCAACCATTCGGCATAGGCTTTTTTGTTTGGTTCGTATCCTCTGGGTTCAACCAGATTTTCCTCTGAATGATCTACAATGGCATAATAGGGCTGGCTATTTATGTTGTATCTCGAAATCTGGAAGTCACTCCATTTACCACCAATTGTGGTTATCTTTTTACCCGTTGTTTCGGATGTGTAATGCTCTTCTTTGGGCAGATTTTTTTTGAAGTCAACATATAATGCCACCACAACAAAATCGTTAAGCATCAGTGAATTAACTGCCGGGTCGGACCATACATTAATTTCCATTTGACGGCAATTGACACAAGCTTTGCCGGTAAAGTCGATAAACAAAGGCTTATTCACCAATTTGGCATAAGCCAGGGCATCATCGTACTCATGAAATACCATTAGCCCCTGGGGTCCTACATGTCTTTTTTCTTCGAGTATCCGTTGCTCATCGCTCAGCGCCGTGCTGCTCACACTAATAGCTTTTCTGGCGCGGTTACCCACTCCCTCGGGCGATTCGGCATATTCCATAGGTGGAGGGAAAGCACTAATCAGTTTTAGCGGAGCTCCCCACAAGCCGGGTATCATATAAATAGTAAAAGAAAAAACCAGCAAACCCAGCAGCAATCTGGAAACCGGCAGATGATCCATTGGAGAATCGTGGGGCAATTTCAGTTTGCCAAAGAGGTAAAACCCTAGGGCACCAAAAACTGCAATCCAAATAGCGATGAATACTTCACGTTCCAAAAGACCAAGATCCAATACCAAATCGGCATTAGATAAAAATTTAAAGGCCAGTGCCAGTTCTAAAAAGCCCAGTACCACTTTTACAGAATTTAACCAGCCGCCCGATTTAGGCAACGAGTTTAAATACCCCGGGAAAGCGGCAAATAAGGCAAAGGGTAAAGCCAAGGCCAGTGAAAAACCGAACATCCCAATGAGTGGAGCTATTCCGCCTTCGGATGCAGCGGTAACCAATAAGGCACCCACTATGGGACCTGTACACGAAAAAGAAACCAAAGCCAAGGTAAGCGCCATAAAAAACGAACCTATCAAACCACCTTTATCGGCACCCGAATCGGCTTTATTTACCCATGATGCGGGTAACACAATTTCAAATGCTCCCAGGAAGGATATGGCAAATACCACCAGCAAAAGAAAAAAGAAAAGGTTAAACCAGTGGTTTGTGGATAAGGCATTTAACGCATCGGCACCAAAAAGCAGTACCACTACCCACCCCAGTACCACATAAATTAAAACTATGAAAATACCGTATTGAATAGCGTTTCGGATGCCTTTGGCTTTACTGGTACTTTGCTTGGTAAAAAAACTTACCGTCATGGGTATCATCGGAAAAACACAGGGTGTTAGCAGCGCAGCAAATCCACCCAGAAACGAAAGGAAAAATATCATCCAATAGCTCCTTTCAGATTTCTCTGTGGTGCTTTGTGTTTCTATAGGCTCTGTTTCGTTACCATTTTTAATTTCAACGTCTTTTTTATCGGCACTATCACTTTGCTTTTGGGCAGTTTCATCTTCCCTTTGTTCCGCCTCTACTTTTACCGCGGAAGTATTATCGTTTTGTTTTTTTGTTGTGGCTTTTCCCTTCAGTGATAAGTCAAACTTATCATCGCCCATTACGCACATGCCGGTTTCGTTGGAGCAACTCTGAAAATCAAAAGTACCCGATACTTTCAAGGGCAATTCCTTAATAAGTATAGTCTGACGTAATTCGGCACTCTTTTCGAAGTAACTTACTTCACCTTCCCATACTTCGTCGTACTTTTTCTTAGCATTTATGGGTTTTACATCACCCACGCGCTCGTAAGTATTGTTTTCATCAAAGTTAAACGAAATTAAGATGGGACCCAGTTCAGGGTCAAAATCGTTGGAGTATAGATACCAGGTATCATCAATGTTGGCTTTAAAAACAACATCAATCTCATCACCCACAGCAGCATCGTTAACAGAGAGCTGCACCTTCCACTTGGCCGGCTCTAATATTTGTGCGTTGGACACTCCATTTAATATACTTAGCAATAAAATTGCAAAAAATGTAATTCCCTTACTCATTATAATTGTATTTATAATTTTATATATGAAGATGCAAAACGTTAATAGTACATCTTTGTTTATTTGATGTCATTATTAAAGACAGTAAACTTACACTTTAGGGTGACAAAAAAGTAGGTTCTTTGCTATGTTTTTTTAGCAGATGCACAAGTAAAGTAACGCAACCTATTCTTTTTGTCAGTAGCTCAGGCATATACACATTCAAATATATACATACGTCATTTATATTGAAACAAAGGCCATTGCAACAAAGTAAGGTAATTTTAAGAGAAGAGAGGGTTAACAATTAGTTAATATTGTAATTACAGTAGTTTTTAAATGCCAATAAGGTAGGACACCATCTCGGGTTAAGTCTATGTTTTAAAAATGTGAAAGGGTACTAAAAGCAAAAAGCCCCGCTGTTATAGCGAGGCTTGGACTTTGCGTTGAAAATTGAAATATCAATATAAGTTTATTTCGTTATGCCAATTTAACATTTACCGCATTTAATCCTTTTTTACCTTCAGTCAGTTCAAAGACAACATCGTCGTCTTCTCTGATTTGGTCAATTAGACCGGTTACGTGAACGAAATATTCTTCGTTAGATTCGTTGTCCTTGATGAATCCAAAACCTTTAGATTCGTTGAAAAATTTTACTTTACCTTCTTTCATAATAACTTGTAAATAAAAATAACTATAAGTACAAATGTATCATTAAAAGTTAAATATCAATAATAATATTGCATAAAAAGAAGAATAAATTAAATATATATATGCTATTACGGTGTGTATTTGATATAAACGATTAAACAGCACCTAACAATGGTATGGAAGCACCTGGATTATACGATGTGTTATTACTGCCTGTAGGGATTGTATATATTTTGATCTTACCAATATTAAAACCTTTTATCCGTCAATCCCATCCCATTTATCTTGCGGTATAAATCAAGGGCATAAACATCTGTCATTCCACTAATAAAGTCGAGCACGCTTTGCAATTTCTGATAAGTGGTGGCTGTATTATCTACCCTGTACTGTTCCGGAATAAAGGCCAGTAACATGCTGCTATATTTATCGTTAGGGGTGAGTACGGCCTTTGAAAACTCGTGCAACAGGGAGCCTAATATTTTAAAACCTGAAATTTCTATTTCCACAACTGAAGGGTGGTGGTATATTTCTTTAAACGAAACTCGGGTACAGTTTTGTGCAGCAGCCTTGGTTTTTCCACTTAGATGGTCTGTGAGGCTTCCCTTGAAATTACCTGACATGATGGCATCGTAATTATCCTTAAATATCCGGGTGCACATGCCCACCAGTTTTCCTATAACGGAAGCTCTGATAAGTGTTATTTGCTCGTTGATATCGGTAACCTCACGGCACAGCTCTTCAATTTTACGGCGTGCGCCCCGGTCTTCCTCCTCGGCCAAAAAAGCCATCAAAATTTCCTTGGTTCTGTGGGTGTGCAGTATCCTTAATTTATGTGCATCCTCCACGTCCATTATTTGGTAACAAATATCGTCGGCAGCCTCAACAAGGTAAACCAGTGGGTGGCGGCAGTATTCGCCGGGTGCTTTTTCTATAAGTCCCAATTTATTTACAAGTTGCTCAAACATAGCCTTTTCGGACTGGAAGAAACCGTACTTTTTTTTATCGCTTGATCCCGACGAATAGGGATATTTTAAAATGGATGCAACGGAAGTATAGGTAAGAGAAAAACCGCCTTTCCGGCGTCCTTTAAACTGGTGCGTAAGTATTCTAAAAGCATTGGCATTACCTTCAAAATTTATCAGGTCGTTCCATTGGGCATCGTCAATTTCATACTCTTCTTTTAGTTTTTTGCCTTCGCCATGTATAAAGTAATGCGAAAGTGCCGATTCGCCGGAATGACCAAATGGCGGATTTCCCATATCGTGCGCCAGGCAAGCGGTAGCCACCACGGAACCAATTTCGTGTACCAGGGTATTATCAATTTTTTTCTCTTCTAATAAAAACTCCGCAATATTATGACCCAACGAACGGCCTACGCTGGCCACTTCTAAGCTGTGGGTGAGACGGTTATGCACAAAAACACTTCCGGGCAAAGGAAACACCTGTGTTTTGTCCTGCATCCTCCGAAAAGGCGACGAAAAAATCAAGCGGTCGTAATCGCGCTGAAATTGTGTGCGTTGATGCTTTACTGTTTGTGTGGCATCCTCCTGTCCGGTACGCGTAGTCGATAATAACTTATTCCAGTTCATACCTAGTAAATTACGGTTCGGTAATGCTTTATTTCTTTGTCCCACAGTTTTGCTTTGCCCCCTGTTACTTTGTGCATAAGCTGCCAAAAGCCCGGACCATGATTTTTTTCAACTGTATGGCAAAGCTCATGCAATATAACGCTGTCGATTAGGTGGTCAGGAAGGCGCATCAAATGTAGGTTAAGGTTGATATTGTTTACATTTGAGCAGCTGCCCCATCTGCTTTTTAAATTTTTGATGAACACCCGCTTATAGGTAAAGCCGTGCTGCTGTGCCAAATCATGCAAGCGCCTTGGCAAGTAATTTTTGGCCGATACCCGCATCGCTTCCTCAATGCCGTAACGAATATTTTCCTGCACCGCGGCCGACCTCACTTCCATATGGGCGGGATACTCAATGCAGAGCCGTCCATTTTTTAATTGCATGCGCATTTGCTTAAGAGGAGATTTTTTTATGGCAAGGGTAAAAGAGCGTGTTTTAAATAGAGTGGATTCATCAAATATGGTCAGGTCGTTTTCTTTTTCTTTCACTTTTTGCAAATTATCCCGAATCCATTGCCTATTGGATTCAACAAATGTTAGGGCCTCTTTAGGGTGCACATTTAAAGGAACCACCACTTTTACAGGTTCAAAAGGCTTTAGTTTGATGCTAAGGCGCTTTGCCTTTTTGCTAAGCTGAAAAAGTACCGGCCCCACCCCTTTTATTTGCAGTAACTCCATGCCTGCAAAATAAGATATTTATAACATGATTCGCAATTATTGCTGTTTATAAATTTGGTGATGTGTAAATCCCCTCTACGTCACATTTTACATTCCATGTTATAAGCATACAAATACCTACATATAAAAATATTCATATATTTGTACGCTAAATAAAAATACGAACACATTAGTATACGAAAACAGCACAATCCTGTTTTTATGTTATTAAAAGAATATAACAAGCCGTTAACGTATTCTCTCACAAAGGGGAATGATTATAAGGGCGAGTTCCCCCGATAAAAAATCGGGGCAGGCTATATGGTAAATGAAATCTATTATAAACATATGAAATACATTATTGTTGGAGGAGTTGCCGGTGGTGCAACAACAGCGGCGCGCTTACGTAGAGTCGACGAGCAGGCCGAGATTATCATGTTCGAAAAGGGACCTCATATTTCGTACGCCAATTGCGGATTGCCCTATTATATTGGAGGTGTAATCAAAGAGCGCGACAAGCTTTTGGTTCAAACTCCCGAATCCTTTGGTGCCCGATTTAATATCGACATCCGGATATTGTCTTTAGTTACTTCTATCAATCCTGTAAAGAAGCAGGTATCGGTTCAATCGGTAAAAACAGGTGTAACTTACACCGAATCCTACGATAAGTTGGTTCTTTCGCCCGGTGCCTCACCGGTAAAACCGCCCATTCCTGGCATTAATCTGCCCAATATATTTACCTTGCGCAATGTGGAGGACACGGATAAAATTAAATCGTTTGTGGATGATAACACACCGCGTACCGCTGTAGTTGTAGGTGCAGGTTTCATTGGCTTGGAGATGGCCGAAAACCTGCATCACTGTGGTGTTAAAGTATCGGTGGTAGAAGCTGCCCCCCAGGTAATGAACATGATGGATAGCGAAGTGGCCGCACCCTTGCATCATCATTTTAAAGAAAAAAACGTAGCGCTTTTTTTAAAAGACGCCGTTAAAGAGTTTAAGCAGGTTGACGATACCATCGAAGTGAACCTATCGAGTGGACGGATAATTAAAGCCGATTTCATTATTCTTTCTATTGGCGTAAAACCGGATACCAGCCTGGCCAAAGCAGCAGGTATAAAAATTGGGGAGACCGGAGGTGTTTGGGTAGATGAATACCTGCAAACATCGGTAAAAGACATTTATGCTGTTGGCGACAGCATAGAATTTCCGCATCCGATAACCGGTAAACCGACCATCGCATTTTTAGCCGGCCCGGCCAACCGTCAGGGGCGTATTCTGGCCGACAACATGGTTTACGGTCACACGCGTAAATACAAAGGCTCCATAGGCACAGCTATTGCTAAAGTATTTGATATGACTGCCGGCATAACGGGTATGACGCACCGCGGCCTGAAAGCACAGGGCATAAAGCACGATTGTACTATTGTTCATGCGGGTTCGCACGCCGGTTATTACCCCGGCGCTATGCAGATGATGCTAAAGATTAGCTTCGACCCAAATACTGGTAGGCTTTATGGTGGGCAAGTGATTGGTTATAAGGGTGTTGATAAGCGATTGGATTTGTTAGCCACCGTGATAAAAAATAACGGTACCATCTACGATTTACAGGAAATTGAACATGCCTACGCCCCACCGTTCAGCTCCGCCAAAGACCCGGTAAATCAATTAGGCTACAATGCCGAAAATATTATCCGTGGATTGTTTAAACCCTTGTCGCCCTTTAAATTTGCCAAGCGGATAAAAAAGGATGTCTTTGTGTTGGATGTGCGCACCCCGGAGGAGTTTAGTATCGATGCCATTGAGGATGCTGTTAATATTGAGCTGGATGCAGTTCGCAAAAATCTTCACCGCATACCGAAAGATAAAAAGATAATGATTTTTTGTGGGGTAGGTTTGCGTGGGTATGTAGCCGCCCGAATTCTAAAGCAAAATGGCTTCGATAAGGTGTATAATTTATCCGGTGGTTTAAAAGTATATCGACAGACTATGGATGAACAATCGAATGCAATATTTTTTTCGTCCGAAGAAAAGCAAAACGAGCTTGTATCGGGAAGTAATGGTGCCGGTATGCCAAAAATAGAGGTAAGGCAGATGGTTGTTGATGCCTGTGGGCTGCAGTGTCCGGGACCCGTACTTAAACTCAAAGATAGTATTGATGCCATCGAGTACGGCGAAAGGTTGGAGGTGAAAGCCACCGACCCGGGTTTTTACAACGATGTAGCCTCATGGTGTAATGTAACAGGACACCAATTGATATCGCGTGAAAACAAGTCGGGAGAGATAAGAGCCATTATCCAGAAGAATAAAAAGGAAACCGAAAACCAGGCTACCGCTAAATCCGATAACGATCACAAAACCATGGTGGTATTCAGCGATGATATGGATCGGGCTCTGGCTTCCTTTGTAATAGCGAACGGAGCGGCCAGCATGGGTAAAAAGGTTACCATGTTTTTCACCTTTTGGGGACTGAACGTAATTAAAGATGTAAATCGCCCCAAGTTGAAGAAGGATGTAATGGGCAATATGTTCGATAAAATGATGCCCGGACATGCCGGTAAGCTTAGACTATCTAACATGAACATGGGAGGCATGGGACGCCGTATGATGAAGCTGCGAATGAAAGACAAAAACGTTGATGCATTAGAAACCATGATTGAACAGGCACAACAAAGCGGCATAAACATGATAGCCTGCCAAATGAGTATGGACATTATGGGTGTGCAAAAAGAGGAGCTGATAAATGGCGTAAACATTGGAGGTGTAGCTAATTATCTGGAGGAGGCAGAACAATCGAATCTTAATTTGTTTATTTAAAAAACATGTAATCTTTTTTGCGCATGGGGTAACTAATGGCGTTGTATAATTAGTTTACCCCCGTGCGTAATTTGTAACAGTGCAATAATTTTAAAACACGCTTGTGGACTTTACTATTGATTCCATTTTTTATAAATTGATTGCCTGGTAGCGTGGAACGATCGTTACTTTATTTTATACAGCACTCACGGGGTTGACTAAAAGCATCACGGACATATGACCCTGTGTGTTAGCCTGGCGATTGAAATGAATCTTCTCGCTTATACATTGCCGCTAAATAAAATAATTAAAATAAATTACGGCTATTGTTGCAGGTGTAGTAATTTACTTTATCTTTGTCGCATAAATTTTTTTAATTACAGTAATGAACAAAGGAACAGTAAAATTTTTCAATGAATCTAAAGGATTTGGATTCATCAAAGAGGACGAAACAAACCAGGAGTATTTCGTTCACGTATCAGGTTTAATCGATGAAATTCGTGAAGACGATGCGGTAGAATTCGAGCTTAAAGAAGGTCGCAAAGGAATGAACGCCGTAAACGTTAGAGTATTATAATATATTATACGCTTTAATGAAGAAATTATGAACAGAGCTTAAGTCTTTCACCAGACAGCAGCTGGGTTCAAGAGATTATATTAAGCCGGAGTGTTTTTACACCCCGGCTTTTTTTTATGCGCTATGGTTCGGGCTTAATCAAAAAACTCCTGATGGATAGCTTTTATGGCTGCATCGCGGTCGCTGGCGGCAACCATAAAATAACTGGCCACTACCGAGGCTCCGGAAACAATCATACGTATGTTTATCTTTTTTTTGGCCAGCGCCATAAATAAGCGTCCGGCTACACCGGGATTCTCGAGTAATCCCTCGCCCACTACAGCAATAGTAGAAACCTGTTCGGTAGCTGTAATTTCTGTTATGGCCGACAGCTCTAAGTCCTCCGCCACTTTATAGGCACGTTTAACATCTTTTGCCGAAAGCAGCAAATTAATTACCACCTGAGAAGTGATTACGGATTTAATATTTATACCGGCTCTGTCCAGGGCTACGGTTACTTTTGCCAGTACACCCCGTTTAAGGCCCACACCGGCTCCGCGTAATTTTAACAGGCCAAAGTCATCGCTAAAGGTTACACTTTTAATAATTTGTGCACTCACTGTTTCTACGGCCTGCACTATGGTGCCGGGCTCTATAATGCCCTTAAATGAATCAATGTTTCCGATGTGAATGGGAATTGCTACCTCTTTAAGCGGTTCCACCGTGCGTGGGTGCAATATGCTGGCACCAAAGTATGATAACTCAGCCGCTTCGGCATACGACAGGCTGGTAATACGTTTGGGTGATGCTACTAATTTTGGATCGGCACTCATAAAGCCGTCCACGTCTTTCCATACGTCCAGCGACTCCGCATCCAAACAGCGTGCTATGGCTGCTGCCGAGTAATCGCTACCCCCGCGCCCCAGCAAGGTAATCTTACCACTGTCCGAAACACCATAAAATCCGGGCACTACATAAATTTTATCTTCTTTTAAACGCCCCTTAACATTTGGTGATGCTTTGTCGTAGTCAACAGTTGCATTACCGAACTCGCCATCGGTAAGCAAGGGCATATCTTCGGGCAAAGCCTCTTCGGCATCGATACCGTTGCTTTGTAAAATTGAGGTGATGACCAAAGAGCTCAGGCGTTCGCCATAACTCAGAATAACGTCTTCCACAAATGCCGGTACGTCGCCTATGTAATGTATTCCGGTGAGGTATCGGCTCAGTTCACGTATTCGACTCTCTACTGCTGCCAGTGTCTTATCCTGCCAGTATTTATCGTCAAAATTTTCCAAAATGGCCTCGGCCTTCAGTTCGCGCAGAAAGCGCATTAGTACCTCAATATGCGATTCGTCTTTTTTGACCTCGGCCATCGACTGAATAAGATGATTGGTGATACCATAAAAGGCCGATACCACGATAACCATGGGTCTGTCATAAGCTTTAATTACCCGGAGTAACTTTTGTATATCTTCTTTCTTTTTTAGGTTGGAGCCTCCAAATTTGGCCACTACTTTTTTAATCATCGGTTACCGTATTTATAAACCGTGAGTTTACAACACATTTGTAAAAAATCAAAGTTTTTACGGCTAAAGTGTTATTTTAAATGTAGCACCTGACTTTATTTTAGGCTGAAAAATTTAAAAGGTTTTCAGCTTTCGCTGATTCAGAGGAAAAGCTGCTTTTTTTTAAAAAGCTATTTCGAGGATTAAGCCGTTTCCAGAAGGTATTTATTTACCTTCTCGGCAGCTTCGCGTCCTTTTTGTATAGCTGTAACTACCAGACTGGCTCCATGATGTGCGTCGCCCGCAGCAAACACCTCTTCAGAACTTGTTTGATAGTTGTTGTTTATTTTCAGATTGCCTCTTTGGTCGGTTTCTATGCCCAGTTCTTGCACCAAACCTTCATGCACAGCATGTACAAAACCCATTGAAAGCAAAACCAAATCTACTTCCATCATTTTTTCGGTGCCCTCCAGCTCTGTCATTTTCCAGGCTCCTTTGTCATCTTTTGTCCATTCCACTTCTACCAATTCCACTTTTTTGAGCACACCCTTCTCTCCGATAAACCTTTTGGTTGAGAGGCTCCATTTTCGTTCGCAGCCTTCCTCGTGAGAGCTGGAAGTTTTGAGGGTTGTAGGCCAGTAAGGCCATGGGTTGCCTAATGCTCTGTTTTTGGGTGGCTTGGGCAATATTTCAATTTGTGTTACGCTTTTGGCTTTCTGTCGTATAGAAGTACCCACGCAATCCGATCCTGTATCTCCACCGCCGATGACCAAGACATGCTTGCCTTTGGCATCTATTCTGTTTTTGCTGGCAATTTTAACCCCTCTGTTTACTCTGTTTTGTTGGGTCAAAAAATCCATGGCAAAATAAACGCCATTTAATTCGCGACCTTCCACCGGCAAATCGCGGGGCTGCATGGCACCAATGGCCAATACAACGGCATCAAACTCCTTCAGCAGCCCTTTCCCATCTACATCAAATCCAACATGTTGATTGGTTTTAAACTGAATACCTTCCTGTTTAAAAATCTCCACTCTGCGGTCGATTACTTTTTTGTTGAGTTTAAAATCGGGTATGCCAAAGCGCAAAAGACCGCCTACTGCCTCATCTTTTTCAAATACGCTTACGCTGTGTCCCATTTGATTCAGCATGTCGGCTGCAGAGAGTCCTGCGGGTCCTGAGCCGATGATGGCCACTTTTTTTCCAGTCCGTGTTTCAGGCACACGTGCCTTTATATATCCGCTGGCAAAAGCTTTTTCTACTACCGAGTACTCATTCTCACGTATTGTAACCGACTCATCGTGTATGGCCAGTACGCATGATTTTTCGCAGGGAGCCGGGCATATGCGCCCGGTGAACTCCGGAAAGCTGTTGGTTGAGTGTAATATTTCGCTGGCCAATTTCCACTCTCCCTTGTAAACGGCATCCTGCCATTCCGGTATTTTACTGCCCACCGGACAAGCCCAATGGCAGAAAGGAATACCGCAATCCATACACCTGGATGCTTGTAATTTGCGATCCGTTTCGTTGAGCGTTTGCTCTACTTCACCGTAATCATCGATTCGCTCATTTACGGGACGATAACCGCTTACTTTGCGTTCTACTTCTATAAAACCTTTTGGATTACCCATTGTATTTATATTTTTTCAGAAAATGAAGCCGGGAGCCATCCATCAAACTTAGGTAATGGCATTATTGTATTCATTTTAGTGTTTGTCATTTAATAGATATTTACTCTCTCACGTAAGGTGCATCTTCCGTTTCTTTGAGTTTTTGTTCCAGCACTTTAATCTTTTGTTCTTGCTGTACTTTTTTATACTCAAACGGAATAACCTTAATAAACTTTGGCAGGTATAAGTTCCAGTTTACCAATATGTCCTGTGCTTTGTCGCTGTTGGTATGCAACAGGTGTTTGTTTAATAAATATTGCAATTCTTGCACATCAGCGGCATCCTCAACGGGCGATAAATCTACCAGCCCCTTGTTGCAGTAATAATCAAAATTACCCTCTTCATCGAGCACATAGGCCACGCCACCACTCATGCCGGCTGCAAAATTCCTACCTGTTTTGCCTATAACCGCTACACGCCCACCGGTCATATATTCGCAGCAATGGTCGCCTACGCCTTCCACTACGGCGTAAGCGCCCGAGTTACGCACAGCAAAACGCTCACCGGCCATTCCTCGGATGTAAACATTGCCCGAAGTAGCTCCATACAGAACAGTGTTGCCGATAATAATATTTTCTTCGGGTTTAAAGGAAGAGCCTGCCGGGGGCACCACAATAATTTTACCGCCTGACAGTCCTTTGCCCAGATAATCGTTTGCATCGCCCTCAAGCTTAAAGGCAACACCTTTGGTAAGAAATGCGCCAAAGCTCTGGCCTGCCGAACCGTTGAACTTGCAGTTGATGGTATTTTTAGGCAGTCCCGCTTCGCCATATCGCTTGCTCACCTCACCCGAAAGCATTGCACCAACCGTGCGGTCGGTATTGGCAATATCTTTGGCCACCCATACCCTGTCCTGATTGATCAATGCAGCTTGCGACTCCTCAATCAACTGCCAATCCATAACATCTTCAATGCCATGTTTTTGGTTGCTTGTGTTATGCAGTGGATATATTTTGGCCTCCTCGGGAAAATAAAGCAATCTGCTCATATCTATTCCCTTTGTTTTCCAGTTTCCAACACTCTTGTCCTGCTCCATTAAGTCCGTACGTCCAATTATCTCATCCAACGATTTGTAACCTAACTCGGCCAGGTATTCTCTCACCTCCTGCGCCAGAAAATTCATATAATTGACCACGTATTTATATTTACCTATAAAACGCTTTCTCAACTCGGGGTCTTGTGTTGCCACCCCGGCCGGACAGGTATTCAGATGACATTTGCGCATCATAATGCAGCCCAGGGTAACCAGGGCCGAAGTGGCAAAGCCAAACTCCTCGGCGCCGAGAATAGCCATTTTAATTACGTCCAGGCCTGTTTTAAGCTGACCATCGGTTTGTAGTTTTACCCGACCACGCAGGTTGTTCATCACCAGCGTTTGTTGCGTTTCGGCCAAACCAATTTCAACGGGCATTCCGGCATGCTTCACTGAACTGGCAGGAGAAGCGCCTGTTCCTCCTTCGGTGCCGGCTATAACAATCAAGTCGGCATGCGCCTTGGCCACGCCGGCTGCTACGGTGCCCACACCTGACTCGGATACCAGCTTTACACTAACGATGGCCTTTGGGTTGGTGCATTTAAGGTCGAAGATAAGCTGGGCCAGATCCTCGATTGAATAAATATCATGATGTGGGGGTGGCGATATTAAGGTAATGCCGGGGGTTGAGTTTCTTAGTTTGGCAATTATTTTATCTACCTTAAAGCCGGGCAGCTGTCCCCCTTCGCCCGGCTTGGCACCTTGAGCTATCTTAATCTGCAGCTCATCCGCATTCACCAGGTAGTTATTGGTAACCCCAAATCTACCTGAAGCAACCTGCTTAATGGCGCTGCGGGCATCGCTTTTAAAGCGTTCGGCATCCTCGCCGCCTTCGCCGGTATTGCTCCTGCCCTTCACCTTATTCATAGCTATGGCCAAAGCAGTATGGGCTTCTTTAGATATGGAGCCATAACTCATGGCGCCGGTAACAAATCTACGCGTAATATGCTCAATCGGCTCTACTTCGTTAATGGGGATGGGCTTGCGTTGTTTCAATTTCAACAGTCCGCGCAGGAACAGGGGATTCTTGTTGTCTTTGTGGACCGTAGCGGTGTATTCTTTAAATTTATTGTAGTCGCCCTCTTTGGTAGCCCATTGCAACAAGCCTATTGTTTCCGGATTCCAACCATGTTTCTCGCCATATTTACGGTAAGCATAATTTCCGGTACTATTGAGTGCGGCATTGGGTTTCGGCCTGGCATAGGCTTGTTGGTGGAACATTTGTGCTTCGCGTGCCAACTCATCAAAACCAACGCCCCCAATTTTTGAGGAGACACCTGTAAAATACTTCTCAATGATGTCCTGAGAAATACCGATGGCTTCAAAAATCTGTGCACCATGGTAGCTCCGTAGGGTAGAAATACCCATTTTACTCATTATTTTAAGCAAGCCTTTATCGATGGATTTTATATAATTTTCGCGTGCTTGAGAATAGTCCATATTAATATCGCCTTTTTTCACCAAATGATCGATGGTGGCAAAGCTTAGGTAGGGGTTAATGACGCTGGCACCAAAGCCCAGTAACAAGGCATAGTGCATTACTTCGCGTGCTTCTCCCGTTTCCACCATCAAGCCGGTCTGCATGCGCTTTTGGGCTTTTATCAGATGATGATGAACGGCTGCCACGGCCAGCAGCGATGGAACCGGGGCCATAGTTTCGGATATATTTCTATCGGAAAGTATTAAATAGTTTTTCTTGTCGTCAACGGCTTTTTCTGCCATTAGGCACATCGCTTCAAGGGCCTTTTTCATCCCTTCGCCACCTTCTTTTACAGGGTAAAGCATGGGAATGGTAAGCTGGGTAAACTCCTCGCGTCGGTAATCTTTTATTTTGCCCAGGTCGGTATTGGTTACGATAGGGCTCTTAAACTTGATCAGGCGGCAATGCGAAGGGGTGTACTCTAAAATATTTTTTGAGGCTGAACCAATATAGTTGGTCAATGACATCACCAGGCCTTCGCGGATAGGGTCGATAGGTGGATTGGTTACCTGTGCAAAAAGCTGGCGAAAATAATTGAACAAGCGTTGCGGCTTCTCGGACATGGCCGCTATGGGCGTATCGTTACCCATAGAAGTGATCGGTTCCATGCCTGTTTTTGCCATGGGGGTAATCAACATTTCGAGGTCTTCTTTGGCGTAACCAAATGTTTTTAAATAGGTATCGAAATTATCGATAGATGAGTTTACCCGCGTTTTTACTTCTATATCTTTTAAACTGATACGGTTTTCCTTTAACCAGTTTTCGAACGGATATTTTTGCGACAACTGTGCTTTAATTTCCTGATCGGGTATAATAATGCCCAATTGGGTATCCACCAAAAGCAATTTGCCGGGCTTCAACCTTCCCTTTTCGCTAATTTCCTCGGGTGCAAAGGTCTGTACACCTACCTCGGAGCCCATTACAATCATATCGTTTTTGGTAATTACATAACGAGAGGGGCGGAGGCCGTTCCTATCCAGTGTACCACCGATGTATCTTCCATCGGAAAATACAATGGAGGCAGGGCCGTCCCAGGGCTCCATAATGGTAGAATGGAATTCGTAGTAAGCTTTCAGGCTTTTGGGGATGGGGTTTTTATCATTCCACGATTCCGGTATGAGCATGCTTAGTGCTTGCGGCAGGCTTCTTCCGGTGAGGAACAAAAACTCCAAAGCGTTATCCAGCGAAGCCGAATCACTTTTGCCGGGTTCGATTACCGGGAATATTTTTTGAAGATCTTCACCAAATAAATCAGATTTAAGCAGCGCCTCGCGCGCCTGCATCCACAACCTATTGCCTTTGATGGTGTTGATTTCGCCATTGTGCGCCATTATCCTGAAAGGTTGCGCCAAATCCCAGGTAGGAAATGTGTTGGTGCTAAATCTGGAGTGAACCAACGAAATGGCACTCTTGAGCTTGGGATGCTGCAAATCGAGATAGTAAGTACCCACCTGCTCAGGTGTGAGCATACCTTTGTAAATAAATATCTTACTCGAAAGAGAGGGAATGTAAAAAAATGCCTTTTGCTTTAATTCCGATTCGCGAATCTTTCGTTCGGTCACCTTACGGGCTATAAAGAGTTTGCGTTCGAGCTTGTTTTGTTCGTATTTACCTTTTACAAATATCTGGCGGATTTGCGGTTCTGATTTTTTCGCTATTTCCCCAATAACAGAAGTATCCACCGGTACATCGCGATAGCCTATCAGTTCCAGGCCTTCTTCCATCAGCTGGGCATTCAGCACTTCCTGACATAGCATGGCTTCTTTATTATTGTTGGGCAAAAACAACAAGCCAGTTCCGTATTTGCCGGGTGCAGGTAAATTAAAACCCAAGGAGCTACAGAACTCATGCGGCACTTGGATTAATATGCCGGCACCATCGCCGGATTTATTGTCGGAGCTCTCGGCACCCCTGTGTGTCATGTTTACCAATACTTCTAAACCTCTGTTCACTATGTCGTGCGAGGTTTGTCCTTTGATATTGGCCACAAAGCCTATCCCACAGTTGTCGTGCTCATTTGCGGGGTCGTACAACCCTGCAGCCTTAGGAAATCTTACTTGCATCATATATACTAATTAATAAAGAAGGAATAATACTGAAAAACGCTCGGTCTGATTAAATGACCTCTTCACAAATCTGCCCACCATTTCGGGTGTTTGATAGAATATAAATAAATACCCCGCTTACGAATGATTATTGTAGTTTTTTAAACTATTTACTTATGAAACGTCACAAAAATAGCGTTTTTATTTATTTTTTCCAAAAGTGAAGTCGCCTAATTGAAAAAATATAGGATGGCGAATTTTTTTAGCACAACTATCATAATCTATACAACTTCCTTTATGGTTAACTATATATCCAGGGATTGTAATATTTGATAATATAAAACCATTGACCGCCCTCAGGTTGCTATTTGACTTAAAATATTGCAAATACCTTTCGATATAATACTTTTTATCAATTTTTACTTTCATTTTTTTTGGCAGATACATAAAAATACTTCATTTTTGCAAATAGATACATAAAAAGAGGGGTGTAGGTGTGTAAAACCTACATTTTATTCGTTGACCCCCCTATTTTTTATATCGTAAATGAAAAAATCTCATGTTATTCAAGATGCTACCTTAAATTTTAGTAAAATGAAAAGACCGATATTACTATTGACAATTACATTGGCAGCCGTTACTTTGGAGGCTCAATTTTCTGTTGGAACCGATTTGGTTTCGCGTTACATTTATCGTGGTGTGGATTATGGTAATGCTGCTGCCATTCAGCCAAACATAGCGTATGTGGCCGGAAATTTCTCTATCGGGGCATGGGGCTCCTTTGGTTTATCTGCGGAATCTTTTAGCGAGGCCGATTTATACATGTCCTATTCTTTCCCTTTTGGATTAAGCCTCGGACTGACTGACTATTACTATCCCGGCACGGAATGGGGAGAGTTTGGCGATAAAATTTCGAGCCATGCTTTGGAGCTGATCATGGGCTACGAAACCAAAGGATTGAGTTTGGCCGGACATTATATGCTCAACAACTCAGCAGAGGGAATCGGAACAGAAGACGGCACCCTCTATTTTGAAGCCGGGTATGCCTTTGCTAAAGTAGATGTATTTGTGGGTGCCGGTGACGGGTGGCATTCTAACAATGGCGACTTTGAACTGGTAAACATTGGCATTGCTACCTCAAAAGAAATAAAATTCACCGATTCCTTCTCTCTGCCTCTTTTTGGTCAGCTAATTACTAATCCCAACAGCGAACAGTTGTACATAGTTGTGGGCATATCATTATAACAGATAACAGAATAAAAAAACTAAAAATTACACCATGAAAAAAATTGAAGCCATTATTAGGCTAACGCGATACGAAAATGTAAAAAAGGCACTCGAAGAGCAGGATATTACCTTCTTTTCGTATTGGGATGTGCGTGGAGTAGGTTGTGCTGTGGAAGGTCACCTTTACCGTGGCACGGTGTACGACACCAGTATTATAGAGCGGCGCTTGATTTCTATTATTGTGCGCGATCAAAATTTAGAAAAGACAGTACACGCTATTATGCAGGCCGCACGAACAGGGGAAATAGGCGACGGAAGGATATTTGTTTCCGATGTAGAAGAATCGTACAAGATACGCACGGGGGAGTCGGGGCCGGAAACCCTTTACGTTAAATAATCCACACACAATCATCAGATATCATTGATTTTAAAAACTTTATTATGGATACAAACAGTGCTTTAGATATATTATGGATACTTGTAGCAGGTATTTTGGTGTTTTTTATGCAAGCCGGATTTGCGCTTGTGGAAGCTGGATTTACCAGAGCTAAAAATGTTGGTAACATTGTAATGAAAAACTTTATGGACTTATCCTTTGGTTCTCTACTATTCTGGATTATTGGGTATAGCCTTATGTATGGGGGGAATGGTGCCTTTTTTGGGACATTCGATTTCTTGTACGGCGAGCCCGACAACTACCACAACTTATTTTTTCAAACCGTATTTGCGGCTACTGCGGCCACTATCGTTTCCGGTGCTATGGCCGAACGCACCAAGTTTTCCACCTACCTTATTTATACGGTGATTATCACGGCTTTTATATATCCCATCTCGGGTCATTGGATTTGGGGTGGCGGATGGCTCTCCACATTGGAAACTCCTTTCCACGATTTTGCGGGCTCTACGGTTGTACACTCTGTTGGGGGATGGATGGCGCTGGCCGGTGCCTGGACAATTGGCCCTCGACTGGGCAAATACAACGGTAAGGCCAAAGCCATACCGGGTCATAACATGGTGCTGGGTGCCCTGGGGGTTTTTATACTTTGGATGGGTTGGTTCGGCTTTAACCCGGGTTCGCAATTAGCCATCAGCGGCGACAACGCCCATGCTGTAGCAAGCATCTTTATTACCACTAACCTGGCCGCTGCCGCAGGTGCAGTATTTACCATGTTTGTTACCTGGTTGCGCTACGGTAAACCTGACTTATCCATGACTTTGAACGGCGCCTTGGCCGGTTTGGTTGGCATTACTGCCGGATGTAACATTGTAAGCCCCATTGGAGCTGCTTTAATAGGTTCAATAGCCGGATTGGTGGTGGTGTTTTCGATTGAACTCTTCGATAAAGTACTCAAAGTGGACGACCCGGTAGGAGCTATTTCGGTACATGGGGTTTGTGGGGCAATGGGAACCTTGCTGGTCGGCTTTTTTGCTACCGATGGTGGTTTGCTATATGGCGGCGGTGCTTCGTTACTGTGGAGCCAGGCTATTGGGGTAGTTTCGGTTGGTGCTTGGGCTTTCGGATTGGGTCTTATTTTATTTCAAACGCTAAAAGCCACTATGGGTCTTCGGGTTAGCGAACAGGAAGAGCGTGAAGGCCTGGACATTCATGAGCATGGTCAGACTTCATATAATTAATCATTGCATTAGTGCCACACAGCGCTAAATATCTTTAGCTGAAGGGCCGACAGGATTCGCCTGTTTGTTTGTTTCTCCATTGAAAGAAATAATCTGCCTATATTTATTCTCGTTAAAAAGTGAGCTTATATCATAGCGCGCTTTGCTTTGGTCAGAATCACTTTGTCCGGGTGGTATATGCTCCATTAGCGAAAAAAATCTTTAATTATTGCTAAATGATTCAACAATTTTTTATATTAGTTGTTTCGTGAGGGATAATGCTTGAGGGATGAAAAAAATTATTGACTTTTATATGGAAGGTTTTAACAACTTACCCGATTGGGCTCGTTCCATCTGGTTTATCATCTTGTTGAAACTATTCATTTTCTTTTTTATTTTTAAAATATTCTTTTTCCAAAATAAGCTTAAAAAAGATTTTGATACCGACAGAGAGCGGGCAGATCATGTTATTGAGCAAATCACAACACCATAAAATTTTGTTAAATGTTAGAGTCTTTAGATTTATCACTGGTAAACTGGTCGCGTGGACAATTTGCGCTGACAGCCATGTACCATTGGATTTTTGTGCCATTAACATTGGGGCTGGGTTTTATACTGGCCTTTATGGAAACCAGATATGTTCAAACGGGTGATCCGGAATGGAAAAGGATTACCAAGTTTTGGATGAAGCTTTTTGGAATAAACTTTGCCATTGGCGTTGCCACCGGTATTATTTTAGAATTTGAATTTGGCACCAATTGGAGTAACTATTCCTGGTTTGTGGGTGACATATTTGGTGCCCCACTGGCGATTGAGGGAATCATGGCCTTTTTTCTGGAAAGCACTTTTATTGCCGTTATGTTTTTTGGTTGGAACAAGGTGAGTAAGAAGGCGCACTTAATATCTACCTGGTTAGTTGCGGTGGGAGCAAGCCTATCTGCTGTATGGATACTGGTGGCCAATGCCTGGATGCAAGATCCTCGTGGCATGCGGTTCAACCCCGACACGGCACGCAACGAGATGGTCAGTTTTTGGGATGTGATACTTTCGCCCACTGCCGTCACCAAGTTTTTGCATACCACCACTTCGGGCTTTGTGCTTGCTTCTGTGTTTGTTGTTGGCGTTAGCGCCTGGTTCCTACTCAAGCGCCGAGAGGTGCTTTTTGCCAAACGGAGCATGGTTGTGGCCGCTACTTTTGGTGTTATATCTTCCATTATGCTCATTGCTACAGGCGATAGTTCGGCTCGCGAAATGGCGGAAACGCAACCCATGAAGTTTGCCGCCATGGAAGCACTGTACGAAGGACAGACCAATGCACCATTGATAGCCATCGGATTAATTGGTGACCCGCAGGACGATCCGATGGACAGTACAGCAAGAGAAGATTTTAAAATTAAAATAGAGATACCCAATGCACTCTCCTATATGGCTTTCTTAAAAGCCGATGCCTTTGTGGCGGGTATAAAAGATTTAGTGTTGGGTAACGAAAAACACGGCATAATGTCGTACAAGGAAAAGATAAAAAGAGGATACGAGGCTCAACAAACCCTTGCACAGTATAAAAAAGCAAAAAAGGAGAATAGTGAGGATTTGCCTATGTTACGCGCCAAGTTTGAGGATCAGGAATGGATAGACAATTACTTTAATTACTTTGGTTATGGTAGTTATTACGATCCGGACCCTACGCAACTCGAAAAAAATGCCTTTAAAATAGTTCCTCCAATCTCACTATCGTTTTATTCGTTCCATATTATGGTGATATTAGGTGGGCATTTTTTACTGCTGTTTATGATTGTGTTGTGGCTCCTTTACAAAAACAAGCTGGCCAATAACAAAATTGTCTTGTGGACTGCCGTATGGTCAATACCATTGGCATATGTAGCATCGCAAGCCGGTTGGATTGTAGCCGAGGTGGGGCGCCAGCCATGGGTAGTGCAGGATTTAATGACAACAGCCATGGCTGTTTCACAAATAGATACCGGTTCGGTGATGATTACCTTTTGGCTGTTTGCATTTACTTTTACTGCGCTGCTGGTGGCCGAAATAAAAATAATGACCAAACAAATTAAAATAGGACCAACTAAACAAGGAGGAAAACAATAATGTTCGGAGATTTATCGCACTTAGAATTACAGCAATATTGGTGGTTCCTGATTTCCTTATTAGGTGCACTGCTGGTGTTTTTAATGTTTGTACAGGGAGGACAAACACTATTCTGGACACTGGGGAAAACAAAAGATGAAAAAACCATTTTAGTAAATGCGCTGGGGCGTAAATGGGAGTTCACTTTTACTACCCTGGTAACATTTGGCGGAGCTTTTTTTGCTTCTTTTCCTTTATTCTATAGCACCAGTTTTGGTGGAGCTTACTGGGTTTGGATGATTATACTTTTTGCTTTTGTTATTCAGGCCATCTCGTATGAATTTCGGAGTCGCCCAAAAAATGTATATGGGGCAAAAACTTACGAGGTATTTCTTTTTATCAATGGCTTGATAGGTACTATTTTTATTGGAACGGCCGTGGCCTCGTTTTTTACCGGCTCAAATTTTTCAATAAACGAATACAATCAATCTAAATGGGACAACGTATATCATGGTTTGGAATTGGCCTTAAACCCGCATAATCTGACATTGGGTTTAACCGTGTTTTTTTTAGCCAGAGTATTAGCCATTCAGTATTTTATGAATGCCATCGACCACGATGTCATACTTAAAAGGGCACACAAGCAATTGCTTATCAATGGTCTTTTATTTGTGGTTTTGTTTGTAACATTTATTGCTTGGCTGATGTTGAGGGATGGATTTGCCGTTAACCCAGGCACCAAAGAGGTGTATATGGAACCCTATAAGTATTTTAACAATTTAATGGAGATGCCACCTGTTGGCATCGGGTTTTTAATTGGAGTACTATTGGTGCTTTTTGGAATGGCAAAAAGTTACCTGAAGCCCGGTACCAAAGGAATTTGGTTTAGCGGACCCGGAACAGTGCTGACCGTCGTGATGCTTTTTTTGCTGGCCGGGTATAACAACACATCATTTTACCCATCGGTTACAAGCCTGCAAAGTTCGCTAACGATTGAAAATGCGAGTTCGAGCCATTTTACACTTACGGCCATGAGCTATGTTTCGCTGATGATACCTTTTGTGATGGCTTATATTTGGTACGCCTGGAGAGCTATTAATAACCGGAGAATTGATCAGGAGGAAATGGAATCGGATGATTTACATGTGTATTAAACCGGGCTGATGCGCGTAGGGTAGGGAACAAAGAGCATAAAGAGCCAGAAAAGTAAAGCGATACCTTAGCGGAGGTGGCAAAAGGTCAAGGGTAGTGAGAGGTAGGAACGAATAATTTTTTAAATATGAAATACTTACACGAAATATTATGGTACATGAGTTGGCCATTGCTTATTGTAATAAGCCACTATACAGTGAAATGGGCAATCCGAAAATTTGAAAAAGAAAATAAAGATATAATAGAAACAGAGACAGAATCTACAAATTCGTAGTGTCTCAACGAGCTGCCAGCATTTGCTTTATTACAAAAAAGGTAGCACGGTTTGTTTGCATAACAACAACGGCAGTACTATTAGCTGCCGTTGTTGTTATGGTAAAAAGCAGCTTCACAACTATCCACAGCTCACTTCTCTACACTACTCAAACACAGGGTTAAATAGCTTTAATTACAATCCCTTATGCTTTTTTTTTAAAATCAAAATAAAGTATAAACCGAAATAAACGCTACCTTTGCACCCTCATTTTTTATAAATATATGCACGACATAAGGAATATCGCAATTATTGCGCACGTGGACCATGGCAAAACTACCTTGGTAGATAAGATGTTAATGGCAGGGAAACTGTTTAAGGATCATCAGGATGTCAAGGATCTTTTCATGGATAACAACGATCTGGAAAGAGAAAGAGGAATAACGATTCTATCGAAAAATGTTTCGGTAGTTTATAAAAACACAAAAATTAATATAATTGACACTCCGGGCCACTCCGATTTTGGAGGCGAAGTAGAAAGGGTATTAAATATGGCCGATGGTGTTTTATTGTTGGTAGATGCCTTTGAAGGACCCATGCCGCAAACGCGCTTTGTGTTACAAAAAGCCCTTAGTCTTGGATTAAAGCCCATTGTGGTAATTAATAAGGTGGATAAGCCCAACTGCCGCCCCGAGGAGGTACAAGAAGCTGTTTTCGACCTCATGTTTAATCTGGAGGCGACAGAAGATCAGCTGGATTTCGTAACCATTTACGGCTCAGCTAAAAATAACTGGATGAGTACCGACTGGAGGAAACAAGCCGAGGACATATCGGCGGTTTTTGATGCGGTTTTAGAAAATATCCCAGCCCCAAAAATAGTTGAAGGCACCCCCCAGATGCTCATCACCTCTTTAGATCATTCACCTTATACAGGACGGATTGCCATTGGTCGTATTCAAAGGGGCGAGCTAAAAACTAATCAGCAAGTTGCTTTGGTAAGCCGGGATGGCTCCATCACTAAAACTAAAATTAAAGAAATCAATGTTTTCGATGGCTTAGGTCGTACTAAAGTAAACGAGGTGAAATGCGGTGAGCTTTGTGCACTGGTAGGCTTGGAGAAATTTGATATTGGCGATACAGTGGCCGATGCGGAAAACCCCGAATCGCTGGATCCTATTGCCATAGATGAGCCCACCATGAGCATGCTGTTTACCATTAATAACTCACCATTTTTTGGACAGGATGGTAAGTATGTTACTTCGCGCCATATTAAGGAGAGGTTGGATGCGGAGCTGGAAAAGAACCTGGCATTACGGGTAGAAAACACCAATTCGGCAGATGCCTGGAATGTATACGGACGGGGGGTGTTGCACTTGTCGGTACTAATAGAAACGATGCGACGCGAAGGATATGAACTGCAGGTTGGGCAGCCGCGCGTAATCATAAAAGAAATAGGAGCCATTAAACATGAGCCCATCGAGGAGCTCACCATTGATCTGCCGGATGAGTTTGGGGGCAAAGCCATAGAAATGGTCAGTCAACGTAAAGGCGATATGCTGAGTATGGAACGTAAAGGTGATCGCGTGGTAATTGAGTTTACCATACCCTCGCGAGGGATAATCGGCTTACGTAATGCTATGCTCACTGCCACTGCCGGAGAGGCTATTATGGCCCATCGCTTTATCGAATTCCAGCCCTATAAAGGTGTCATAACCAAAAGAATCAATGGCTCACTTATTTCAATGGAGGATGGTGCTGCAATCCCTTATGCCTTGGACAAGCTTCAGGATAGAGGGGAGTTTTTTGTATCGCCACAGGAAAAAATATACAAAGGCCAGGTGATTGGCGAAAACAATCGCGAAGGGGATTTAACCATCAATATTACAAAAACCAAAAAACTCACTAACATGCGTACTTCCGGGTCGGATGATAAAGTGAAATTGGCACCGCCCATTATTTTTTCGTTGGAGGAAGCGCTCGAATATATCCAGGAAGACGAGTATGTAGAGGTAACGCCAAAGGCTATACGTATCCGGAAAATACTCCTCGAAGAGCACGAACGCAAGCGCTCGGGAAAATAAGCTACATTTTACGAAATTTAAAAGTGGTTCATTAATTATTAAAGAACCGCTTTTTATTTTGGGTTTCGAACTTTACCTGTAAACCCCGCTTCACACTTAATCAATTCAAAAGTATATTGCGGATGCAAGCCTTGTTCGGTACGATGCGATACATAAAGAATTGCTGTATCGCTTTGTTGCGCTATTTGCTGAATCAGGCTAACCATAAGCAAAGCGCTATCATCATCGAGCCCTGTGGATGGCTCGTCAAGTATAAGCAGCGGGGGATGTTTTATCATGGCCCGAGCAATAAGCACCAGGCGTTGCTTTATTTGCGACAGATCTACAAAACGCTGGTGCGCTTCCTCCTCCATGGCTAATACCTTAAGCCAATCCAGTGCCAGTTTATTTTGCCTGTCACTGGGTTTTTGGTACAAGCCAATACTATCCGTTAAGCCCGAAATAATCATTTGTTTGGCACTATGGCTGCCTTTAAAGTTATCGGTGATGGAGGGGGTAAAGTACCCAATCATTTCTTTTAATTGCCATACGCTTTCACCGGTTCCCTTTTTGTGCCCGAATATAAACAAGTCCTGACCGTATGCTTTAGGATTATCGCCGTAAATCATGGATAACAGCGTTGTTTTTCCCGATCCGTTGGGTCCCTTCAAATGCCAAAATTCACCTTGTTTAATTTCCCAACAAATATCCCTCACGATTATTTTATTATCATAGCTCACACATACCCTATTCATCTTTATAAGTACCTGGGGTAGTACATTAAAAGGTTTTATCGATTCAGGGATGTCAAAATTTAAATTGCTTTGTTGGTTTGGTGAGCGATTCAATCCTAAGTCAGCTAGCGGGATACATTTTGTTAATCCACCCTGCCGCATCACTAACGCGTGGGATATAAAGGGTAAGATGTCGTCCTGTCGTTTAAACAGTTGAACAATAGTTGTTTGCCGGGCCACTTGCGATAATTCATTTTTTAATTGCCGAACGGACGCTAGGTCCAAACAATCAAAAGGATTGTCCAGGACTAAAAAATCGGGTTTCTGTGCAATCTGATAGCGCAATAAAGCTTTACGTTGTTCGCCACTGCTATAAGTACGAATACTTCTACTTTTATCTTTCGTTAGCAAAAAGTTATCATGTCTAATTTCTTCGTCAATAATTTTTTCAAGGGTTACGGTTGAAAACAGCAAGCCTTTTTTGCTGCGTAGATATGGTATCTCCCCATTTCCTTTGAGTAGTTGCTGCATCCACTCTCCCTTTGCAGAAAGACCTGTATTTTTGATTGCCAAATGTTTCAATGTATGGTGTTTTTAGGAAGCCCTTCTTTTATACAAGGTGCAAATAAAGTCAACTCTTACCGTTCGCATTATCAAACATGCTCAATATCAGTATGGGCCGATATCTCGCTGTTGCTGGTGCATAAATCTTTGATATTTAATTTGTGCACATCGTCATAAGCAGCCAGACGTGCAAAATCTTTCAGCTCCTCGGTACTTACCTTTAGGTAGTTAGCTATGCGATTGGCCGATTTTTCTATGTCAAGTCGTTTTCGCAGTTCCGGATCCTGGGTAGCAATGCCCACGGGGCAATTCCCCGTATGGCAAATCCGATATTGCTGGCAGCCTCCGGCTATCATAGCTCCGGTTGCTACGGCAATGGCATCGGCACCCAACGCCAGTGCCTTGGCAAAGTCGGACGATACCCTTAACCCGCCAGTAATAATTAAAGAAACTCCGGTAATACCTTTATCATCTAAAAATCTTCGCGCCCTGAACAATGCAAATAAGGTGGGTACTGAAGTGGCATCTTTGATTAAGCGTGGTGCAGAACCGGTACCTCCACCCCGACCGTCGATAGTAATAAAGTCCGGTTTGGCATAAATAATTTCCTTTAGGTCGGTTTCGATGTCGCCCGCTGCAATTTTAACACCTATGGGCTTTCCGCCTGTTTTGTCCCGAAGCCAATCTATTTTAGCTTTTAAATCCTTTTTATTTCTGATATCCTTAAAAGCTGAGGGGCTAATAATTTCTTCGCCCACATTTCTGCCTCTAACGGCAGCAATCTCCTCCGTTACTTTGCTTGCTGGCAAGTGACCGCCCATGCCCGGTTTTACGCTTTGGCCTATCTTAATTTCTACAGCGTCCACGCTTTTCAGGTTTTCATCGGTAACACTATAACGGTTGGGAACATACTCAAAAATATACTTATAGGCCGCTGCATGTTCTTCCGGTAAAATACCGCCTTCACCCGAGCATATCAAGGTTTTTACTATTGCACTTCCTTTGGCAAGAGCTGTTTTTATTTCTTTTGACAAGGCACCAAACGACATATGGCTTATATAAACAGGTGTATCTATTACCAATGGATACTTGGCTCTCGGTCCGATAATAGTTTTAGTATTTACCACATCATTTTTTTCCAGTGGTATTTTGGCCAGCTGCGCTCCTTTAATTAAAATATCATTCCACGAAATAAGGGGTAGCGTGGTTTTCATGGGGTCAGTAATTGACTTCCCGGTATGAGCCATCGTATGGATGTGGTTCAGGTAGGGGGCATGATTGTCCGACGACTTTTTCCACTCAGCCAAATATTCATCTTCCTGGACCGATTCGGCTTGCAGATCCATTTCCGGCTTCCCAGTGAACTTTTCGTCTTCGTCATCGTCCAATTTATAGAATACTGCTTTAACCGCGCCACAAACAGGACATGTCCAGTCGTCAGAAAGTTCGTCCCAGGGTTTTTCCGCATTTTCTTCGTAGTGAAGATACCCACATACGGGGCATTTGTAGGTAGCCATATATTCAGATTTTAGATTGTTTAAGCTAAGATAGGTAAAAATAAGTTTCCTGGTAGTGTGGAGAATTCATTCACTTACTTAAGAACATGGCAAATTGATTATTAAACAATTATCGCATTGATAATGTGTCAGACATCACTGCCTCTACCTGATAAATGTAGCTTTTTAAGATAGTATCATTTACGCAGGGCAAGCAACTCAGTTTTATTTATCAACAAACTTAGCACAGGATAGGGGAAGCCTTGAATTAAATCATTAAATTTGGGAGTTTTAAAAATTAGACAGGTCGGTATTACCGAATACCCAACAAAGCAACATCTATATATGGCATCATCGAGAAGTATTAAGCGCCCCATAAAAACTGAGATGGAGCGATTTGAGCCTTTTTTTAGCGAACAACTCAAATCAAAGATTCCGTTGCTGCGCATTATTACAAACTATATTTTACGCAAAAAGGGCAAACAGATGCGCCCTATGCTGGTGTTTTTGTCGGCCAAACTAAACGGCAATATTACGGAAGCTTCGTACGTGGCGGCTACGCTCATTGAGTTGCTGCACACGGCTACACTGATACACGATGATGTGGTGGATGAGACCTATCAACGGCGTGGTTTTTTTTCAATCAACGCCCTGTGGAAATCAAAGATAGCGGTACTGGTGGGCGATTATTTTCTTTCGCGAGGGCTTATGCTGGCGCTGGATACAGACCAGATAGGAGTTTTAAAAGTTGTATCGGAAGCCGTTAAGGAAATGAGCGAGGGAGAACTGCTGCAAATAGAAAAAAGCCGTAAGTTAGACATTACCGAGGAGGTGTATTTTGAAATTATCACAAAAAAAACGGCTACCCTGATAGCCGCTTGTACCACGGCAGGTGCGTATTCCGTGGATGCCACTGCCCAAAAAAGGGGATGGATGAAAGAATTTGGTACTTACCTCGGTATTGCCTTCCAAATTAGAGATGACCTTTTCGATTACGAAAAAACTGACCTCATCGGTAAGCCCACAGGCAACGACATACGCGAAAAAAAGATGACGCTTCCTTTAATACATGCCTTAAATAGTTGTGATGCCAGGGAACGCAAAAAAGTGCTGTCTACGATTCGGCGTCATCATAAAAACGACAAAAAAGTAGCTGAGGTCATAACGTTTGTTCAACAAAAAGGAGGCATAGAATATACGCATAATAAAATGATAGAATACAAAAATAAGGCATTAGCGGTTCTAAATAAATTTGACGATGGCGATGCTAAACAAGCCTTAATTGAGCTGGTTGACTTTACAACTGAAAGGAAGAAGTAGTAAGAGGATGCAGACAAGAGATTGTTAGATAAGAGGCTGTGAGGCAAGATATATTGTATTTAGAAGTACCTAATAAAAGGCACCTTTTAATAATTTCCGATAATTCATTAATCTCTTATCTATTCGTCTAACATCTAACATCTAAACATTTAATAACATGTCCGATACAAAAAAAATATTCCTACTGGATGCGTACGCCTTGATATACCGTGCGTACTACGCATTTATTAGAGCTCCCCGAATCAACTCAAAAAAGCTAAATACTTCGGCCATTTATGGTTTTACCAACGCGCTGTTGGAGGTGTTACAGAAAGAAAAACCATCGCACTTGGCTGTAGCATTCGACCCGGCCGGACCTACTTTCAGGCATAAAATGTACGAGCCGTACAAAGCGCAACGCGAAGCTACACCAGAAGATATTAAACTGGCCGTGCCTTACATTAAACGGTTGCTGGAAGCCTTAAATATTCCTATTCTCGAGGTGTCAGGTTATGAGGCCGACGACGTGATTGGCACCATTTCGTTAAAAGCCGAAAGAGCGGGTTTTGAGGTGTTTATGATGACCCCCGACAAGGATTATGCACAATTGGTTTCCGACAATATTAAAATGTTTAAACCGCGCAGCCGAAGTGGAGGAGTAGATGTGTTGGGTGTGGCTGAAGTACAAGAAAAGTTTGCCGTTGAAAAACCGGAGCAGGTGATCGATATTTTGGCTCTGATGGGGGATGCTTCGGATAATATTCCTGGTTGCCCGGGTATTGGAGAAAAGGGTGCCAGAGACATCATAAAACAGTACAAGAACATTCCGGGGATTTATGAGCATATCAACGAGTTCAAAGGAAAGAGAAAGGAGAACCTGATTGAATTTAAAGAGCAGGTGGAATTATCCTATACCTTGGCCACTATATGTCGTGAGGTACCCATTGAATTTAACGAGGATGATCTGCAGGTGTCTGAGGCCGACAGCGACAAGTTGATGCCCCTGCTCGAAGAGCTTGAGTTTAAAAGCCTGATGGCCCGCTTTGGTTATGAAAGTACACCAGTGGTAACAGCGGCTCCGGCACAAGGCGATTTATTTACACAGCCCCAAATAGAGCAAGCTCCCGTTTTTGCATCTTCCCTAAAAACCATCAACGATACGGCACACGCTTATTACCTGGTGGATAATGACCAGGCTTATGCCTCATTGGCCGCTGACTTAAGTGTGCAAAAAGCGTATTGTTTTGATACCGAAACCACGGGATTAGATACGGCTACAGCCGAACTGGTGGGTATTTCGTTTTCGTGGAAAAAAGGGGAGGCCTATTATGTGCCTTTCCCCGACGACAGGAAGCAAGCTGAAGCCCTGGTGCAGCGTTTTAAGCGGGTGTTGGAAGAGGAAGAAATAGTAAAAATAGGGCAGAATCTTAAATATGATATCCAGATTCTTAAAAATTATGGAGTACATGTAAAGGGAAAGATATTTGATACCATGGTGGCACACCATCTGGCGTTACCCGGACAAAGAAATAACATGGACTTTATGGCCGAGGTGCATCTGGGCTATTCTCCAATAAAATTAGAATCGCTTATAGGCAAAAAAGGTAAAAATCAACAAACTTTACGTGAGGTGGATATGGCTTTGGCCAAAGAATATGCAGCAGAAGATGCCGATATAACCTTGCAATTAAAAGATTTTTTGATGTCAAAGTTAAAAGAGGCGGGCTTAGAAGAATTGTTTTATAAAACAGAAATGCCGCTACTTCTGGTGCTGGCCGATATGGAGGCCACCGGTGTAAAACTGGATGTGGATGAATTAAAAAATTTTGCCGGTAAACTACACCAAAGAATTGAGGCATTGGAAAAAGAGATATTCAATATGGCCGGCATGGAATTTAACATAGCCAGCCCAAAGCAAGTGGGCGAAGTGCTTTTTGACCATATGAAGATTGATGCCAAAGCTAAAAAAACCAAATCGGGGCAGTACAGTACCGGGGAAGAAGTTTTGACTAAGCTAAAAGGGAAGCACGAAATAATAGATAAGATACTCGATTTCAGGGGGCTTAGAAAACTGCTCAATACCTATGTAGAGGCCTTGCCGTTATTGGTAAATCCTAAAACAGGGAGGATTCATACAACCTACAACCAGGCGATGGTGGTCACTGGCCGGCTAAGCAGCACCAACCCTAATTTGCAAAACATCCCCATCCGCGATGAGGATGGTCGTGAAATACGCAAGGCGTTTATAGCCAGTAACGAGGACCATTTATTCCTGTCGGCGGATTACTCGCAGGTGGAGCTACGCATCATGGCGCACCTGAGTCGCGATAGTCATATGGTAGAGGCATTTGCCAAGGGCGAAGATATCCATGCCGCCACCGCAGCAAAAATATTTAAGGTAGATCTTAGCGACGTAAGCGATGATATGCGACGTAAAGCTAAAACGGCCAACTTTGGTATTATTTACGGCATTTCAGCCTTTGGTTTAGCGGAGCGTTTAAATGTATCACGTACCGAAGCCAAAGAGCTGATAGACGGTTATTTTGAAAACTTTCCGGACGTAAAAGCCTACATGGACAAAAGTATTGAAGTAGCGCGGGATAAAGGATATGTAGAAACTATCTTCGGCCGGCGACGAAACCTTCCCGACATTAATTCGCGCAATGGTGTTGTGCGCGGAATGGCTGAACGTAATGCAATAAACGCACCCATACAAGGCACGGCTGCCGATATCATTAAAATGGCTATGGTAAATATTCAGCATGAATTAAGAAAAGAAGGGCTACAATCAAAAATGATTTTGCAGGTACATGATGAATTAAACTTTGACGTGCTGAAAAGCGAACTGGAACGCGTAAAAGAAATTGTAAAAACGGGAATGGAAAACGCGTGTAAACTTTCCGTACCCTTAGCTGTTGAGATGGGTGTGGGTAGTAATTGGCATCAGGCACATTAATTCAAAGAAAGCCAATAGGATAAGAGTAATAAGCAGTTTACTGCTGCAAAATAAAATGCGATGGGTATACGCACCATTAACACGGTTTAACTAATTTTTATATCACTTCACTAAATAATAGCTTACATTTGTAATGTAGATTTTTTTTCATAGATTTAGATTTGGTTAACAAAGCTGATTTAAGGGTAAAAGGATAGATGTTTCATCTATCCTTTTTTTTATTCCTCCTATTTTCAAGCGAATCTCTATTGTGTAGCACCGCTATTTTTACTTCAAAAACTCCTTGCTGTAATCCCCCAACTTCTCGTGCCGCACTTTTCGATAAGTCTATAATCCGTCCTTCAATAAAAGGTCCACGATCGTTAATTACCACCACCACAGCTTTTTTGTTACGTATATTGGTCACCTTAACCAAGGTGCCGAAGGGCAATGTTCGGTGAGCAGCCGTTTTTAAATGATGCCAATATATTTGTCCGCTGGCTGTTTTACGCCCCTCAAATTTATCGGCATAATAAGATGCCTCTCCTTTTATTTGGGCATGGCTGACCACTGTACATAAAAGGAAAAGGAGGCAAAGGCTTACCAACTTAAAATTGTACTTTCCAGTTTCAATCATGAGTTTATAACTTAATTCTTCTCCAATTTATTGTTTGCCACAGCCAATAGGCAATTTATAAATTTTAATTCAATACGCGTCGTAACCGAACCTTCATCCTGATTATCAACAAACAAAAGTTGAACTTTTACTATGGTTGTTAGAATTTCAATATTAAGCAACATTCCGGAAAACCATAGGCTGTTGTCTCCGTATCAGACCTGAGATAGATAAACAAACTTAATATGAATGATATGATTAAATCTTTACTTTCTGTTTTTGTAGCCTTTTTTATTTTAAATGGGGCAATAGCACAAAGCTGGGTTCAAATTTCAAGCGATGATTTGGATATTCCGTTTTCTGAAACGCTTATTAAGCATAACAACGATTGGTATTTAGGTACTGCCGGAGGTGTATTCAAAACCTCCGATCAGGGCGCTAACTGGACACTTACAAACAACAATTTGTATAGTGCTTTTGGCCGTCTTCGGATTGAAGGATTCTTTGTTTCGGGCGAGAGGCTCATAGGGGTCAACCGTTGGGCAGGCGTTGTGAGCACCACTAATGGATCCAACTGGGTTGCTGCAACTGGCTTACCCCAAAACAAGTTTATGCCCAAGGATATTGCGCTGGTTGGTACTAAATTGGTAACAATAGTCTACGATTACAACGCTGACACGTACCATCTATATGCTTCAGTGGACGATGGGCTGTCCTGGATCAAAGGAAATGTAATTTCTAGTATTAATAGCAACCCACGAATATTCTCTGATGGGCACCTTGCTTACATTACACATACAAATTCAATTGGTTCCGATGAGTTTATCGCAACCACTTCGGATGGCATGAGTGCCGGCCCGGTTAATTTAAGCCCGGCTTTTAGCGAAACATCGATAGAAAAAATTGTGTTTGCCGAGGACTATATGATAGTGAGCGGACAAGGTGTTTTTTTAAGGTACGATATGCTTAACGGAGGTTGGACCAACCTGGGCAGTTCATGGAGTAACGGGATTGGGTTTGTATCGTTGTGTGCGAATGAAACCGGACGATTGTATGCCTCAATTTTCGAAGGCGATTATACTTTAGGGGTGCATTTTTCCGACGACTATGGCGATACATGGAACAAAATGACAGTAAACACTACCAGAGGTGCAGCTTTTGCCATGGGTATTTATGCTACCGGAAGTGAATTTATGGCCTCGTTTATCGACGAAGGTGTTCATTACTCATCTGATGCAGGACAAACCATGGTTAAAAGAAATAATGGATTAGGAGGATCTGATCTGGAAGAGCTATTTGTTGCAAACGGAAACATGATTACCTCATTGTTTATTTCGGGTGTTTATGGCTCGGAGAACGACGGTGGAGCGTGGGGAAAATGGAATGCCGGATTGCCTTCGGATGTTATAAAAAGAGTGTATGGTTATCTTAATATCGGCACTACGATTTTAGCAAATTACTCTACCAGTCCGGGAGATGAAGCTGCTCCCGAAAAAGTGGTTAGGTCTGTGGATAACGGCAAAACATGGAGTGTACTTGCTAATCCTGCAGGGTACGACAACCTGAAATTGATAGGGAAAAACGGAACGAACCTTTTTGCCATTTCTTCCGCTCCGAGCGGTCTGCTTATGTCGGGCGACAATGGAAATTCCTGGACAGATATTTCAGGTAGTTTACCATCGGGTTTTAGCCCGCGATTAATTAAAGGCTCCGGTTCGTTAACCTTTATGGCTGGCACTAACGATAACAACAAGCTTCAGATATATTCGTCCATTAACTTGGGCACATCGTGGACGTCTGCAATGGAGGGTATTGTTTCCGATGAACTTGCTGAATTGCGCAGTAATGATGAAATTTTAATGGTGTCGGGGGATGATAAAATATTTGTACAGCTAAAATATGCAAATAGCAACAATAAATTAGCCATATGGAATGTAGATGGCTGGCAGGAAGTGGTCGCCAGCGGACTCGACTATATCGACTTTAGAGCCATGGCCTATAACAATGGTGCTCTTTTTGTGTCGCACTGGAACGAGGGCATTCATATGAGTACGGATAACGGAAATTCGTTTACCCTAACCTCAGGATTACCCGATGGGATTGCGGCAAACGTATTTGCTTTTGATAATGGTATAGCCTATGCTGGTTCCTCAAGGGGAATTTGGAAATATAGCCTCGCTACCCATGTGGATGAGAAGGCGATTAATGCTACAGCTCTTTTAAACCCTAACCCCGCCAGGGATGTAGTTCGTATTTCAATGGATGCAACATCGGTTAATGTGTATGCTGTTTCCGGACAGCTGGTTAAGCAAGTAAGAGTTGTTGATAGGCAATTTTCAGTTAGTGATTTGAATGAAGGCATGTATGTTGTTGTCATCAAGTCATCACAGGGAACTCTAAAAACTAAGCTAATTGTAAAATAAATTCTTATAGCTACTCATGTTTAACGAGCACAGTAATATATTGCTGTGCTCGTTATATTTTTGACCCAGGTTACGCACCCACTGTGTGCTTTTCAATTGCTAAGGTAAGCGGGCAAGTGCGAAATAAACGATGAAGCCCTTTGGTTTTGTTTTTTATTCGCTATTAAAAGATAGTTATCCCAAGGAGGCCAGCACCTGAACACAAATGATCAGCAGTACCATAGCCACCGGATATACCGTAGCGTAGGCTATTGAAGCAGCATTGGTTTCGGTCATGGGATCCACAGCAGCCAAACCGGGTGTACTGGTCATGGAACCGGTAAGGGCGCCCAGCAAGGACAGTACATTCACCTTAAAAAACCATCGTGCCACCAAGGCTCCTAACAACATAGGTATCAAGGTAACTACACCACCTACTAAAAATAGTTTAAAGCCATATTGGCTAAATGTTTCAACGATGTGTGCGCCGGCCGAGGTGCCCACCCCGGCTAAAAAAAACATGAGTCCCATTGTGCGCAACAGTTGGTTGGCACCCCCTGACATACTCCAGATAATGGGACCGGTTTTGCCAATTCTGCTTAATATCATTGCTACCGCCAGTACCCCTCCGGTAAGTCCCAGTGAAAAAGTGAACGAATGGCCAAAGTTTAACGAGAACTCACCAATAACAAAGCCCAACACAATACCGGCAGCTATTGGCAGAAAATTGGTGTCGGATAATTTTTTACTGTTGCCTCCAAATAATTTAGTTACCAGCTCAACATGCGACTTGCTGCAGGTAATAATAATCTTATCGCCCAAATGCAATTTAAAATTAGGCGTGGGGGTAATGTCGATACCCGAACGTCGTACCCTGGTAATGGTTACATGGTAGGTAGCTGTCCATTGGTAAATTTCATGAACGGTTTTATTTACAACGTTAGGGTTAGATACTAAAATAGTTTGCACTTCGTAGCCTTGTTTCAGCGGTATCTCTTCCTGCGTTTCGTGTCCTATCAGTAGTTCAACTTTTTTAAGCGCTTCCCTGGTTCCTACGGCTCTAACTATATCGCCTAAATTTAATACGGTGTCAGATGTAGGCACCTGTGGCTCACCTTTAATTTTCACACGCGAAATAACCCCTTGCGACATGGTGCGAACGCGTAGTTCGCGGATGGTTTTACCAGCGGCATTTTCATTTTCTACCACAAAGTGCTTTGAGAAAATCTCCGGAAAGGTTTCTTCTGTTTGTTTCTCATAGTCCTCTTCGGCCTTTTTAAGGTCGGTTTTCGTGAATTTAGGATATAAACGTACAAAAAGGATAACACCAATTACACCAAAAGGATAGGCTATACCGTATCCAATAGAAACGCCAGAAGACCCCGTGCTGTCGATGGCCGCAGCTAAACCGGGTGTGCTGGTTAGCGCGCCTGTTAATAGTCCAATGGCTACCGGCACGTCTATATCCATAAAAACAATAGCCAAATAACTTATCAAAGCTGCCGATATAATAATTATCGTGGCCATTGCGGCCAGAGTACGTCCCTGCTTTTTAAAAGAATCGAAAAACCCCGGCCCGGCCTGAATGCCAATGGTATAAATAAATAATATAAGTCCTATTTTTTCGATTATGGGGGGCATAACAATACCGTAATGCCCAAAAATAAGGGCTACGAATATGATGGCAGAAATATCGAGCGATATACCTTTAAATTTTATGTTGCCAATAATATACCCAATACAGATAATTGCGAAGAGGGCAAAATAACTTTGTTGAAAAACTTCCATAAATAAATAGCGATTAGCACATTGCAAATATAGCCATTTACAATGCGGCAAAAATTACTTAGGGCCTAATTTTCTTCTGAAGGCCAAACATTAATTTTCGGAGTATTTGATCCTTGCAAACACGGTATTGATTTTGCCCGGGCTTTCGGAAGAAAGCACTTATCTCGTGTTTACTTATCTTAAAATCGGCCAACGACAACAGCTCTATCATATCATGGTCTTTTAACGCTAACGCAATTTTAAGTTTCCGCAGAATAAGGTTGTTGTTCAGTCTTTTTTCGTTAACGGGGGCTTGCCCATCTTTTGCTCCACGTTTTAAAATGATAAGACCGTTTAAAAACGCCGACATATAGGAGTCGATGAGGGTTTTAAACGATTCGTCCTCCTCTTTTTTAAGCCAATCGCTTACTTGCGCCCGGTTTACCTCAACCTTAGCCAACCCAAAGATCTCAATCATTTTATTATCGCTGAAATCAAAGGTGTATCGTAAACTTTTTAATACATCGTTGTTGTTCATCTGATATAGGTTTGTATCATGCTACAATTATTAGTGGAGTTTTAAAAAAAACCGATTAGCTATATAAGGCTGAATAAAAAATGCTAAAGGCAGCTTGCATCCCGAAATTATCCCGGGCGACAAGCTGCCGCTTTCAATGTTTAATCAGTTAAAATGTAATAAACCAATAATTTACCTGGCTAACAATTCAACTACTTTGTTGAATACGTTTTCGCCGGTAAATCCAAATTTATTATCCAGCACTTCGTAATGTGCTGAAAAACCAAAATGATCCAGTCCAAAAACAGTACCGTTGGCACCCACCAAACCCTCTAAGGTTACGGGTAGTCCTGCAGTCAATCCAAAGCGGGGTACATTAAGAGGTAGAATTTCGGCCTGATAGGCTTTATCCTGGTTACGGAACAAGCCTTCGGATATAACCGAAACGATTTGCACCTTCAAGCCTTTTTCGGCTCTCAATCTTTCAGCACCATCCACCAGGGTACTTACCTCTGATCCGCTGGCCAAAAGAACCACATCGGGAACCCCGGCATCTTTGTGCACGATATAGGCTCCTTTTTTGGCCTGCGAAGCTTTTTTGTAATCGCTGCCGGGCAGGTCTTTAATGTTTTGGCGCGATAAGATAAGTGCTGTTGGTGTGCTGGTATTTTTCAGTGCCATTTCCCAGGCTACTGTGGCCTCTTGTACGTCGGCCGGACGAAGTACCAGCATGGAGTTTTCGCCATCGTGGTTTTTGAGTTTTTCCATCAATCGAATCTGCGCCTCTTGCTCAACGGGTTGATGCGTTGGGCCGTCTTCACCTACGCGGAAAGCATCGTGAGTCCATACATATTTAACCGGTAACTGTTGTAAAGCGGCCAAACGAATGGCAGGTTTCATATAATCCGAAAATACAAAGAATGTTCCCACGGCAGCAATCACACCGCCGTGCAGTGCCATTCCATTGGCAATGGCGGCCATGGTAAGCTCTGAAACACCCGCTTGTAAGAACTGTCCGGAGAAATCACCTTTTTCAAAGGCTTTGGTTTTCTTTAAAAAGCCATCCGTTTTATCTGAGTTGGCCAGGTCGGCCGACGAAACAATCATATTTTCAACCCGATCGGCAAAGACACCCAATACGGTTGCCGAGGCGGCACGTGTGGCAGCTCCTCCTTTTTGTTCAATGGCGCTAAAATCAATTTCGGGCACTTTGCCCGAAAAGAACTTGGCGAATTTTTCCGCCAACTCCGGGTTAGCTTTTTCCCACTCCGCTTGCTCCGCTTTTTTAGCCGTAACATACGCCACTTTTTTGGCTTGCACTTCGGCGTAGTATTGGGCTACATCGTCAAAAATGGAAAAAGGCTTGTCCGGCTTACCGCCCAAAGCCATAATGGTGCTCTTAATACATCCTCCTGCTGCCGACAACGGCTGACCGTGGGTGCTTACCATACGCTCAAAAGATGAGCCGTCGGCTTTTAAGGCTTTTTTGCCCATAACGGTTTTACCAATAATCAAGAAAGGTTTTTCTGTTTCGGCCGTGGCGGCATCCAATGCTTTACGTATCTCATCGGGGTTGTTGCCGTCGATGGTCATTACGGCCCATCCCCAGGCCTCGTATTTTTTGGCGGTATCTTCAACGGTTACAACATCCGTTGTTGTGGAAAGTTGAATGTCGTTGGAATCATAAAACATTACCAGATTGTTTAATCCCAGGAAACCGGCTATACGTCCTGCGCCTTGCGATATTTCTTCCTGGATACCGCCATCGGAAATGAAGGTGTAAATATTGTGGCTCATCCAGTTTCCGAAACGATGGGAAAGAAATTTTTCCGTAATGGCCGCACCTACTGCCATCGTGTGCCCTTGCCCCAGGGGACCCGATGTGTTTTCTACTCCGCGTTCCACATCCACCTCGGGATGTCCGGGTGTTGGGCTGCCCCACTGGCGAAAGTTCGACAGTTCCTCCATCGTATAGGCTCCCGTTAATGCCAGTTGTGCATACAACATGGGCGACATATGACCCGGATCTAAAAAGAAACGGTCGCGATTTACCCATGTGCGGTCGTTGGGATCATAATTAAGATATTCGGAATATAGGATGTTGATAAAATCGGAGCCACCCATTGCTCCGCCGGGGTGTCCTGATTTTGCTTGTTCTACCATGGCAACCGACAATAACCTGATGTTATCCGCTGCTCTGTTTACAGTTTTGTTACTCATTTTTTTAAAAAAATTACGGATGTTAAATTTACCATCTTATCGTTTGGTACCCCTTTGATCCCTTGAATAAAGAATTGTACAAAGATAATTTTTTTTTGGAATTGAGGCTGACATTGGTGAGTTTTGGGATAGCAGAATGTGAATTAGTTGTTTATCCAAATGTTATTAGGCTATTTATTGTAGTGTATTTTAAAGCTCATGAAAAAAGTTGGAATAGCAGCCAAAGAAATTCTTTTACTTATTTCGCAGAGTATATTTAAACCCTAACGAGAAGATGGCGCCCCAATGCCTTACTTTGCTCCCCACCATATAATTTTTATTGGCGAAGTTGGTAACGCTATGTGTATAGGTGATTGACGGGCAAAGTAGAAATTGCTCATTCAGCTTATAGTTACAGCCTATTTCGGCCAGAATCGCAAGATCGATCCTATCCGGCAGGTCCGTATTACGATACGTTACCATCTCCAAATCTTCCACTGAAAAAGTTTTGATTTTTGCAGAAATCAATATGGATGGCACTATCGCGTGGTTTACGTTTAACCTTATCTTTTTTCCAAAAGTATACCCATATTTAAGCGGGATAGACAAGTAACTGTAATTAGAATCTGTTGTTCCTTCTTTTAATGGTTCCCCAATGTTGTTCGTGAAATTAAAATCTTCCTTAAATCCCTTTTGGGCATAAAGCAATTCAACACCTACATAAAAAACATTTTTTAAAGGATAATCATACGAAAGCCCTCCCACAAATCCATACCTGTTATTCGTCTCGCTTAAGAAGTTTTCAGAATTAGGAACTTTAACCTTGTTGTGTGGCAAGGCTTTTATTTTCCAATGCATTATCATCCTCACCTAAGCCAAACCATATCAAGGTTCTATCATTAATTGGCTTCTTCTTTGACAAAACTGCCTGTAAATCCCCCTTAAAAAACTAACTTTGTAAGTTGCTGCTTTAGCCAATATATTGCACATAAATAATTGATATACAATGTTTTTAGTATTTGATACCGAAACTACCGGATTACCCAAGAACTGGAAAGCACCCATAAGCGATACGGACAACTGGCCAAGGATGGTGCAGTTGGCATGGCAATGTCACGATGTGAAGGGCAACTTCCTTTTTGCCAAAAACCATGTTATCCAACCCGAAGGATACAATATCCCCGATGACGTGGTGGCCGTGCACGGTATCACTACTGAAATAGCTCATAAGAAAGGTATTCCCCTGAAGGATGCCCTGCTCGACTTTATGGAGGACGTAAAAAAGAGCAAATTGATCATCGGACACAATATTAGTTTCGATATTAATATTGTGGGCTGCGAGTTGATACGTTGCGGGATGGAAGAAACTCTTTCGCGTGCACCATCGCTTTGTACCATGCTCGAAAGTAAGGAGTACTGCGACCTAAGACGTATGGGTCAGCTTAAAAATCCAAATCTTACCGAACTACATATTAAACTGTTTGCCGTTCCTTTTGAAGAAGCGCATAATGCGGCAGCCGATGTGGAATCTACTACCCGCTGCTTCCTGGAGTTGGTTCGCGTGGGGGCTATTACGCCACAAAGATTGCAGATGACTCCGGCTCAAATTGAGGCATTCCGACTAAATAATCCTGAAATGATTCAATTGGCAGGTGTTGAATATGAATCATTTAAAGTAGATACGCTTGAGCATATCTCGGTTGCCGATGAAGAGGAGAAACTAAGGCAGGCGGCCAAAAGTGCGGGTAACATACCCTTTGTGCATTTGCATGTACATACGCAGTATTCGATACTCGATGGTGCCAATAAAACAGCAGTCATCGCTCAAAAAGCCAAGGACGATGGAATGCCTGCCCTGGCTATTACCGACCATGGTGGTATGTTTGGTGTAAAAGAATTTCATGTGGCATGTTCAAAAGCCGGTATAAAACCCATTATAGGGGTAGAGGCCTATGTTGCTCGCCGCGGACGCTTGCGTAAAGATGATAAAACGGATGCCTCGGGTTATCACCTCATCCTATTGGCCAAAAACGAAACAGGTTATGTAAATCTTTTAAAATTAACTTCAATAGCACATACCGAAGGATTTTACTATAAACCACGTATCGATAAAGAGGTGCTACAAGAACACAGGGAGGGTTTGATAGTAAGCAGTGCCTGTTTGGGTGGAGAGGTTGCGCAGCATATAATGAATGGCAATGTGGATAAAGCAAGGGAAACCATCCAATGGTTCAAAAATATTTTTGGCGACGATTATTATTTAGAGGTGATGCGCCATAAAAATGATGATCCGGTGCTGCGGCGTGATGTGTGGGAAAATCAGGTGAAAGTGAACAAGGTAATACTCGAATTAGGGAAAGAACTGGGCGTAAAAGTAATTGCCACTAACGATTCGCACTTTACCAATGCCGAGGATGCTGAGGCCCATGACCTGCTGGTTTGCCTAAGCACAGGTCGCGATTTTGACGATCCCACCCGGATGAGATATACCAAGCAAGAGTGGTTTAAAACAACGGAAGAGATGAACCTTATGTTTGCGGATATCCCTGAGGTGTTGCAAAACACCATTGAAGTAGCGGATAAGGTTGTAGCTTTTGAGCTGGATCACAAACCGATTATGCCTGATTTTCCTTTACCGGAAGGTTTCGATAGCGAGGCAGATTATCTGCGCCACCTCACCATAGAAGGGGCTAAAAAGAGATATGGTGATCCCATACCGCCTGATTATTTGGAGCGCATAAATTTTGAACTCGAAACTATTATTGGCATGGGTTTTCCGGGATACTTCCTTATTACACAGGACTTTATTAACTGGGCCAAGAGCAACGGCGTACTGGTGGGGCCGGGCAGGGGTTCGGCAGCGGGTGCAGCGGTGGCCTACTGCACCGGCATAACCAATGTGGATCCCATAAAATATGATTTGCTGTTTGAGCGCTTCCTCAACCCCGATCGTATCTCCATGCCGGATGTGGATATTGATTTTGATGACGATGGACGACAGGCGGTACTCGATTATGTGACCGATAAATACGGGCACGATAAAGTGGCTCATATCTGTACGTTTGGTACGATGGCCACAAAAAGTTCTATTAAAGATGTAGCACGGGTATTAAAGCTGGACTTGTCGGAAGCCAACCGCTTGGCAAAGATGGTTCCGGAAGCGCCTAAAATGAATTTTAAAAAGGCTTTTAAGGAGAATCCGGATTTGGAACTCGAAAAAAATTCCCCGGATCCATTAATTGCCAAAACCATGAAGTTCGCCGAAGCATTGGAAGGCGCAGTGCGGCAAACCGGGGTACACGCGTGCGGGGTGCTCATAGGTAAAAACCCGCTCGATCAGCATTTGCCCGTTATGCCCACCAAAGGCGAGGAGCTCTTGACAACACAGTACGATGGTAGGTTTGTGGAGGACATTGGATTGTTGAAGATGGACTTTCTGGGACTCAAAACCTTGTCCATTTTTAAAGAAGTGCTGGGCAATATCAAGTTATCCAAAGGTATAGATGTAGATTTGGAGGCCATACCTATGGACGACGAAAAAACCTTTAAGCTCTTTGGTAACGGCGAAACAACGGCTATATTTCAGTTTGAGTCGCCCGGTATGAAAAAGCACCTCAAAGCCTTACAGCCCAATCGTTTTGAGGATTTGGTGGCGATGAATGCTCTCTATCGTCCCGGCCCTATGGAGTATATCCCCTCTTTTATTGCCCGTAAGCACGGACGCGAGGAGATAGCCTACGACCATCCCATGATGGAGTCTTTTTTAAAGGACACCTACGGAATCACGGTTTATCAGGAGCAGGTGATGCTTCAGAGTCGCGCATTGGGAGGCTTTACCCGTGGCGACTCCGACTCGCTGCGTAAAGCCATGGGTAAAAAGATAATATCCATGATGGATAAGCTCAAAGTAAAGTTTACCGAGGGTTGTTTGGCCAGTGAGGACTTTATGAAAGGCTGCGAGGGGAATGCCAAAAAACCAACGGATTTAATAGATAAGATTTGGCACGACTGGGAGGCTTTTGCCAGTTATGCATTTAATAAATCGCACTCTGTTTGCTATGCCCAAATTGCTTACCAAACGGGTTATTTAAAAGCCCATTACCCAGCTGAGTTTATGTCGGGCGTGTTGAGTCGTAACCTCAACGACATAACCAAAATCACGACCTTTATGGAGGAGTGCACCCGTATGGGGCTGGACGTGCTGGGACCCGACGTGAACGAGAGTTACCGTAAATTTACGGTAAATAAAAGCGGAGCCATCCGCTTTGGCATGGCCGGTGTTAAAGGGGTAGGTGCCGGAGCCGTAGAAGAGATTATACGTGTGCGCGACCAGGGAGGTCCGTTTAAGGATATATATGATTTTGTAGAACGAGTGAACCTGCAAACGGTAAATAAAAAGAACCTCGAGGCGCTGGCGGCAGCGGGTGGCTTCGATGGGTTTACCGATTTACACCGTGCCCAGTATTTTGCCTGTTTACCAGGCGAACAGACCACGTTTGTGGAGAACCTTGCCCGATACGGTAACTTGTACCAAAACGATAAGGCCATGGCCGCCAACTCACTTTTTGGTGCCGTGGGAGCCAGTGCCGCCATCAGTAAGCCTGCCGTACCGGTTTGTGAGGAGTTTTCGATATTGGAGAAGTTGGCCCGCGAAAAAGATTTGATAGGTATCTATCTCTCAGCCCATCCCCTTGATATTTACAAGTTAGAGATAAATCATTTTTGCACTGCTAAACTGAGCGATCTTGAGGATCTCGAAAAAATGAAAGGGCGCGACATAACGGTGGGGGGTATTGTTACGGCTACGCGTTCGGGAATGACCAAAACCGGTAATCCCTTTGGAATCATGACCCTGGAGGATTATACAGGTTCCTTTGAATTTGCTTTTTTTGGTAGAGATTACCCCGATTATGCCCAATTTCTGGTTCGGGGTTATTATATTATGGTGAGGGCAAAAGTACAGGAGAAAACCTGGTCGAAGGATGGTGAGCTGGAGGTGAAGGTGAACAAGATAGAAATGCTGGATGGTGTACGGGAGTCCCGCGTATCGGGCATTAACATTCAAATTCCCTTACAAGCATTGGACGAGGCACTGGTTACCGACCTGGCCGAGCTCTCCAATGAAACCAAGGGAAATGTGACGTTAAAATTTTCCATTTACGATAAAGAGGAAGAAAGCCTGCAAACCCAGTTTTATTCGCGAGGAAGTAAAATTACCTTAACAGACGATATAGTGGATTATCTGGATTCACATCCCGATGTCTCCTTTACCCTGTTTTAAGGCTGTTTTGGCGATAAGCTAAAATGTTTATAAATATTGCTGTGATCTATTCTCCCATGAGGAATCAGTTTCTTTACATAGAACAAATTTATGAAATTGTAAGATTTTAGTACTCAATTATTTTTCTAATTTTGCACAAAATAACAGCATACATTCTCAACATAAATATACATAGAAAATCATGCTTCAATATATTGAATTGTGTCAACGGGTGTTGCACGAAGGAGTAGAAAAAGGAGACCGGACAGGTACGGGAACCATTAGTGTTTTTGGCCATCAAATGCGGTTTAATCTGCAAGAGGGCTTTCCACTGGTGACCACCAAAAAACTGCATCTTAAATCCATTATCCATGAGCTGATATGGTTTTTGAAGGGCAGTACCAACGTTAAATATCTGCAAGATAACGGTGTGCGTATCTGGAACGAGTGGGCACGGGAGGATGGTGAGCTGGGGCCTATCTACGGTTATCAGTGGCGCTCGTGGCCTATGGCCAACGGACAATATGTAGATCAGATAAAGCAGGTTATTGAATCCATAAAAAGTAACCCTGACTCGCGCCGGCATATTGTGAGCGCCTGGAACGTGGGACAGTTGGATGAGATGGAGTTGCCACCTTGTCATATTCTTTTTCAGTTTTACGTGGCCGACGGTAAATTATCGTGCCAGCTGTATCAACGCAGTGCCGACCTGTTTTTGGGCGTGCCATTTAATATTGCATCCTATGCTCTGTTGACTATGATGGTGGCTCAGGTTACCGGATTGCAGTTGGGCGAGTTTGTGCATACGCTGGGCGACGTTCATATTTACAACAACCACATTCCACAAGTGGAGTTGCAGGTTTCGCGCGAAACACGTAGCTGGCCCACCATGACGATTAACCCGAATGTAAAATCAATTGACGATTTCACTTTCGACGACTTTACATTGAGCAATTACAATCCACATCCACATATTAAAGGAGCCATCTCGGTATAGATAGGAGAGATAAACAAAGCAACATGCTTTCGGAGTGGATCATCATATTTTACTCTTTTTCAAAAAAAGTCAATGACAAAAATATCCTTAATAGCGGCTATAGCCGAAATGAATGCCATAGGTCAAAATAATGATTTGTTGGCGTATATTCCCAACGATTTAAAACGATTTAAAGCCCTTACCTCAAACCATACTATTATTATGGGGCGCAAAACTTTTGATACCCTGCCCAATGGTGCCTTGCCCAATCGCCGTAACCTTGTAATTTCCCGAAATACAGACCTGCACCTCCCGGATGCCGAAGTAGTGCATTCGCCCGAAGCGGCGCTGGATCTTTGCGACAATCAATCCGAGGTGTTTGTAATTGGTGGAGCAACTATCTATGCGGCCTTTTTGCCAAAAGCCGATAAGCTGTACCTTACCTTAATTGATAAATTTTTTAATGATGCCGATACTTTTTTCCCTGAATTCGATAAAGCGCAATGGAGGGAAGTGTACAAAGAAAAGATAACAGACGACCACAGGAGCAATTTTAACTATACGTACATCAATTTGGAGAGGATAAAATAAATAGCATTGCACCACAACGCGACACCATTCTGGCAATATAGCAAAAAAACCTGTGCCAAAACTGACACAGGTTTTACAATGCTTTAGTATAAATAACACACACCGATACAATGCTATGGAGAATTAAAATCACCCCTGCCATTCATATCTACTCTTTGCACCTACTCTGCTACCACTACAAAAAAGTTCTTTTTCCCTTTTTGAAACAGTAGGTATTTGTTATTTAAAAGGTAATCTGTTTTAATCAACATTTCGGCATCCGTAATTTTTTCTTTGTTAATGCTAACACCGCCGCCTTTGATGGTTTTTCGGGCTTCGCCTTTGGAGGGAAATATTTCGGTTTTAATCGCCAACAAATCAAGTACGTCGATACCTGCCTTCAGATCGGCGTTGGCGATGTTAAAAATGGGCACCCCTTCAAAAACAGCTAAAAAGGTATCTTCGTCAATCTTTTTTAGTGCATCCATAGTCGATTTGCCAAACAATATTTGGCTGGCTTCAACCGAAGCATCATAGGCATCCCGGCCATGTATCATCACGGTAACATCCTCCGCTAATTTTTTTTGTAAGGCACGTGCATGGGGTGCCTGGGCATGCTCTTTAACCAAACTAGCTATCTCCTCTTGCGAGAGTAGGGTGAATATCTTTATGTATTTTTCGGCATCGGCATCAGAGGTGTTCAACCAAAACTGGTAAAACTTATAAGGGCTGGTTCTTGCCGGATCTAACCAAATGTTTCCCGACTCTGTTTTTCCAAACTTTCCACCATCGGCCTTGGTAATGAGCGGACAGGTAAGGGCAAATGCTTCGCCACCTGTTTTACGCCTAATTAGTTCGGTGCCGGTGGTTATGTTTCCCCATTGATCCGAACCACCCATCTGGAGCTTACACCCGTACTCCTGGTACAGATGATGAAAATCGGTAGCCTGCACCAATTGGTAAGTAAACTCGGTAAATGAGAGTCCCACGTTTCCCTCGCCACTAATTCTTTTTTTTACCGAATCCTTAGCCATCATATAATTAACTGTAAGGTGCTTGCCTATGTCGCGGATAAACCCCAGGAAGGAAAATTCCTTCATCCAGTCGTAATTGTTAACCATGAGCGCCTGGTTTTTGGTTCCGCTGTTAAAATCCAGGAAACGACTTAATTGTGCTTTAAGGCAGTCCTGATTGTGACGTAGCGTTTTTTCATCCAGCAGGTTACGCTCATCGGATTTGCCGGACGGATCGCCAATCATGCCGGTTGCACCACCCACTAACACGATGGGCCTGTGACCTGCCACCTGCAAATGCTTTAGCATCATTACAGACACCAAGTGTCCAATATGGAGCGAATCGGCAGTAGGGTCAATGCCTACGTAGGCCGTAGTTATTTCTTTTTGCAGTTGCTCTTCGGTTCCGGGCATCATATCGTGAATCATGCCACGCCATTTCAGTTCCTCAACAAAATTCATGGTTATATAATTAATGTTTTATTTTTTTTGAAGCCACAAAGATAATAAAGTTATATAGTGAAATGGTGCAAAGGGCAAGTGAATATCAGGCCACATAAGCTGGAGGGTGATTTAGCCGTATTATTGTTTCTGCAATCGCAGCAATACTCCATGATAGTAAATTACGTAAAGATGTCGCCGGTAGTGGCGTAGTATCAGTCTTTTACTTCTTCGTAATCGATATATTCGCCTACATCCGGCGATACTTTTTTCGGGGATTTGTGTTTTTTTTGTATCGTAACCTTTCCCTCCTCGCGTTTTTTTTGTGTTTTAAAACTTTGTTCTCTTTTGTAGTGATTATTCATTTTATTCATCTGCCGACCCAGCAAAAAAGGAACGATCACCCTGGCTATAAATCGAAACAGATAATAAAACACAAGAATAAAAAATATTGTCTTCAGTAATCCCATAATTTTTTCTTTATACAAAGATAATGTTTTCAGCGGATATGAGATTTAACTCGTTTTAAAGCAGCACCACCGGAGCACGCCATCCACCAATTACGCTACCCACCTATTTATGTAAGCTTAAAGCGCTTTTTGTAAGAGGAATAAATCGATTTGGTGCTTGCTTTAAATACAAATTAATATAACGCAATTACTCCTCTTGCAATCTGGCGATGGCTTCTTTCAGCACTTCGTCAATGCCACCCAAAATGGGGAAGAAGCCTTCGTTATCCAACACATTACGAGCAATGTAAGCCTTTAGCTCTACTTCGATCGTGTTTTTGGAAACCTGAAACTGTTCCCTGTTCATTTTAACACCTTCGTTGCCGGCATATTGCACAAACTGATTTAGCAATGCTTGCCGGTCTAGGTATGCGCTGAGTTTATCTACTTCTGTATATTGGTCTAATTCATCCCGATGATTGTCGGCGTACTCCAATGCAAAACGGTAAATTAAACCATTTTCTCTAACCTTATAATAGTACGGTGTTAGTGCTGTAGTATCGCGCGGCACAAAAAAGTCGGGCATAATACCACCCCCTCCATAAACCGTTCGGCCCTCTTTCGTGGTGTATTTTAAGGTGTCGTTTATACTGATGCTATCCTGGTTAAAAAACTCGCCATGTTCAAAGCGCGACATAATGTCCATATAATACTCCTCGTTTCCGTTGTCGTACGGTTTTTGTATGCTTCTTCCGGATGGGGTGTAATATCTGGCGATGGTCAATCGAAGCGCCGAACCGTCGGGCAGTGGTATTTGGTTTTGCACCAAGCCCTTACCAAAGGATCTGCGCCCCACCACAATGCCTCTGTCGTTATCCTGAACAGCTCCTGCAAATATTTCACTGGCCGAGGCCGAAAAATCATCGATTAAAACGGCTACTTCCATATCCTGAAAACTCCCCTTGCCGTTGGCATGAACTTCCTGACGGGGGTTGGCCTTGCCTTCGGTATATACGATCATATCGCCGGCCTGCAAAAACTCGTTGCATAGGTTAATGGCTACTTCCAAATAACCACCGGAGTTACCGCGGAAATCAAGAATTACCTTTTTGCTGCCCTGTGCTTTTAGCTTGGCCATGCCGGTCAGGAATTCGCTAAAAGTGTTGGCGGCGAAGCGATTAATTTTTATGTAACCTATTTCGTCGGTTACCATGTAAGCTACATCTACGCTATACATAGGTATTTTACCTCGTGTTATATCAAATTTCAGCGGTTCTTTTAAATCACGGCGTATTATGCCCACACTCACCTCAGTACCCATATCGCCACGCAATAAATTAAGCACTGTAGAATTTTCTACACCAACACCTGCTATCAGCGAATCGTTAACAGTAACTATCCTGTCGCCGGGTAGTATACCCACCTTTTCGGATGGTCCGCCGGATATTACTGATACTACCATAACCGTATCTTTTTGTATGCTGAATTGTACGCCGATACCACCAAATCCGCTGGAGAGTTCTTCGTTTACATTTTGTAAATCCTTTTGAGGGATATACACCGTATGCGGGTCCAGTTTTTTTAATAGCTCCGGAATAATCTGTTCCTCCAGATTTTTGGTATCTACCGTATCTACATATTCCTCCTCTATCAGGTTTAAAATAGCCTCTACCTTATTGGTTTTAGGATAAATAACCAAAGGGTTACGCGTACCTGATTTTCCGGGTAAAAGTGCATAACCTATAAATATACCGGCAATTAATACCACCGATAAAACAATGGGGCCCAGAATTTGACTTTTTGTGTTGTTATAACTCATATTTTATGTTTTCAATATCAATAGATACCGTAAGGCTTACATTTGGATGTTTACCGTTTGGATATTAGCTCGCTTTAATAAATTAACACCATCTTCAACGCGATAGTTTTGATTATACACCACCCTTACTATACCGGATTGAATAATAAGCTTGGCACACTCGATGCAGGGCATACAGGTAACATATAAAGTTGCCCCTTCCGAACTATTATTGGAACGAGCCACTTTTGTGATGGCATTAGCTTCGGCATGTAGAACGTAGGGTTTGGTGATATTGTTCTCATCTTCGCAGTGATTTTCGAAACCCGATGGGGTTCCGTTGTACCCATCGCTGATAATCATCTTCCCTTTTACCAGTAATGCACCTACCTGTCGTCGTTCACAATAGGAATTTTCGGCCCAGATATGAGCCATTCGCAAATATCTTTTATCCAAAAGAAACTGTTTTTCCTCTGCAGATAATTCTTTTTTGTTCATTCAAAAAAATAATCATTAAATAATTGAAGCACAAAAATAGCAAAATATCTAAGCACCTTTACTTTAAAGGCATTAAATTGAATCCTATCCCTTTGGGCTGCATCTTACGCTCGAAAGGCATGCTGAAATTACCGTTGGGTTCAATGATTAAACGATGGTTGAGCTCGGGGAAATCCATTTTTGTGAGGTCTTTTATTTTATAGATAACAGCTTTGCTGTGGTCGTAGGTCAATGCCACGTTTTTTATCTGTTTAAACGGAATTATTTCACCTTTAACAAACTCGCCCTTTCTGTTGGTGTATATTTTTAGGATGGGAGTTAATCCATTGGGCCCTGACAGGTTAAATCGCGAGTAGGTAGCAAAATTTCCTAAGCTGTAAATGATAAACCTATTTTTGTATATTTCCATGGCTCGGGTAATATGAGGACCATGGCCAAATATTATATCCGCACCGGCATCAATCATAGCGTGGGCAAACTCATATACATTACTTCTGTTTTCGCCGTAGAACACTTCCTTTTCTCGCGTAACATGCTGGTGGTCGGCTCCTTCGGCTCCACCATGAAACGAAATGATAACAATATCGCAATCTTTTTTTAATTTGCGCACAATGTTAATGGCGCCGGGCAGGTCGTTGATGTCAACCGTACCCCTATTAGGCGAAAATGCGGCCATACCCACCTTTATACCTTTAACCCGGATGGTATCGGTGGGTTTATCCAGTAAACCGGCCCAGGCAATATTCATCTTATTCAGATGATAACGCGTGGTTTGCATTCCCAGTTGTCCAAAATCGCGTATATGGTTATTGGCGAGGCTTAAAAAGTCGAACCCCATTTCCTTAATAATGGGCGCATAATGTTCCGGCATTTTAAAAGCATAACATTTTGTAGTGTCCTTGCATTGCTTTACCACCGGTCCCTCATCCAATAAGCAAGCTTCCATATTACCAAATGTTACGTCGGCTTGTTGAAGAAAAGGAATGGCTTCGGAAATATAAGGACGGGGATTGTTGTTGGGAGGCAGGTATTCTTTTTTCGGAAAATCGGTGCCTAACATCATATCGCCCACCCCCACAAACGAAATGAGCGTGTCGTTTTGTGCAGTCATATTCCGGAGCCCTATAGTTATGGCAAAAACTATTACAAGATAGCGTATCATAAATATTGTAATTTTTGCCAAAATTAATAATTTGGAGGGGATATTTTGCGCTAAGGCAACGAATTGTATTAAAGGCTATCTGTTTATGCTGAAAATATTGATCAGTTTATAGTTTTACGCTATTTAATAAACGCGGGTGCACACAAAAAGGGTGTCATGTACACCATGCTTACTGTATGTTCTTTGTGTGCGCTTCGTGTTCATTGTGGTTATGATTTTATAAAAATTGGCGTATTTTTGTGTGAGTGAGTAGCAAAAGCTTTAGCTTTGTATCCACCAAAACCATCCTTTATAAACAAAGCATGGCGACAGTTTCCGGATTTTTTGAGCCGTTGTCATTTAAGTGTAACAGCGAATAAACGTAACAACATGCCTTACAAAGAACCAAAAATAGAAAAAATGTATTATACTATTGGCGAGGTGGCCAGGATGTTCGACGTTAAAACATCGCTTATACGTTTTTGGGAAAAGGAATTCGATATTATCAAACCCTTTAAAAATAAAAAGGGAAACCGAATGTTCACACCGGCTGATGTGGATAATTTTCACCTGATATTTTATTTGGTAAAAGAAAAGGGCATGACGCTAAAGGGTGCTCAAAAAAAGTTGAAAGACAATAAAGAAGATACAGTAAATAACTTTGAGGTGATAAAAAAATTAAAGGATATAAGGGTTGTATTAATGGAGTTAAAGGAGAATTTGGAAGGGGATGAAAATTAATTAAAAAACCAGGATACAACGCTACCTTAACCCCATCATTTAATCGATACTTATGAATGTAAAAAAAGTAACCCAAATACTCGAGGATTTTGCTCCGCTCTCCTTTCAGGAAAGCTACGACAATGCAGGGCTTATTATCGGCAATAGAAACGCGGAGGTGAGTGGTATTCTGATAACCCTGGACGTTACGGAAGACGTACTTGATGAAGCTATTGAATTAGGTTATAACTTTATTCTGGCTCATCATCCGGTGGCCATGGGTGGCCTTAAGCGATTTAACGGCAACAACTACAACGAGCGCATCGTTATCAAAGCCATTAAAAACGATTTGGCTGTATATGCCGGCCACACTAACGTGGACAGTGTGATGAGCGGGGTAAACGGAAAAATATGCGAAAAAATTGGCTTGGCAGATTGTAAAATTTTGGAACCCAAAAAAGGAGAGCTGCTTAAGCTCGTAACTTTTGTGCCACAGGCGCAAGCCAATAGCGTTCGTGCTGCGCTATTTACTGCGGGAGCAGGCCATATTGGTAATTACGACAGTTGTAGTTTTAATTTAAACGGGCAAGGCACTTTTAGGGGCAATGAAAGCGCTACGCCTTATGCGGGTAAAAAAGGTGAATTACACAACGAAAATGAAGTAAGGATAGAAACGGTGTTGCCCCAATATTTAAAAAATGGCGTAATACAGGCTTTAAAGCAGGCACATCCCTACGAGGAAGTGGCTTACGATATTTATACTTTGCAAAATAGTTACGAGCAGGTGGGATCGGGCATGTACGGCACCTTACCAACAGCCGAAGAAGAACTGGTGTTTTTAAAACGTATAAAAAAAATATTTGGTGCAGGAGCCATCCGCTATACGCGCCTGTTAAATAAGCCTATAAAAAAAGTAGCCGTTTGCGGAGGAGCAGGTAGCTTTTTATTAAACCGTGCAAAAAGTGTGGGTGCCGATATTTTTATTAGCGGCGACTTTAAATATCATCAGTTTTCGGATGCCGAAAACCAAATTATTATTGCCGATATTGGACATTTTGAGAGCGAACAATTTACTAAAGAAGTTTTTTATGAGTTACTTACAAAAAAAATACCTAATTTTGCGGTTCGTTTATCTAATGTAAATACAAATCCTATTAAATATTTGTAGCAGAATGGCAACAAAAAGTAAAAAAGCTGAAATGTCGGTGGAAGAAAAGCTAAAGGCATTGTACGATTTGCAAAAAGCGGCAACAGAAGTAGATCAGATAAGAAAATTGAGAGGAGAGCTGCCACTGGAAGTGCAGGATTTGGAAGACGAGATCGAAGGTTTGGAGACCCGTATTTCCAATTACGACAACGAAGTGAAGGCCCTTAATAATTCTATTGCAGAAAAAAAGAACGACATTAAGGAATCGGGTGTGCTGATAGCAAAATATGAGGCACAGCAATCCAACGTACGCAATAACCGCGAATTTGATTCTTTGTCGAAAGAAACCGAATTTCAGAAGCTCGAAATTGAGCTGAGCGAAAAAAGGATAAAAGAGTTTACCGCTGATCTTGCGGCCAAGCAAAGTGTAATTGAATCTTCCAGACAATTACTGGAGGATAGAAAAGCTGATCTGGCCGCCAAAAAGAAAGAATTGGACGATATTGTATCCGAAACAAAGCAAGACGAGGAGAAAAGACTAAAAAAAATTACACAAATAGAAGATCGCGTTGAGGACAGGTTGCTTACTGCCTTCAAACGAATCCGCGCTAACGCGGTTAACGGTCTTGCCGTTGTTCCAGTGGAACGGGATGCTTGTGGGGGTTGTTTTAATAAAATTCCGCCACAGCGCCAGCTCGATATCAAATCGCGAAAAAAAGTTATTGTTTGCGAATATTGCGGACGCATCCTGGTGGATAATGAAATAGATCAGGATAAGGTGGATGATTAATCACCGTATATTTAAAGATAATTAAAGGCCACTCACGAGTGGCCTTTTTTATTGCTTATCTTAGCTCAATATTAATAAGCTATCTATGGTACGCGCGCTACATTTAAAATTACTGCTTGCTTCATGCCTTTTGTGTGCCGTGTCGCACTATGTGTATGCTCAAAAAGTAAATACGGCGTATCAGCAAAACTTATACGCTGTATTAAATGGAGATAGCGTTCCGAACGATACGCTTGCCATAGCATGTGGCCCGGCTACAAGAGCCTATTTAAAAAATTATCGCCTGTTTTTAAACGCAATGATACAAGGCGATTCATCCACCGAGTACAGGAATGCGTTTAAGAGCATTAGTGATACCCTGAACAAATATGCGGAAGAGGAGGAAGGCGGATGGGCATTTTTGTCGGAGATTTATTTGCAAAAAGGCCTGGTAGAATATAATGCAAACAAACAAAGGGATGCCCTATTTTCGTTTTTTAAAGCCCACCGATATTGGCAAAAAAGCGAACGTGAGCAGCCTGATTTAGTGTGTAACCTAAAGCTAAGGGGAGTTTTTAATTTGCTGATGAGCAATATGCCACAGCCCTATAAAAGGATGGCCGGTTGGATAGGTTTTAGTGGCAACAGCCAGGCCGGCTTTAAAGCATTAAACACTTATTTAAAAGCCAGCAGCTATAAAATAGGGAGCGAACAAGATGCCTTGATATATACCGCCTTTAGTTATCTTAAATTTGATATTAACGATACACAAACAGAAAATTTAATACGTAACTGGCAGGATAAAAATTTGGTTCCACTGGCACAGTTTGTGCTGACACGTTGCGCATTTAAAATTCGGAAGCCCCAACTCGCACATACTTGGTTTACAGATAGCATTAGCGAAGTTTTTTTACCCATGCTGTACCTACAGGGTAAGTATCAAACCCTACGCTTTGATGACCGGGCTGAAAACACGCTTTTAGACTATATTCGTAAAAACACCTCCGGCCACTTTGTGGCGGATGCACATCGTTATCTCTCGTGGTATTATTTTTTAAAAAACGATACAGCAAATTATAATCAACAGTTAAAACTTATATCCAAGCTGAGCGTTTATCCAACCTGGGAAGATAAACAGGCTCGTTACGAAAGTAAACTAAGCGAAAGCTACCACAAAGTATTACTTCAATCGCGCATGCTGTTCGATGCCGGAGAGTATAAGTCGGCTATTGACACACTTTCCACGCATCAGGAAAGTATAAGTGGCGCAGCACAAAATGTAGAGTTTCAGTATAGGTTGGGTCGATGTTATCAAATGATAAAAGACCATAAAAGGGCAATATTTCACTATTCTGAAGCCATTAAAACGGGAGGCAACGATAAAAGGTATTTTGCACCCTACGCCGCCATGCTAGCCGCCGAATTGTTTTTAGATAAAAATCCGATTACGGCCAAATTTTACCTTAACGAAGCTAAAAGGCTAAATAATGGCGAACACAAGGCCGAAATAGAAAGAAGGATTGAGCTTTTGCAGGGACAGTTGAAGTAATATTGACAAAAGAAAGGAACCCTAATTATACCTGAATTAACTGTTTTAAGCAGATTGTATTGTATATAAAAAAAAGAGAGGATGCAAGTTGACTATATCATAGCAGGTTCGGGATGCGCAGGCTTAAGTCTTTTGTACCGTATTTTACATGAACCGACCCTTAGACATAAAAAAATTTTAGTGCTCGATAAAGGGCCAAAAGTACACAACGACCGTACCTGGTGCTACTGGGAAAAAGGGGAGGGCGCATTTGAATCTATTGTGTATCATAAGTGGAAGACCTTGCAATTTTTTAGTACCGCTTTTAAAAAACAATTTCCTCTGAAGCATCATCAATATAAAATGATAAGGGGCATTGATTTTTACAATTACGTTTTAAACTATGCCGGTGAATTTAAAAATGTGGTATTTAAGTATGAGGACATCCAAAAAATAGACAGTAAAAGCGGATTGCCCTTTGTGCAAACGGAACAATCGATATACAATGCAAGTTATGTTTTTAATTCCACTGCCTTGTTTCATCCAAAAATAAACACCCGAAACACACTATTGCAACATTTTGAGGGTTGGGTAATAAAAACCGCGGACAATGTATTTGATCCCGATGTAGGCACCTTGATGGATTTTAGGCTTAAACAGCATGACGGCGCTACATTTATGTATGTGTTACCAAGTAAACCCAACGAAGCGCTGGTTGAATATACGCTGTTTAGTCCCGAACGCTTACCCCGGCAGGATTACAAAAAGGCTTTAAAGGAGTATATAAAAGAAGAATTAAGGATTGACGATTATGAGCTTATACATACCGAGTTTGGCGTTATCCCCATGACACTGGCAAAGTTTAGCCGTCATGCAAAGTCAACACGAAACATTGTTAACATAGGCACAGCCGGGGGGTTTACAAAAGCCAGTAGCGGATATACTTTTCAGTTTATACAAGAAAACACTAAATCGATTGTTGATGCACTTAAAAAGGGCCATCAGCCCAACCTAAAATTGAGCTTACGCGATAAAATTTATCAGTGGTACGACCGTACCCTGCTAGAGGTGCTACTATCGAAAAAAATGAGTGGCAAAGCAATTTTTTCTATGCTGTTTAAAAAAGTACAGCCCGAACGTATTTTGGTGTTTTTAGGGAATAAGAGCAGCTTTTTAGATGACCTGATTATTATGAAAAGCCTGCCTTTTATGCTATTTTTAAAGGCGGGTGTTAGGCAACTCTGGTTTAACAAGTAACAATTAGAAGGTAAATAGCTTTTAAAAAAGGCATTAAAGAAATAGGTTTTTAAGCCCAAGCTTTGTGCATGAATCCTATAAGCGTAAGATTATAATCCTTTGCTTATAAAAATAAATCGAATAAGCATAAAATTAATTCCTATGCTTATTCGATTTTTTAATGTGCTTACAGCTTAACAATGGCTCGGTGAAAAAACTTTATGCCTTGACATGAATAAGATTATTGAGCATCTCTTTTATTTTTTTACCGGGGGTAAAAATTACTTTCGACGACTTAACGCTCGAAGCCTTTACTTCTGCGGCTGTAGCTTCGCCCACGCTGCTGATGCCAACCCTAAGACTACCCAAATCGCCCAGACGTACATTTTTGCCGTCTCCCAAAGAGTCAACCATCACATCAACCATGGCGTATAAAACAGCGCGTATATCGGCGCCGCTCACCGTACTTATTTTTTCAATCCTATTAGTTAAACCCTCTAAGGTAAGATCGCCTTCCATTTTTGCTGAGGCATAAAATTTCTTTTCTCCTCCGCCGACAACGCCCGGTTGCCCTCTTTCGATAACATTAAATTTAATAGGCATACTTGTTTGTTTTATAGGTTAATAATAATTTACTGTAAGCCTTTGTTAATCTGTTTAATAAAATCGAACATAAGATAATAAATGGATATTAAGCCTAAGTTTGTCATTTTTCATTTTTTTATAAAAAGGTCTTACTAATATGTATAGTAAAAATTTATTTTCATCATCTAAAAACATACTTATGTTTCCTTTTGATAAACCTTTTTCTTCCCTTAGAAGATTATACATCCAATAAGCTCTTATCGCAGCCAACACTCCTGCTAATATTATTAAATTATCCATTTTTAATATTTATTATAAGGCCAAACATATGTATTATCAACTCTCATTTCATAAGTATCAGGAGCTATGGGAAAGTATCCTGATGGAGAATCAATATTTATAAAAATTTTTAAACTTCCACCTAAACCAAAATAGAAATTCAAATCTAAAATATTAATTCTTTCCGTAGTTGCATTAAGGCCTGCTTTCATATCATACAAGAATATATTACCTCCAATTGCGGCATTTTCTGAAACTAAACTTTTTTCAGCATTTATTGAAAGTGGTCCTGCCCCTAAAGCACCAGATAGTTTCCAATCTCTTCCATATTGAATTGCCTTGCCGTATTTTCTTCTATTTCCTTGAGACCCTTTTATTAATTCTTTACTTATCCCAGCCTTACCTTCATAACCCACTCCAAATAATTTAGCCTTTGTTCCAACAACAGCCCCTGCTTCAACGCTTGCTTCAATATCAAACCAACCCCCTCCAGATTGGGCAAGTCATCGTAAGTGCTTAAAAAGCCCGATTAATCGGGCTTTTATGTTATTCTATTTTGCCTATTCTTCTATTCTTTTCCCTAGAATAAAATAATAGCACTGATCATCTCTATGAATGAAAATTGAATCTGAGGAAGAATTCTTAACAACATAATCACCTCTTCGGATAAAAACTCCAAGAAACTCATCATTATAAGCATAATTATATGAGGATGGTAATTTGAGTTCCCGTCCATTATTTAACTTAACAAATGTCACTCCATTATTCCGTATTTTTACAATTTCTCCTTTAAACTCAGTTTGTCGTGAAACCATATTATACCTTTTCCATTCTTTTTTTTGAAAATAAATACCTCCAATGGACATAATGATAAAACCTAATAAGATGGCTATGAGAAATTTTCCTATGTTTTTATTTTTAAATGGTATCATTTTACAATATAATCTATGTTATAGAATTCATTAAAAACTAAAAAAATTTCCCCAATCAGTAAAATAATTTGTTTGGCCAACTCCAATGTGTCCAGAAACACCAGGTGGAGAAACTCCCAAGTGAACTGTTTTCCCTATTATATAACCCTTGTTTTCTACTGGTGCAATTAAATAGCCACCTCCAACCTCAATCCACCATGATGCCCCTACGCTAAAAGAATAGCTTCTTCCTAAAAAGTCGTTTATTCCCATTTTACTAACATCCCCAACAAAATAATAAGATGTCAATTGCCAAGATAACCCATAGTCAAGGCCTACCGCATTAATGTAAGGAGGACCAGTTCCTATAGAGGTATACCCCTTAGATACACCTGTATCTTTGCCTCTAAGCATTGTCAATTGACCTCCAGCCTGATCATATCCTGCACCATAAACTCCATCAACTGTTAATTCATGAGACCATGCATCTGGTGGCATATTTTCTTTCATCCGATAAATTGCAGATGCCCAATGCATTAAATTAACACCCCCACTTGAAGAGGCAACTTCCGTCCCCGACATATTTCCATTTGAATACCGAACGGCATATACATGTTGAGATGTTGCATAATTTCTCGATGGTGAGCCTGAAGGAGTGGGTAGTGGTAAATATCCAATCCCTCTGTCTTGCATCGAATAATAATAGTTTATCATTACACTTCGTTGCCTAAAATATAGATGGTTATCCCATTGATGGTTGCCATACGTCAAATCACTGGGGCTCAAATACCCACCAACACCTATATAACTATTGGAAACGGCATTACCAAGCGATTGCCCATGATTAATGGTATTGTCCAATATACCCGCAACGTAATTTACCAAACTTGGAAGTATGAAAAACAACGGATTTTCGCCGCTCGGGTCGGAGTACATCAACGGATTGTTTAAACCATAGGCATATCTGTTATAGTTAAGTGCATTGCCGGGATATGTAATATGCGGGTCGGGGCTTAAAAACTGGGCTAGCAGCGGGTCGTAAACCCTACCGTTCATATTAATCAACCCAAAGGCATCCAAATGCTCGTGCATGGTATATCCTCTGTCGGTTAACAATGATGTTCGATTGTCTTTTAATGTCCAGTTTTGTGGGTCGCGTCTGTTGCCCCAAGGGTCGTACGCAAACTTTTGTTCGGAGCCATTATAGGTGGCCATATTACCGGATTTATCTGTCAAAGCTATCAACGATCCTTGGTAATCGGTAATTGCATGATACAATTTACCAATACCGTTGGTTTCGATGTATAATGCCGTCAATCCATTACCTCCGCTAATATAGTGTACTTTTTTAACTTCTCCGGCTTTATGCTCCTCTTCGTAATTATTAAAATAGTATCTGGTTAAACCATCCTGTATGCCCCCTGAGTATGAGGCTTTCCTTCTTTGTTCGTCAATACCATATTTAATTACAAGCGATAAACTACCTTCAGTTATTTCTTTAACTTTTTTAAAACTGGTATATTCGATGAACTGCTCATCTTCTGAAAAACTCACAGGCTTACCTTCGACAGATGTTATAGCGTTTGGGCCAAAATTAACGGATTGCGTATTTAGGCCTAAAGCTTTACCTCCTCCTATTTGGATATAAATGTTGGCGTGTATATCCGGAATAAATGCCATCTACCATATTATCCTCACAATTTAACGGGTATCTTAAATCTGTATCTACTTCCGGTTTTCTTATTTTTGCTTTGGCTTTCCAAAATCTCCTTATGGGGCTTCTGTAAAAGTTTATATGTGTCCATCCATCCTTACAACTCAAACCCACTCCCAGACCCAATAATAAGGTTTTTTTGAGGTATTTTTACTTCTGTTTTTTTAAAGGTACGGCCAATCCAGCTTATGTCTTTAAAAGTGAGTTACACACTAAATTTGGGTTCTGAAAAATTAGGATAAATTTCATTTATTTTCGATATACTTTAATGGTTATTTCAAAAGTTACCTTCTACCGGAAGCTTATTTTATTTCAAGCTCATTTCAATGGCTTTTAAGGTTTGGTAATCGCTTAGCGAGGCGGAGAATTTATTTGTAATACCAAACCTTTTTAACACTTCTTTTATAACCCTTGTAGTGGTGAGTTGATAATTTATTTTAGATTTTAGGCCTATGTTTCCCAAGTAGTCATTAATCTCCTGTTTGCGTTTGTCAGATAGGTAGGGCATGGAAAAATCATTGGAAAGAGGCTCGAAATTATAATTATTGTGGAGGTGCAGGTTCAAGCGGTTTTTGGTATCATTGAAAAACAAGCTTTGGCCGGGCAGCAGGTCTTTGCTAGCAAAAAACTCGCTGACCCATGCCCGGTTCTTCCTGCGCTCGGGTGGCAGGTTAAGCATAAGCATAGCGCTTTCATAGTTTAAAAATGGTGTCCAGGCGGGTAGTCCCATCATAGACGGAACCGTAAGTACATAGCTTATTAGTACCGCTTTTATCCGCATGGTAATTAGCGGATACAACCTAATATCCTCCATCAGGTAGCTGTATCTATCAATAAACTCCTGCTCGGATCTGAATTCATCCTTACATCCGTCTGCTTTGTAATTTATACCATGTGTATAAGCCAAATAATTAAGGTATTGAGGATTGCGGGACAGTGTGTATGTATTTATGCCGGACAGCACATCGCCTCCCATGCCACTTATCATGCTTGCCGGCTTATTTTGTAGAATATCGTTTATTTTATGGTAGAATTCAATGTGATACATTCCGTGCAGGTGTGTGCTAAAGGCATACAAATCGTGCCAATGCCCGGAGTAATGGAAAGCATCTTTTAAATGTATCCGCTCCCAGTGATGCCCTAGTTTTTTCGCTATTTTTTTTGCTTGCTGTACTTCAAAGCTTTTTTCCTGATTGGCCGAGATACCGTAGGTGTAGTTTTTTACCCTGGATCTATCGTGCATAAAATAGTTGGCAATGCGGGAATCGTACCCGCCGGAAGTGGGAATTACGATGTCGCCCACGGTACGCTCTTCACGCTTGCGGCAGTAGTTGTCAAATTTATTCCAAATATCTTGTTCTGATGCCCCTTTAAATTCATCGATGCGTTTTGCCGGATCTTCCTTTTGAGTAATGCTTAGATCACCCAACTTATAACGTAAGCTCGAATAAAAAGATAGAAAACGGACTTCTTTAAATATGGTCCGTTCAAAAACACTAAAGCCATATTTTAAATAATCGAACAAGCCTTGCTTGTCTATCGCCTTGTTCTCTCCCAAACACACCTTAGGAAAAGTAGATACCACGCCTTCTTTACTATTATAATACAGAGGGATACTTTGCAGCCAATCGTTTTCTACAAGCACCTCATCCTGGCAGATATGGATGAGTAAATTGTGATCCAGCAAGTTATCCGAAGCAGGAAAACCCATAGAATAAACCCCATTTTTAACCATGCAAGTGTTTAAATCGCCATAATAATACAGCGAAAGCCAGCCCATGGACAGGTCAAAATCCTTTATTTGAATATTGGGGTTTATTTTGGGGAGATAATTTATTTTGCTCTTTGACAAGATAAACCCCACTATTTTAGCGTTCATAACAAATGTGTTTTTGCAAAAGTACATTTATAACTCAGTTATATCAAAACATTGATTTTATCTGTTTTATACTCCTTATAAAACGAGTGAGAAACAAAAAAAACACAAATGCCAAAGATACCGTGCCCGACCGAAGAGCCAGATTAAAAATTAAATTCAGGTACTCGTGCATATCATATTCAATAGTGGGTAAGTAAGATATCAGATACCAGGCAAAAAAACTGCTGACCACAATCTTTAACGAATCAAAAAACAGCACCTTTATTTTTAGTTTGTAGGCAATAAAGGCCAAGGTAAGCACAACATAAACAAATTTAGCAATAGCTGTAGAAATAGCTGCGCCGTTAATTCCCCATTGCGGTATAAGCAGCAGGTTAAGTGCCAGTACCATAATGCCCAGAGCGATGGCTAAGTAAGTGCCCACTTTATAATATTGGGATACACTCAGCGTTACGGCGCCCAAGCCCATAAAACAGTAAAACAAATGCGATATGGATATAAAGAACACCACCCATTTCCCTTCGGCGTAGGAAGGGGGTAAAAACCCCAATATTAAATCAATATTTATCCAAATATTAACAAAAATGAATGCCCCCATCAATATTTGCGAAAGGCTGCTTTTTTTTAGTAGTACACTTAGCTCCTTATAGTTTTGTTGGTTTAAGAGGCCGGCAATAACCGGAGTGCCTATTTTGCCCATTGAGCTTCGGGGGATGCGGGTAAGGGCACCAAAATAGTTGGTGATAGAATAGACTCCTGTAGCCTTTAGTCCCAAATAATAGCTAATCATATATTTGTCGATGTAGCTGGCCAATATTTCACTTAAGCCGGACAGGATATAGAACAAACCCACGCTGGTTATCTTTTTTAGGTGAGTGGCATAAACCGATAACTTGGGCCATTGAAAATTAATATCCCCTTTTTTTACCATAAAAAATAACAAAGCCACAACGGGTATGGCCAAATTTAGGGTGTAAAGTAACATAAACGTATTAAACGAAATGTAATGGTATAGATATAAAATGCTTAGCACGAGTATCCCAACGCGTACCACAACATCTTTGTATAAATTACCTATAGCCGAGTTAAACGTGGAAGCACTGAACATATCCACAACAATGAAGGCAAGGGTAAAAAAGGTTAGCGGAAATAAAAGAGGATAATATTGTTGTTGTAAGTGGGTATCTACTTCTTTGGTAATAAGAAACAAATCGCCCCAAAAATAAAATAATACGGTAAACAATAGGAAACCGATACTGGCAAAAAGAGAAACAAAAATAAAGAACGAATTGTGGGCGTTTTTCCTGTTCCGGAATTGCGGGAAAAAGTAAACGATTATACCCGCCGATCCAAGTGACGCGAATTGTGCCGCAATGGCCGAAACGGTAATAAGTATGTTGATAAGTCCAATCTCTTCTTCCGAAAAAATAATTGGAAAAAGGATAGCAACATTAATGCCGCCCAGGATTACCCCCAAATACGAATAGATAGCTCCCTTGAATGTTTGCTTGATGATAACGCCCAATCTGATAAAGATTTAACTGTTATGCAATAATTTTTAGCAAAGAAAGTAATTTTAATGCTTATTTGTCCTTCAACAATTATATTTTTACCAGATGAAGCCGGCATGGCCGGAGCAAATAGACAGGCCGTACAAAACGATGATTATAAACTGTGTTGGTTGTCAGGGCTTTGCTTATTTTTAATCACATGAAAACTGTCCCCATACTACTTTTTACCTACAACAGGCCGCAGCATACCCGCCTAACGGTTGAAGCGCTGTTAAAAAACCCCTTGGCGAATCAAAGTCATTTGTATGTTTTTTCGGATGAGGCTAAGAGTCCGGCGGATCGGGAGGCGGTAGATACAGTGCGGGCCTATTTAAATCAAATCAAAGGATTTGCAAGTGTTAGCAAAGTATTTCATAAGCAAAATAAAGGTCTGGCTAAAAGCATCATCGAAGGCGTAAGTGAAGTGTTTCAAATACACGACAAGGCCATTGTGCTGGAGGACGACCTGGAAACTTCGCCTCACTTTTTACAATTTATGAACGCGGCATTAAATTACTATTCTCCGCAAAAAGTATGGAGCATTGCCGGCTATACGCCCAATATAAAAATACCGGATAACTATGTTTACGACAGCTATTTGGTGCATCGTAACTGCAGTTGGGGCTGGGCTACATGGAAGCAAAATTGGATGAAGGTAGATTGGGAAGTGAAAGACTTTAAAACCTTTTTTACCGACAAAAACCAAAGGTATCAATTTGAACGAGGTGGCAACGATTTGTCTGTGATGCTGCTTAAGCAACAAAAACAAATTATTGATTCCTGGTCGGTTCGTTTTAATTATGCGGCCTATAAAAACAACAAACCCAGCGTGTACCCTACACAGTCTTTCATTAACAACAGGGGGGTAGATGGTAGCGGAACCAACATGAAAAGAAGCGGAAAATATGATTCTGCATTATTTAAAGGTATAAGTGCCGATTTCAAATTTTGCTCTGATGATGTAGTGCATCCTGCCATTGCCCATCACTTTAAGCAATTTTATAATGTATCCCTGTATCGAAGATTAATCAATGGTTGCAAAACACAAATGGCGGTGTGGGATTATAAAAAGGGAAATAACTACTAAAGCACATAAGCTCTGTTTTTTTCCACAGACCCAAAATATTGCGCATGATTCCCTATTAGCCCCCTAATGGAGTCTGTGAAAAGCAAAACCCCTTGATTATTAACTAATCAAGGGGTTTAAATGTACCCAGAGCCGGAATCGAACCGGCACGGGTTGCCCCACTGGTGTTTGAGACCAGCGCGTCTACCTATTCCGCCATCTGGGCAAATGTTATCGCTAACATTTTTGCGGTTGCAAATATAGGTAAAAGGAGCACTTTTGCAAACAAAATAAGCAAATAATCGCACGGGTAGTTTTTAATTGGTTCATAATAAACACTTATCTTGCGAAAAATAAATATTTCATGCACCAATTATTAAAAGTCACTACCTATTTATGCTTGTTTGGGATGTTTTTTCAGCCGCTTTGCAAAGCACAAAATAAAGTTTTGTGGGGAGGTGGCGTTTCTGCACATATACCAACCAATAGTTTAAGTACAAATAATTTTGGTTTTAGGGATGCAGCCGGTACCGGGGGAGGGGCAAATATGGGAACGTTATGGTTTTTTAATCCACAGTTGTCGTTGGGTTCCGAGTTGGCCTATTCCTATTTTCCCAGGAACCAAAAAACCTGGAACCAGCAGCGCAGGGGCGATATCAAGGTGAATTATCAAATGCTTAACCTGACGGCACAGGGTAACTTTTATCTTAACGAAGGCGGTGCCAGACCGTATTTAGGTGTTGCCTTCGGGTTATATTATTTGCGCAACATGGTCAATTTTATTTCCAATTATGTGGGTACTACCAATGATGCCTCGGTAACTTACGTGAGCAATACCTTCCATGCCGGTTTTGGACCCGAGGCAGGCGTATTGTTTAAGCGGCAAAAGAACCGATTTGCACACTTAAGCCTGCGTTATACGATAATACCCAACATTGAGGCCGAATATTATCCCGAAAAGCAGGTAACAATAAACCCTCACGGTAAGCAAAACCATTGGAGTTTATCGGTAAAAATGTTTTTTGGAAAAAGATAGAATATCTTATTGAACAAGCTATTATCAATCAATATTAAAACAAGCCATTTACATGTACGTCAACCTTGTCGATAATAGTGCTTAGGTCGGTTTTGTTTTTTATAAAATTACACTCATCTACATTAACAATTAACATTTTACCTTGCGTATAGTTTTCTACCCATGCTTCGTAGCGTTCGTTCAAGCGTTTGAGGTAATCCAGGCGAATATTGCTTTCATATTCCCTTCCCCGGCATTGTATCTGTTCCACCAGCTTGGGCACTGAAGCTCTAAGGTAAATGAGCAAATCGGGAGCCTGCACCAAGCTGCTCATCAGCTCAAACAGCGAGGTGTAATTTTCAAAATCGCGTCTACTCATTAAACCCATATCGTAAAGGTTGGGGGCAAAAATATGAGCATCCTCATAAATTGTTCTATCCTGAATGACCGTTTTACCCGTTTTACGGATATTGTTAATTTGCGAAAAACGACTGTTTAAAAAATAGATCTGCAAATTAAAGGCCCATCGTTGCATATCTTCGTAAAAATCGGCCAAATACGGATTGGTATCCACCTCTTCGTAATGGGCCTGCCATCCGTAATGTTTGGCAAGCAAAGTGCTTAGTGTTGTTTTTCCTGAGCCTATGTTACCGGCTATGGCTATGTGCATGATTCGTTTATTTTGGGTTTTGTTGGGTTTAAAGCAATTTTAAAAAACACCGGTATTATAACCGTAAAGAGTAATTAATTTATGGCCCCGTTTTGGTTGAGCTGTAGGAGTTCGTCCATTAGGTCTCTGTTGTTCGACAGTCGCGGCACCTTATTTTGTCCGCCCAGTTTACCATGTTTTTTAAGCCAATCAAAAAACAGGTTATTTCGTGCCATCTCTATCTTTGGAGCTTCAAGCGTAATGTTCTTATAGCGTTTGGCTTCGTAGTCGGAGTTTACTTCTTGCAATCTTTTGTCTAACTCTTCGGCAAAAAGATTTAAATCGTCCGGCTTTTTTTCAAACTCTATTATCCACTGGTGTCGTCCTTTTTCGTCGGTGCTCATGTACATGGGTGCCGCCGTGTATTCTTTAATAACCGCATTTGTACGGTTGCAAGCATGTTTGACAGCTCTGTCGGAATTGTCGATAATAACTTCCTCGCCAAAGGCATTAATAAAATGCTTTGTGCGTCCGGTGATCACTATTTTATGTGGGTGTTTTGAGGTAAATTTAACCGTGTCGCCCAGGGCATATCGCCACAATCCACCATTGGTTGATATTACAATGGCGTAGTTGGTTTCCAGTTCAACATCCTCAATAGTTAAAGCTTTAGGATGGGCTTTATCCCATTCATCGATGGGTAAAAATTCATAAAAAATTCCGTAATCGAGCATAAGCAACATGGAATGCGAACTGGGGTCGTCCTGGATAGCAAAAAATCCCTCAGAGGCATTGTACGTCTCCATGTAGTGCATTTGATCGGAGGGTATCAGTTTTTGATATTGCTCACGGTATGGGTCAAAATTGATGCCTCCGTGAATAAAAAGCTCCAGCTTAGGCCATATTTCTAATAGATTTTGTTTGCCCGTATGGGCAAGTAAGTGTTTTATCAGCACTAAAAACCAGGATGGTACACCGGTTAAGGAGGTGACGTTTTCGTTGAGTGTAGCCTCGGTCATTTTAATCAGCTTCTCTTCCCATTTATCCATAAGAGCGATAGACTGGTCCGGAGTGCGGATAAAATCAACCCAGAAGGGTAGGTTGCCAATTAATATGGCTGACAGGTCGCCGTAAAAGGTATCGTTATTGTATTGATTTAATTGTTGACTACCACCCAAAGTAAGTCCTTTTCCTCTAAACATTTCGTTTTCGGGATATAGTTCGTTGTATATGGCCAGTACATCTTTACCGCCTCTAAAATGGCAACATTCCAGCGACTCCTTTGAAACGGGGATAAACTTACTTTTTGAAGAGGTGGTACCGGATGATTTAGCAAACCATTTTATTTCGCCGGGCCACAGTACATTTTTTTCACCATGTTTTACCCTTTCGATTAAAGCTTCGGTTTGCTCATATTTATGCACGGGAACGCGCTCCTGGTAATCTTTAATGGTTTTTATAGAAGCAAAATCATACTTTTTACCCAGCTCGGTAGCGTTGGCTTTTTTTACCAATTCCATTAGTTGTTCCTTCTGTACATCTTCGGGGTGAGCCTTAAAGTGGTTGATCTGCGATAACCGGCGGCTGTTTACTAATGATATGATAGAATTCAATATTGGCATACGGTACGGTTTTAAGGGCTAAATATAAAGTATTTTTCCTGAAAAAATAAGATGTACAATAAGGTAATAATAAACCACTGTTTTGTTATTTTAGCAAAAAATATATCGTGTTGATGAATTATTTCGATATTGTTGTAGGCGTACTCTTAATTATTGCGCTCGTTAAGGGTTTTAAAAATGGTTTAATTATCGAGTTTGCCGCTCTGGCTGCTCTGGTTTTGGGTGTTTTGGGTGCCATAAAATTCTCCGCTTTTACTGAGGTATGGCTCATGCAATACTGGCAAAGTGATTATATAAATATTATCGCTTTTTTTATTACTTTTATTGCGATTGTGATAGGCGTGCACCTGTTGGCTAAGCTGGTGGATACCCTGGTTAAGGCGGTAGCATTGGGATTAGTAAACAGGGTTCTTGGAGCCGTTTTTTCCTTGTTTAAGTATGGCTTTGTTTTAAGTGTTTTATTAGCCGTATTTACTACTTTCGACAAAAGCTTTGATTTGCTCCCCGAAAAAACCAGAGAGCGTTCGTATTTGTATCAGCCCCTATCGGAGTTTGCGCCATTCATATTCCCCTATCTTAATTTTGATGAGAAACCATTGCGTAACAAAGTTGAAGAGATTATCGAGGTGTAGGTAGCATTGGATGATGAGGTGCAGTAGGTAGTGCGCGTTTTGTTACAGGGTATTATAAAAAACAGACGTAGTTATGTTATTTAGCTGCCTGCACCCTGCGATGCGTTAAGTAGCAGCTTGGCCAGTGATTGTGAGATGGCACCCGGCAGGTCCATTTGGATCTGCATAAACTCAAGGACTGCCATATGCCATGCACTTAATGTATTTCGTGATTGTATATAGTGGTCGAAGGCAGCATTGGCAATGGTTAGGGTATGGGTGCCAAAACAACGGAACAAGTGACGAAAGGTATCAGCAGGCAAGTTGGTGTGTTTGTACTGGTCGTATAAGCGATCGATAAAATCGATGAGTTGTCCCTGACTATACGTAGCACCTAACTGACGGCTAATAAATTGGGTTGTTTGCGAGGAGCTTAACGATGCCGTTGTGCCGGATACTACCTTGTCCTGTTCGCTAAGATACAGCAGCATTTGCAATAGCAAACTTAGCTTGGTGTAACTGAGTGATTTTAGATGTATAAAATTATCGTTAGCAACCGTAAAAGGTAAGCCGGCCCATTTTAGCCTTGTGCGCACATGCCAATGCGCCTTGTAAGGCGTTTTTGTGTTGTGCTCCGTAAATACAGTAGGGAACAGGCGTACATATTGTGTTTGCTGCCGGTACTGCGCTTTTATAGCAGAAATATTAAATTTTGCTGGTATGGGCGCGGTGATGGGCTCTACCGTACAGATAGTTTTTAAGGTTTCTACGAGATGATTTTTGTCCTGCAAAGCCGGATTACGTATTTGATCGAGCAAAAAAAACAGCTCGTTTTTGTTTGCAAGCGCATTATCTCTATCAGCAGACCTATGCTTATGCACTACTTTTCATTTTTTTTTATCCGTTTAAAAAGTTCTGATGCAAAAACAAAATCATTCAAGCGCTCTTCGCTTGCCGATAGTAAGTCTTCTTTATCACCTTCCCAAAGTTTTCGGCCCTCATAAATAAAAATAATCTTTTCGCCAATACCCATAACGGAGTTCATATCGTGGGTGTTAATAATGGTTGTTATTCCATATTCTTTGGTGATTTCGTAAATGAGATTATCAATTACGATGGATGTTTTGGGATCTAAGCCCGAGTTGGGCTCATCGCAGAACAGATATTTTGGATTTAAGGCAATAGCCCGTGCAATGGCAACTCGTTTTTGCATGCCACCACTTATTTCGGAAGGATAAAGATGGTTGACGTTTTCGAGTTTAACCCGCTTTAAACAGAAGTTAACCCGTTCGCGTTTTTCCTCTTTGCTTTGTTCTGCGAACATATCTAATGGGAAACGTATATTTTCTTCAACCGTTAAGGAATCGAAAAGTGCAGAGCCCTGAAAAAGCATGCCTATTTCTTTTCGTATCGATTTTTGGTCGTCAAAGTCCATTTCGGAAAAAACCTTGTCGCTGTAAATAATTTTCCCCGAGTCGATACTGTGCAATCCAACCATTGTTTTTAACAGTACCGTTTTACCGTGTCCGCTTTGCCCTATAATAAGGTTGGTATGGCCGGTTTGAAATTGGGCAGACACATCAAAGATAACTTGATTATCACCGAAGCTTTTATTTATATTTTTTATCTCAATCATGCCAATAAAAGCTGGGTTAGTAATAGGTTGAATAATAATATTTGGATGCTGCTGACAACAACCGCTCTGGTGCTTGCTGCGCCCACTTCCAGCGAACCGCCATCGACGTAATATCCGTGGTAGGCCGATATAGAAGAAATGAGAAAGGCAAATACCACAGATTTGATGATCGCATAAAATATATAAAAAGGTTTAAAACCGAACTGTACACCATAAATAAAATCGGCCGATGGTACTTCGCCTGTAACGGCACCGGCCAGCCAGCCACCAAAAATGCCTATACCCATACTGATAAGCGTAATAAAAGGTATCATGCCTACCAATGCAATTATTTTAGGGAGTACTAAATAGCTGCTGGAGTTTATGCCCATTATTTCGATAGCATCTATTTGCTCCGAAACGCGCATGCTACCAATCTCGGATGCTATGTTTGAACCGACTTTACCTGCCAAAATAAGTCCTACAATAGTGGAAGAGAACTCAAGTAACACCGATTCGCGTGCAGCCAGTCCGATGGTATATTTGGGTATGAATACCAAATCGAGGTTATAAGCCGTTTGTAAGGTAATAACGGCTCCCATAAAAAAAGAGATGATAGATACAATTCCAATGGAACCAACACCGAGGCTATCGGCTTCCTTAAATACTTGTTTTACAAAGATGCGTAACTTTTCCGGCTTAGAGAACACTCTGTTTAAAAACAGGACGTAACGGCCGAAATGATATAATAAACCCATATGAATTGATTTGGGATAAAAATACTAACTTAATTCAGGGTAAAAAAATTTAAAATAGCTCCTCAATTTTTTTATTGTGAAGCTTTTTGGGTATTTTCACCCGAACAATTTAAAAATTAAGGAAACTAAATTATAGGTAATGAATAAAAATACATACTGCGTAATTATGGCAGGCGGAATAGGAAGCCGCTTCTGGCCCATTAGTCGCGAGGAAACCCCAAAGCAGTTTCTCGATATTCTGGGAACTGGAAGGACATTGATCCAGCAGACTTTTGATAGATTTAAACCTATTTGTTCCACAAAAAACTTTTTGGTAGTAACCAGTATTGAGTACAAACAGATGGTGCTCGATCAACTCCCCGATCTTGCCCCGGAACAAGTTTTAACCGAACCTTTCAGGCGTAACACAGCACCCTGCATCGCTTATGCTAATGCATGGATTAAAAAACGCGATCCGGAAGCCTCCGTGGTGGTGACACCAGCCGACCACCTTATATTAAAGCAGGACGAATTTGTAAAGGTAATTTCAAAGGGATTGGATTTTGTTACCGATAACAACTCCCTGTTAACCCTGGGCATTAAGCCGCACCGCCCCGAAACAGGTTACGGCTATATTCAGGTTGCCGATAAATCGGCCAATATACTGGGCGAGATAGAGCCGGTAAAAACTTTTACCGAGAAACCGAACCTGGAATTGGCCAAAGTATTTTTTGAGAGTGGTGAGTTTTTCTGGAATTCAGGTATTTTTATCTGGTCTATTAGAACGGCTGAGGCAGCCTTTAATACTTATCTGCCCGACGTAAAATTGTTGTTTGATAGTATTGAGGACAAGATAAACACCAAAGACGAGGAAGCGGCCATTAAAAATATTTATTTAGAGTGTGATAACATTTCAATTGATTATGGCATAATGGAAAAAGCCGGCAATGTGTGTGTGCTTACCGCCGACTTTGGGTGGAGCGATCTGGGTACCTGGTCGAGTTTATACGAACACTCCAACAAAGATGAACATGGTAATGCCATTAATACCGGCAAGGTGCTTACCTACGATGCCAAAAACTGTGTTATCAATCTGCCAGGCGATAAGATGGCCGTAATACAAGGGCTGGAAGATTTTATTATAGCGGAATCGAAGAACTGTTTGCTCATTTGCCCTAAGGACAATGAACAACAAATCCGGCAGTTTTCAGCTGATTTAATATCGGAATTCGGAAACGGGGAATAGAGTCAAGGCGCTTTAAAAGCTACTAATGCCAATGCCGCCGAATGGCGGATAAAACCTGACCCCATAGTAATACGGGAGGGGTTGTAAATGTTAATTTCTTGTTCCCGCACATCCGGTACAAGAAATTAGGTGAACTGGTAGTGCGCATAGCTAACAGCTACATTTTTATTCAGTCCTATATAAACAAAAAAAGGAGCGCTATGCGCTCCTTTTTTATGAATTTTTTGTTCTCTTACAATAACTTACCATGGGTTCTAAAACTCCCACATGTCATGCTCGAAGTTGAATATTTCTGTTTTAATTCTTTCGGACTCAAGCATGGCTTCCATACCAACGGCATATTTATCAATTCCACGGTTATTGTACACGTTAGATTCTCTGGTGATATAACTTCCAAAATACCTTTTCATAAATATATCGTCGAAGGTGCGGCGTTGTGCATCGTTACGTGGGTTAAACACCTCATTGCGGGCAAACAGATCGCGTGCTTGCGGGAAATAAACCCAGAAGGTCTGTTTACGGGCCACTTCTTCTGATCCACCTTCACCAGAGGATTTAGAATACTCTCTGATAGGACATAATCCTATAATACGAACATCCAGGCGTGAGTAGTTACGGTCGAAGAACCAAACTTCTTTTACCAATATTTGCTTTACTTCTTCGGGGCGCAGCTCACCGGTTACTATTTGTTCTGCAAAGGTTCCATCTTCCTGTTTCACTTGCAGGGTGTCGCCAACCGCACCCATTTCGTAAAGCACCTGATCATACGACATTTCAACTTTAAATTCGTCGTCGTTTTTGGTGGAGTAAGCAGTAAGTCCTTCGTACTGTATGCCATGTATCAATAATTGGATAAGGCTATATCTTCCGTCCATTGTATTGATAGGATAGTACAAGGGCAGATTAATTTTTTCGCGCAGATCAATAACCCGCCACACTTTTTTGGCCCACATCACATCCGCCTCTCTTACGTGAGGGTAGGGGATAGGTTTACGATTTAAAACATGTTCTTTTGGGTATATCCCGTCCAGAACGTTTTGGGCTTTTACGGTAGTAGTTCCTACCATTGCCACTAACATGATTATTAAGAAGAACAATTTTTTCATTACTATATTATTTTATGCTGTCTGTTTTAGTGATAACTTATTTTTATAATTATTAATCTACCAAAAATGTAATTGTACCCAAATCTCGCGTTCCACCCGGGCCGGTAGCTCTAATTTCTTCGATAGATATTTTAGATCCTCTTGGCATTCCTTTTATCAGGTCTTTTTGCGCGGCAGTAAAGGCAGCGCTGTTGGAGGGTTCATCAACATTATATCCGTTTTTAAGCACCGATACGGTAAAGCGGCTAACTTTATATTCCAATTCAAAATCAAAGTCTTTCATTTCGGCAAATACGGCTGTTTGTGCTGTTAATACCTGTTTGGGTATTTTACCCCCAGACTGCCCGGCAACAACCGGAACCGGGTCAGGTACCCTTTTAATCCGAAATTCCTGCTTACCTATAAACTTCTTTTTTCCTCCTATTTGTGCGCTTACCGTTACCACGGATTTTTTACCTGCTGTTCCGGCATTGGGCTTTACTATATAATTACCACCACGCATGCTTCGGCTTACATTGCTCATGCTTACACTCAGGTCCTTCGTGGCCACGCCTGGCACCGAAATAGCCACCGGATTTTCCACCCCTTCGTAAAACACGTTCATTTTAATAGGCGAAATCACCGCACTTGGTTTTACAACCTGATACTCTCCTTCTATTGGATATTCAATTGTTTCCGATCCATCCGGGGTTGGCATTTCAATATATCCTTTCCACTGATGCTCACCAACACCTTTAGTTTGTTTTAATATACCCTTGCCATCCTTTATATCGTTAATTTTTTTGCCGTTTATTACAATGTTTGGTACTATCGTCGGATCGTAGGCTGCCATGAACAATTCGGCTGTATAAGTTTCGCCTTCGAGTATGGTGGTTTTATATGGTTTTACCACCTGCATCAGTTTTTCAAACTTATAGGAGTCCTTATTGATATGGGCATAAAGATTAGCTACCATATCTGCCTCTGCGCTCCTAACATCTCCCTGTATCTTACTCAGCATGGCCATAGATGCTGAAAGGGGGATATGTTCAAATTTAGTGGATTCCCAGGATTTTTTTACATCCTTCTCGCCCTTTATGTCGTCAGTATTAAACATTTCCTGATAGGCTAAAACAAAGGCGCTATCTGTAACTTCAATCTCTCCTAAGCTCTGAAGTAGCAATTCTTTGTATTTATTCATTTCGCTTTTAAGCACCTTGCTTCGTTCTCCGCCTTTTTCGGTAATCATTATCTGGGGTGCTATATCCTGATTATCGTGCCCTTTATAATTATCAGGTGTAGCTTCGGAGCCTCCTGCTGTTTGTGCCAGCAAAATTTTTAGATCCTGTATATGATTCACCAGGCTATCTGCCGCAGCTTTTATTTCATTCGCTTTCGCCCAATCCTTACCGGCTTTTTCGCGGTTGTTACTGTAGGCTGTTTCAAACTGATTGTAAAGTACTTCTGTTTTTCGTTCTACGGTTCCTCGTGATTGATTAAATCCTTCATCGAGAGAAACAAAAGCCTGAAGCAACTCCCCTGACACATTCAACGCGAGCATTGCTGTGAGAAAGAGGTACATCATACCTATCATTTTCTGCCGCGGCGTTTCTGGACAATTTCCACCACTCATATTCTAGCTTCTTTAAATTTTTACCAATATAAATTAACGGCCTCCGGCATTCATGGCGCTCAGCATATTTCCGTATATGGTGTTCAATTCACCTACGGTTTTGTTGAGGCTGGATACCTGATCCCTGTAATTTTTCGCCTCCTCAACGGATTGCTTCAGATAACCGTGTATTTCGCCCAATCCTTGGTTTACATTTTCGGTAGATTGCAACTGTGTTTGTGATCCCTTTAGCTGCAACTCATAGATAGAATTGATTGATGCCAGGTTTCCGTTGAGATCGGCTAATTGGTTGTTGTACTTTTTGCTGTTATCCGATATGCCGCTCATTTCCTGCTCCATACTTTTCGACATATTGGCGTAGGTTTCGATTAATTGCTTGCCCGATTGTGCCATATCGTTAGCCACTTTGGTGCCGGCATGCGAAATGGCATTGGCTGTAGCTGTGTAGGATTGCGTAAGTGCCTGTGTGGATTCTTCGATCGCTCTGGTAGATTTATCCTGTATATTTCCGAATTTACCTACCGATTCAGATGCGGTTTGTATATTTTTCAGATAGCTTTGGGTGGCCAAAGATGCATCGCTTAAATCGGCCAGTTGCGAGGAGGTAGTTCCCAGTTTTTTAATTCCGTCTGCCAACTCCGTTACCGTTTGTTGATCGATATTTCCGGTTTGGATAAGCGCTTGCAGCTCACTTCCGCCACCGCCACCTCCACCGTGATGCGCCGCTTTGGGTTCTAAACCTACCAATTCGGGATAAACCAGACTCCAATCCGGCATTTCATGTGGTGGCTCAAAGGCCGACAGTGCAAAAATGATTGCTTCGGTGCCTAATCCTGCGATAAGCATATATGACGCTCCCGGCAAATGAAGTATTTTCCATAAGGCTCCAAGTATAACTACTGAAGCCCCTAAGCCATACACCTTACCCATTACCTTTTTATATCCCGGGCTTTCAACAAATTCCGTTATGCTCATAATTGTATTGTGTTAATCTGTTTCTTACTCAAAGTTTACGAATAGTTTAGTTAAGATGAATTGATTTCGTTATCAATTTTTAGTCCCCAATATAATCTCTCACACATCTGAAACCGATAAACGATTTAGCGGAATCTTGATATTCGTAGGTGCGGGTACCGCATTGTAAGTAGTATCCCACATCTTTCCATGATCCACCACGTATCACTTTTCGTTTCATTACATGTGGATCGTCGGGCAGTGCATTGTATTTGTAGTCGGGGTTAAAATCGTGCGTAAAACTATAAGCCGACTCATCAAAGGCTCCGGATGTCCACTCAGCCACGTTACCGGACATATCGAACAAACCAAAATCGTTGGGTGCATAGGATGCCACTGCCATGGTTGTGTTGCCACCGTCGTCGGCATATCGGCCCCTAAGTGGTTTAAAGTTGGCCAGGAAGCATCCTTTATCGTTGCGTGTATAAAGTCCACCCCAAGGGTACATTTGATTTTCTAAACCACCCCGGGCAGCATATTCCCACTCTGCTTCGGTGGGTAAGCGATATTCCATCACTTCAGCCTCTCCTTTGTTTCGCAGAAAGTTGTTCATCAATCTTGAACGCCAAATGGTAAAGGCGGTAGCTTGCTTAAAGGTTACGCCCACCACGGGATATTCGTAGAAACCAACGTGCCAAAAATATTTTTCTGTCCAGGGCTCATTGAATGAATAGGTAAAATCGGCAATCCAGCACAAAGTATCGGGATATACGTTTACATTATCTTTCATTATAAAGTTAGAACGGTCGCTAATGGCTGATTCCTCACCTTTTTGATCATAGGTAACCCCTTCGTACTGTTTGGTTTCAAAATTATAACGATTGGTTTTTTTTGCCGCTTGTTGCATATCCACCCATTCGTACTCATAGGTTAACTTGCGGGAATCAATTTCCTTTCTGCGGAAAAATCTTTCGTTTTCCGGTAAAAACATTTCTTCCAACACCTCGGCATACTCCTCGTTGTCCCATTCCAGTCTTGCATCCCAATCCAGTATAGGCGGATCCAGTTCGTTACCTAACAGATCTTCTGTTATCACGAATTCTTCAAACTGCTCGCCTAAGAGCTGACGTGCGATAGAATCGCGCACCCAGTGAATAAACTGGCGATATTCGCTGTTGGTTATTTCCGTTTCGTCCATCCAAAAAGAACGGATAGAAACTGTTTTTGACTGTGCGGTCATGGACCAGGCAGCATCCTGATCGTTAGGCCCCATGTTAAAACTTCCTTGCGGAATAAATAACATGCCATATGGATCCGGTTCGTAAAAGGTACCCTTTAGAGGTACGCCGGTAAGTTCGCCTCCTCCAGAATTACTACATCCGCTTAAGATAGTGACAACGATGACACTAAGAGCTAGTACTTTCTTCATAATATTTCAGACTATCGGTATTTTATAATTGTGTTCTCTATCATAAATATCTAACGCTTTTATAGCGTTTTGTTCTTTTCTCGAAATTAATATCCAGGTTGTATCCTACCATTATTTCGTGTGTCCCCCCGTTTCCGGTTGCGGCAATAGCCGATGTGCTTATATCATAACTGTAGCCAAATTTAACGCCGTTTTTCATTTCTATGCCAGCCAGCAATACAATAGCATCCTGATAACGATAGGTCAGTCCGCCCCAATATCTTCCTCTGTATTTTACCAGTGCATTAATATCAAGCTGTATGCTTCTTCTGTCTGTTTTAAAGAAGAACGAAGGTAAAAATTCGTATGCCGTATCTTCTATTTTATGCTTATACCCTCCAAGTAGGTAAAATGTTCCAGTTGTTTTAAAATTAAATTCATTTTTATAGTTCGCTTCGGGACTATTGATGTGTGATAAGGAGGCTCCTGCGTAAAACTTTTTACTATTGTAATACACCCCTAAACCTGCATCAAAGGCCGAACCCGATTGATCTGTTAACGGAATGTTTCCGTCGGTGGCATCGTAAACATCGCCTTTAAGATTATCCAGATTCCACATTGCTTTTAAACTTTGATTTAGCAATCCGGCATTTACTCCCAGCGATAGACTTCCTTTGTCAAGCTCCCATTTTACTGCATAAGTTAAATGCATCGACAGATTGGTAAAATTCCCTATTTCGTCGTTTAAAATGTTAAGCCCCAATCCGGCATCTATTCCCATGAATTTGATTGGCATATCGCCACTAAAAACCGTTGTTTTTATGGCCATGTTGCCTCTCCACTGATTTCTGTTTAAGGCCACCAGATTTATCCCTTCGTTTGCACCGGCAAACGCCGGGTTAACGGCAAGTTTGTTAAACATATTTTGGCTGAACTGCGGATCGTATTGCGAATTAACATGGAACGCAGCCGCGCAAAATATAACAAAAATCAGAATTCTCCTAAACATTTGGTTCAGTTATAAAAAACTCAAAGAACGCCTGTTTTATTTGGATTGCCCATCTTGTTAATGTTGTGTTCGTTAAAACTTAAACACATAACATTTTGTGCTCATAAAACTGGGTTCGTATACTTTATTTTATTTATAAAGGTTTCGTTTTTATTCGTTAAACATGTTAATTTTACAAAAAGCTGTTTTATCCTTGGTTTTGTTTTTTATAGAACTTCCACCATTTATCGGGTAACTCACCGCTTTGTGCCTTCAAATAATCTTTTTTACTACAAGCCAGTAATTTTATCCCGTTTTTCCATGGTACTTCAATCCACCATCTATTGTTCAATCTGTTTGAATAGAAACGTATATGAACGTCAAAATCGTGTAAATGAACCACAGAAATTTTATACTCCTGCATGTGCTCTTTGGGTATCTCCCTTGTATACTGGGACTTAGCATCTAAAAAATGCCAAATTATTTCTGCGCAGAGCATGCTTCCTTTGCCCGTTTTATCAATTGTAGGGTTGTATTCGCTTAAGCAAAATGCTTTTGAAGTAGCTCCGGCACCTGCATACCAGGCCAATTGACAAGCTTCGTATCCGGTAAAACCGTTTATATTAATATTTGAATAATAGGGCAAATAGCTTTGCTGTATAGCGCCTACATCAAAACAAAACAATTCGGCATCGCGACAAAACGGTTCGGCACAATCTATGTTTTCGCCTCTTAATTCTTTTAACCGCACACATTCCCATCCCAGCCGGTTCATTTTACTTACCTGGCTTTCGCCCAAAAGATAGTTTTGTGCACCTAGTATGTTCAATTCAAATATATCTTTATTGTAATGTGCACCCAGTTCGGATAAAAAGGTGTGTGCGCTAAAATCGGTTCCGTTATGGCAAAAGTCGAGTTTTGCATCTACGATGGTTACAGATAAATCATTTTTATCCCTGGCCAATCCTTTTGTTAGCGGCAGCACGTAATCCTGTCCCCCTCCCACAAGGAGCATGCACAGCCCTGAAGCGCTTAATAATTGTGTTACTTCGGCAAGGGCAAAATACCTGTCATTTAAAGTTTTACCTTTCAGGTTGCCCAGATCCACAATCTGAATATCTCTGCTTGTTTTCCGTAAGGCCGATAAGCTATCTCTTATGGTACTTACGGCCTGACTGCAGCCTTGGTTTTGTGGCGCATTTTTATCATCTGCCAATCCCACAATAGCTACCTCAAATTTTTTAAGATCGTTGAAGTCCCAGCCATCTGCTATACCATATACGATTTGATTGCCCAAGGTATCTTCCAACGGCATTAATTGGTTGATTACTTTGGCAGGTGTTACGGTTTCGAAAAAATCACTAAGCTGCACAATCTTTACTTTTGGATGTTACTTTTTGGTAGCCTTTTTGGCAGCCGTTTTTTTTGTTGCTTTTGTCGAAGTTTTTTTAGCGCTTGTTTTTTTGGCAGCGGTTTTTTTAGCCGGGGCTTTTTTGCCGGTTTTTTTACCACCTTCTTTAATCAACTTCTGACAGTCCTCCAGGGTAAGTGCCTTGGGATCGGTGTCCTTGGGTATCTTATAATTCTTTTTTTGGTAAGAAATATAAGGACCAAAGCGCCCGTTTAAAACCTGTATTTCCGGATCTTCCTCAAAGCTTTTGATATGCTTTTCCTTGTCGGCTTTTCTTTTTTCTTTGATCAGCTCAATAGCTCTGTCAAGTTCAATTTCCAAGGGGTCGTCGATTCCTTTCTTTAAGGATACAAATTTGCCGTCGTGTCGGACGTATGGCCCGAACCGGCCTATGCCTACAACTACTTTTTTGTCTTCAAAAAGTCCTAAGTCGCGGGGAAGGTCGAACAAGCGCAAGGCCTGCTCAAGGGTGATTGTTTCCAGATGCTGGCCTTTTTGTAGCGAGGCAAATTTGGGTTTCTCTACCTCTTCATCGTCGCTGCTCTCACCCATTTGAGCCATGGGGCCATAACGACCAATTTTTACCAATACCGGTTTTCCGGTTTTGGGGTCGTTACCCAGCTGGCGTTCACCCGTATTGCGTTCAGAGTTTTCAAGGGTTTCCTCAACCTGCTGATGAAAGCTTTGATAGAACTCGTCGATAGACTCGTTCCAAACCACTTTGCCCATGGATATTTCGTCGAACTCCATTTCTACCTTCGCCGTAAAATCGTAGCTAAAGATATTGGGGAAGTACTTCATCAAAAAATCATTGACCACCATGCCTATATCGGTGGGGAAGAGTTTGTTGCGCTCGGCACCACTTATTTCGGTTTTTTCCTGACTTACAAGGGCATCGTCTTTTAGCGCTATATACCGGTAATTCCTTTTTATCCCCTCGCGCTCTTCCTTCACCACATAACCCCGGTTCTGTATGGTAGAAATGGTGGGTGCATACGTAGAAGGACGGCCTATACCCAGGTCTTCCAGCTTTTTAACAAGTGATGCTTCGGAGTAGCGGGGCGGTTTTTGGCTCCATCGTTCACGTGCCTCTATCACATTATAGGAAAGCTTATCGCCCACCTTCATCGGTGGTAATAATCCAGCATCTTCTTCCTCATCGTTATCGCCCTCATTTTCTGAAGATTGAAGATATACTTTCAGAAAGCCGTCGAACTTGATTACCTCGCCATTGGCTACAAAATGTTCTTTTACTCCATCGGCTTTTATTTGTACTGTGGTTTTCTCCAGTTGGGCATCGCTCATTTGCGAGGCGATGGTGCGTTTCCAGATGAGGTCGTATAGCTTTTGTTCCTGTTGCGAACCGCTCACCCCGGGTTTGCTTAGGTCGGTAGGCCGTATGGCTTCGTGCGCTTCCTGTGCGCCTTTGCTCTTGGTATGGTACTTTCGTATTTTCAGATACGCTTCGCCCATATTTGATGTAATTTGTTCGCTTGCCATTTTAAGGGCTGTGTCGGATAAGTTAACCGAATCGGTACGCATGTAGGTTATCTTACCCCCCTCGTACAGCTTCTGTGCTACTGACATGGTTTGTCCTACTGAAAAACCGAGCTTTCGGCTAGCCTCCTGCTGCAGGGTAGACGTAGTAAAAGGAGCTGCCGGAGATTTTTTTAAGGGCTTTTTGCTAACATCGCTAACGCTAAAGTTGGCTCCCTTACAACTTTCTAAAAAAGATGTTGTTTCTTCAGGGCTCTTAAATCGCTTCGGTAATTCGGCTTTTATTTCCGTTATTTTACCATCGTCATTGGTAATGGTAAATACCGCGGTTACACGGTAGGATGATTCGGGTTTAAAGGCAAATATTTCCCTTTCGCGTTCCACGATTAATCTTACGGTAACCGATTGCACGCGACCCGCAGAAAGCGAGGGTTTTACCTTTTTCCATAGCACGGGCGAAAGTTCAAAACCCACCAGCCTGTCCAATACGCGTCGGGCTTGTTGTGCATTTACCAAATTGATATTTATATCGCGGGGATTTTCCACTGCCTTAAGTATGGCAGGTTTTGTTATCTCGTGAAATACAATGCGTTTTGTATTTTCGGGTGTTAAGCCTAATTCTTCGTACAGGTGCCACGCAATGGCTTCTCCTTCGCGGTCTTCATCCGAAGCCAGCCAAACCGTTTCAGCATCCTTGGCCAGTTTCTTTAATTCTTTTACCACCTCCTTTTTATCGTCGGAAACCACATAATGCGGTTTGTAGTTATTGGCAACATCAACACCATAATCCTTTTTGGCCAAATCGCGTATATGCCCGTAGCTCGATTTCACTAAAAAATCCTTTCCCAGGAATTTTTCAATGGTCTTTGCCTTGGCGGGAGACTCCACAATTACCAAATTTTTTTCGCTTGCACTACTTTTTTTTGCCATCTACTCTGATCTTATATCGTTTAATTCCTTTTTTCTCAAAAAAATCTGATTTGTTTTATCAAATTGATTATTTATCAAGGAATTATTTATACGGGTTATTTTAAAGGCGTCAAATTTATAAAATAATCCTTACAATACTAAAAGGGTGATGTAAAGTAAAAATACTATTTTTACGCCATAAAAATCAACATACAACATTATGAGTTCAAACAGCAAAGGTGTAGGCAGGTTTCTAAGATGGTTTTGGGGCAGTATATTATTAGGCTTACTTTTCGTATTCCTGTTGTTTTTATTGATAGCTAAAGGCTATTTGGGTATTATGCCTTCATTTGAGGAGCTGGAAAATCCCAAAAGCAATTTGGCCAGTCAGGTTATTTCAGAAGACCACAAGATATTGGGTAATTTTGCCATTGAAAACAGGACTTACGTTGATTATTCCGATCTATCGCCCAATATTGTAAATGCACTTATAGCCACGGAAGACTTGCGTTTTTATGATCACTCGGGGATAGACCCCCGCGGATTGGCAAGGGTGGTTTTTCGCACCCTAATACTTGGCGACAAAGGCTCCGGAGGGGGGAGTACCATCACACAGCAGTTGGCCAAACTGTTATTCCACGAGCCCGCAAAAAATATATGGGAAAGAGGCTTGCAAAAGCTTAACGAATGGGTGATTGCGGTTAAGTTGGAGCGTAGCTACACCAAAAACGAAATATTAACCATGTATTTGAATAAGGTGGGATATATTTACGATGCCTACGGTATTCAATCGGCAGCACAAACATTTTTTGCGGCCACTACAGACTCCATAAAAATAGAGGAAGCGGCAGTATTGGTGGGCATGCTCAAAAATCCGTCTCTTTTTAACCCTGTCCGACGGAAAGATACCACTGAATTTAGACGTAACGTGGTTTTAAATCAGATGCGCAAGGCACAGCATATAAGTGATTCCGAATACGATTCGCTTAAAAATATACCACTAACGCTAAAGTTTGCCCGTAGGGATCATAAGGAAGGTGTAGCCCCTTATTTTCGCGAACACATTCGTCTTACCCTTACGGCCAGGAAACCCGAAAGAGAAAATTATCCCTCGTATTTGAACGATAAATTTATTGCCGACAGCATTGAATGGGAAAACAACCCTATCTATGGTTTTATAAACAAAACGCTGCAGCCCGATGGATCACGCTACAATATTTATAGCGATGGTTTAAAAATATACAGCACCGTTAACTATAAAATGCAAACCTATGCCGAGAATGCGGTGAAGGAACACTTAGCCAATGATTTGCAGAAAGCGTTTTTTAAAGAAAAAAAAGGACGTGCACGCGCACCCTTTACCAATAAAATAACACAGGAGCAATACGAAGGTATTATAAACAGAGCCATCCGCAATTCCGATAGATACCGGAACATGCAAAAGGAAGGAATAGACCGCGATTCAATAATGGAATCGTTTAAAATTCCGGTGCCTATGAAGGTGTTTACCTGGGATGGCGAACGCGACACGATACTAACTCCGTTAGACAGTATCATACATCTTAAATATTATTTGAGGGCCAGCTTTTTTTCCATCGACCCCAATAGCGGCCATGTGAAAGCCTATGTGGGAGGACCCAATTTTAAATATTTTATGTATGACATGGTATCTCAGGGTAAGCGGCAAGTGGGATCCACCATCAAGCCTTTGGTATATACCCTGGCCATGCAAGAAGGGCATACGCCTTGCGATTTGGTACCAAACATACCGCAAACATTTGTGCTCCCCGACGGAAAGACCTGGACGCCACGAGACGACGGCAGGCGCCGTAAAGGCGAGATGGTGACCCTTAAGTGGGGGCTGGCCAACTCCAATAATAACATTTCGGCATGGGTGATGAAGCAATATAATCCGAAAGCTGTGGCCGATATGATACACGAGTTGGGAATACTGAGTCCCATTGATCCCGTACCCTCGCTATGTTTAGGTACTCCGGATTTTTCGTTGAATGAAATGGTAAGTGCCTACAGTACTTTTGTTAACAAGGGTGTTCGCATTGAACCCCTGATGATTTCGAGGATAGAGGATCGGTACGGCAATGTAATTGCCCAGTTTAGTCCCAATAAAAAAGAAGTGATAAGCGAACAGACAGCTTATCTAATGTTAAACTTGCTGCAGGGGGTTGTAAATAGGGGAACCGGTATACGTTTGCGCTACACATATAATTTTACCGGGCAAATGGGAGGCAAAACCGGCACTTCGCAAAACCACTCCGATGGCTGGTTTATTGGTGTAACACCTAACTTGGTAAGCGGTGTATGGGTGGGTGGCGAAGACAGGGATATCCATTTTGATGGTATACGCATGGGGCAAGGGGCTAATATGGCCTTGCCTATATGGGCCTTATATATGAAGCAGGTTTATGCCGATGATTCGCTGGCCATAACGGAGGAGGATGTTTTTGAGGAGCCTGTTAACTTTAATATATCGCTGGATTGCAGCGACGACATAAAAACCAGCATTGAAGGGGAAGAGGTTGAAGAGGAGTATGTCAATGGCACGGAGGAAGAGTTTATGTAGTGGTAAGAAACGAGGGTTTCGTTTTAAACGAAGCTCTCGTTTTTTTAAGCAAAGTCTCTTAGTTTCTTGCAGCTAACAATCAAAAACCAAAGGGCATCGCTCCAGGCGATACCCCGGGTTAAAATACGAGCCCGTACTTCCCCTTGTTCTCAGGAACAAAGGGAAGAACCATTTACATATTACTTGCAATTTGTAAGTTACGTCAAAATGTTTTTTGACTTTTGAGACAGCCCCTTGGTTGTTTTGGTTAGGTTTTCACCAAGGGCATCTACGCTGAGCGATACCCTTGCTTACGCAAACAACAGCTTAAAAGCCTCTTCGAGTTTACTTACTTGTGTTATTTGTATATCGTATTTAGCCAAATGGGGCCCTTTGGTAAATTTGGGTATGATTATTTGCTCGAAGCCTAATTTAGCGGCTTCTCCTATCCTTTGCTCAATCCGTGTCACAGGCCGTATCTCGCCCGACAGGCCTACTTCGCCAGCCATGCAAATTTTTTGCGTTAACGGTATGTCGATGTTGGAGGAGAGAATAGCCGACACAACGGCCAAGTCGATAGAGGGATCGTTTACTTTGATTCCGCCGGCAATATTCAGGAACACATCTTTAACGGCCAGTTTAAAACCTGCTCTTTTCTCCAATACGGCCAGTAGCATGTTCAATCTCCGCAAATCGAAACCGGTGGCTGAACGCTGCGGGGTGCCGTAGGCAGCCGTGCTCACCAAAGCCTGTGTTTCTATTAAAAAAGGCCTCATCCCTTCGATGGCGGCAGAAATGGCCACTCCGCTCAAATTATCGTGGTGGTAGGAGAGGAGTAGCTCCGAGGGGTTGGCTACTTCGCGCAAACCATCACCCAACATTTCAAAAATGCCTATCTCGGCTGTTGATCCAAACCTGTTTTTTATGGAGCGGAGAATGCGGTACATGTGGTTCCTGTCTCCCTCAAACTGAAGCACCACATCAACCATGTGCTCTAACACTTTTGGCCCGGCTAAATTACCTTCTTTGTTGATATGTCCTATTAACACAACGGGCAAATTAGTTTCTTTGGCTACACGTAATATGGCGCCTGTGCATTCCCTGATTTGCGAAACGCTGCCGGGCAACGATTCAATGCTTTCGCTGCTCAGGGTTTGTATAGAGTCGATAACCAATAAATCGGGTTTTACACTTTTAATATGACCCATTATTTTTTCCAGTGAGGTTTCGCTCACCACCAAACAGTTTTCGTTACCCTTATGTATCCTATCGGCTCTGAGCTTTATTTGTTGCGGACTTTCCTCGCCCGAAACGTAGAGCACTTTTTGAGTGCCGATGCGTAAGGCCATCTGAAGGACCAATGTGGATTTTCCAATACCCGGCTCGCCACCTACCAAAATCATGGATCCCGGCACCATACCACCACCCAGCACTCTGTCGAGTTCAATGTTGGAGGTGTTTATACGGGGCAAATCCGAAACAGGGACTTCATTGATGTAAATTGGCTTTGAAGCGCTGGTGTCAAAAAAATCATGGACTATGCCCGATTTTGAAGGGGATTTATGCACCAACTCCTCAACAAAGGTATTCCATTGACCACAGGCATTGCACTTGCCAACCCACTTGGGCGAATCGGTACCGCAGTTTTGACAAACAAAAACAGATTTGGTTTTGGCCATATGTTTAAAATTAAAAGATCAGAAATAAACAGATTAGTTGCTTCTTTGTTAAAATAAACTGGAGTGAAATAACCGGGCGTTAATGGCCTGTTTATTAACAGGCAGGGCGTACGCTGTTAGTTATTAATTGTTCCCGGATTACTTAATTTTCCGATAATATCTGTCGTTGAAAAACCCGCTACAAATTCAATGGTTTCTACAGATCCTCCTTTTTGCATAACAATATCATAGCCCACAATATCCTCGGCCTTGTAATCGGCTCCCTTAACCAGCACATCGGGCTGTATAGCTTTAATTAACTCGTAAGGGGTGTCTTCATCAAAAGGCACTACTAAATCGATAAATTCAAAGGCAGCTAAAATAGTAGCTCGGCTATGCTCATCCACAACTGGACGTGTGGGCCCTTTTATGCGTTTTACCGATGCATCGGTATTTAAACCCAATACCAAGCGGTTGCCCTTTTGGGCTGCAGCCGACAAATATTCAACATGTCCACGGTGCACAATGTCAAAGCATCCATTAGTAAAAACTACCTTTTGCCTGTTTTCCTGCCACTGCTGCACTATTTCAACAGCTTGTGCAGATGAAACTATTTTTGTTTTAAACGATCTGTCTGTTCTCATTTTTATCACAAAAAAACCCCGGAAAAACCGGGGCTATTTAAATTATCAGTTGTGTTTACACCAGTTTATTTGTTTCGGTATCCGGAAACACAAATCGGGGTTTAAACTGTTTGGCCTCTTCAAAGGGCATGGAGGCATAAGTAATAATAATCACAATATCGCCTACCGCCACTTTTCGGGCAGCGGCACCATTAAGGCATATCACGCCCGAACCGCGTTCGCCTTTAATTACATAGGTCTCTATGCGTTCGCCGTTGTTATTATTTACTACCTGCACTTTTTCGTTCTCTATAATGTTGGCCTCATCCATCAAATCTTCGTCAATGGTAATGCTGCCCACATAATTGAGGTTGGCTTCGGTAACCGAAACATTGTGCAGTTTAGACTTTACAACTTCAATGTGCATCATAAAAGTTTTTTGTAAATCAAATTATCAATCAATCTTACTTTATCCGCAAATACTGCTATGCAGCCTACAATATAATCACTTTGGCTCCATTTATCAAGTGTTTGCAGTGTGTCACCATCCACAATATTAAAATACTCTACATTTAACAGGGCGGACTTATTAATGTTTTCGACCACAAAATTAACAACTTCTTTTATATTTTTAGTGTTCATCAGCGGTTTTGATTCCATTAATACCTTTGAAATTAAAGGAGCAGCTTTCCGTTGTTCGTAGTTGAGCCTTGCATTGCGCGAGCTGAGGGCTAAACCATCTTTTTCTCTAATTATTTCGCCGGCTATTATCTCTACCGGATAATTAAGCATTTTTGTCATGGCTTTAATAATGGCCAATTGCTGAAAGTCCTTTTCGCCAAAAAAAGCCTTGTCGGGCTGCACCAGGTCAAAAAATCGGCTTACTACCTGTGCCACCCCATTAAAATGTCCGGGTCTGAATTCACCTTCCATCACCTTGTCAAGCATGCCAAAGTCAAATGTTCTGGTATCTTTATTTGGGTACACCTGGTTAACTGATGGATGATACAAAATATTGCAAGCTGTGCTATTTAATAACAAGGTATCCTCGTCAATGGTTCGCGGATAATTTTTCAGGTCGTCAGGGTTATTGAACTGATTGGGGTTTACAAAAATACTTACAACCACAATATCTGTACAAGTGGCTGCTTTATTTATTAAACTTAAATGGCCTTGGTGCAAGGCGCCCATGGTTGGCACAAAGCCAATTGTTAGGCCTTCCTCCTTATGTTTGCCTACCATTTTTTTAAGCTCTTCTGACTTAGTAACGATTTCCATCAATCTAAAATTTGTTTCTCAATGAATGGTCTTTTCCGTTTTTTCCACCATGCAAGCATCCTTTCCATCATTCTATTGTATATTTAAGCACAGGCAAAATAAGATGTGGGGTTAAGATAAATACATGAATACCACTGACCTTTTTATCTTCTTAAAAAAAAACGCACAAAGTAAATAATAATAATGCTACAATAAAAGCACATAAACCCTATTACATAAGAATATATGAACTGAGAGAGGTGAAATTAACAATAAAACATATGTTTTAGATTTGATTTAGAGCCTTAAGTACCACGGTGTATATTTAATATAAAATGCTGTCGTTGTTTGAGAACAATATTTTTGCTAATTTTGTGCTCTGTTACAGTTTTCACAAAGCAATTATCATCAACAAAATATGAAGGAAAAAACAAAGGTTTTATTTATTTCCCAGGAAATCACGCCCTACCTTCCGGAAACATCGATGTCGAAAATAGGTCGGTTCTTACCCCAGGGCATTCAGGAAAAGGGAAAAGAAATAAGGACGTTTATGCCACGTTTTGGCTGTATCAACGAGCGCAGAAACCAACTACATGAAGTGATCCGACTTTCGGGAATGAATTTAATAATTGACGACACAGATCATCCGTTAATTATTAAAGTAGCATCGATACAAGCTGCTCGAATGCAAGTTTACTTTATCGACAACGAGGATTACTTTCACAGAAAGCATATATTCGTAGGAAAGGATGGAGAGGAGTTTAAAGATAATGACGAACGAGCCATATTTTTTGCCCGAGGCGTTTTGGAAACTACAAAAAAGCTGAGGTGGGCACCCAACATTATCCACTGCCACGGATGGTTTACAGGATTAGTGCCTCTGATAATAAAAAAGGCCATGAACGAAGATCCGCATTTTGCCAAATCGAAGTTGGTTTATAGCATATATAACGACGATTTTAAAAGTACTTTCTCTGATACATTCCCTGAGAAGTTTGCAATGGAAGGTATCGAAAAAAGTGATTATGCCGGTTTGACACCCTTTAATTATGAGAACCTGAGCAAATTGGCTATCAACTTTAGCGACGGAATCATTGAAGGTCATCCAGATGCCAATAAGAATATCACTGATTATGCTAAGGCCTCCGGCAAGCCATTTTTAAAATATCACGACGAAGAAACTTATATTGATGCCTATAATAAGTTCTACGACGAATTGATGAACAAATAATCCTTTAAAACTTTACAAGTGCGGATACGAAATACCATTTACTTGCGAGCAGAGAAAATGCTTGCGCTTGGCCTAATTATGCTAGTTGCTTGGTCGTGCGAAGATAAGCCGGCCGAAATAGGAGCAGAAATATTCGGTGGTAATCTGATAGATACCAGAATTTCCATTTCATCAGGCGACACCATTAGGGCTACCAATACCTCCGCTTTTGGGAAGGTTGACTTTAACGCGATAAATTACTTGATGATTGGGGAGTACAACGACTCTGTTTACGGAAGCATCAGTGCAGGGTTTGCAAGTGAATTTTCGCTGGGCAACACCCTTGATGATACGGTGAAATTAAATTATAACGAGGATTATGAGTATCTGGGAACCGAACTGAGGTTGCAGTACACTAACAACTCATGGATAGGTGACACCCTGGCTAAACAAAAAGTAACGGTGTACCGATTGCAGGAAAGATTAGATCCTGACATGGATTATCATTCGGATTTTGACCCTTTACCACTTTGCTACCCTGCGCCCATAGGAACCGATACATTTGAAATTAAAAACGGTGCCCGAGACACTTTGTGGCAAACGGCAAATTATGTGCATAATATTGCTATCGCTATTGATGATGCAGTTGGTTTAGAGCTGTTTGAGGCGGATTCGGCTATCATAACCAATTCAGAAAGCTTTAAAAACCTGTTTAAAGGTGTTTATGTAACTGCCGAAAAGATAGATGACAGAATTGGATCGGTACTCCGCATTCCGTATACCGCGGAGTCGAACCTATCGCAGCAGTTGGCCGTTATTATCAGGCGTAGGAATATTTTGACAGACGCGGACGGCCAGGAAAGTATTGCCTATGATACTATTCCTAAACTATATCCTATAAACAAGGAAGCTACGAAGACTATCCGTTATACCCACGACTATACCAATACAAATATTGATTTTACAGGTGAAAATAATGTAGATAAAATATATGTACAGGGTATGGGAGGCACAAGGGGTAAAATTAATATTACGGATGCTTTTATTTCTAAATGGAAAGAGATACTGCCTTCTCCGGACGAGGATTTAAATGGTCCTATAACCAGTGTTGCCTCGGTTGAATTGAGCTTTTATCTGGATACGCTCGCAGATAAAAATTATAAAGATAATTTACCGGAGGCACTAAACCTTTATGTTTTAAATAGCAATGGTAATTTTGTGCCACCATCATTTGACCTTAACCTAAGCAATACCAATGTGCCCGTTTTTACAGGCGGAAAAGGTGCCAATACCGAAAGTGGTGATATAAAGTATACCTTTAGCATGCAAACTGGTTTTTTTGAAGAGTTTATCCATCCGCAGATTTCGGGCAATAGTCAAAAAAAATATCAGGAGTTTTACCTGGGTATTCCTGCGCCTGAGTTTAACTTTAACCGTGTTGTTCTGCATGGTATGAACATTGAAAAAGTAAATTCGGACGAAACGCTAAAGTCATCTAACCTGGCCGTGAGGTATGTGGTAGTTGATTGATAGAGGCAAGGCAGGCAGAGAGAATTTCATAAAAACAAAGTTGAATAGCTATCTGTATGCGCATGCCAAATCGAGACGTAACACCCAAATACTTATCCGATAGAAATTAAAAAAACTGCCCTCATTAAATGTGGGCAGTTTTTTTATGCTCAAATATTTCTTAGGCCATTTAATTTGTTTTCTTATTTTTACTCTTTCATAAAACCAAATCAACAATTTTGCGCGATGTTGTACAGAAACTTAAGAGAGGAAGAAATAGTTTTACTGAAAAAACAGAATTGCCGTTCCCTTGATGGATGGGATAAAATACAGGTGACGGATAATTTCATAGCATCAAACATTAAGGATGTTGTTTTTTCGGGCATCAATTGTTTGGGTTTGTTTACCGAGCGAATAAATTTACCTTCCGGGGTTTCCGATATGGCTGGAATTTATAATGCCCATATTCACAACTGCATTGTTAATGACCAGTGCTTCATTAAAAATATAGGCACATCTGTTTCAAATTACTTTGTGGGCGAAGGTGCAATTATTCAAAATGTAGCTACCTTAATTGTGGAAGGTGAAAGCAGCTTTGGAAACGGAATTGAAGTTGCAGCCATCAACGAAGGTGGGGGCAGAGAAGTACTCATGTACGATGAGCTATCGGTGCATACAGCTTATATGATGGCATTTTATCGGTACCGCCCGAAATTAATTACGAGCCTACAACAGTCTATCCGTAGTTATGTAAATAGAGTGAGCTCATCGCAAGGAAGAATTGGTGAAAAAGCCGTGCTTGTTAACTGCGGAAATCTTAAGAATATTATTGTGGGTAATTCGGCACATCTTAGTGGGGTTACGCTATTAAATAATGGATCCGTTAATAGTTCTGCGGAGGCACCTGTTTACATAGGTGAAGGCGTAAATGCCCAAAATTTTATTGTTTCGTCGGGTTCAAGGGTCAGCGATGGGGTATACTTAAGGCAATGTTTTGTGGGGCAGGGCTGTGAAATAAGTAATTCGTTTACCGCTGATAATTCGCTGTTCTTTTCGAACAGTCAATGTTTGCAGGGAGAGGCGTGTAGTATATTTGCCGGTCCCTATACGGTTACACACCATAAGTCGACCTTACTGATTGCAGGATATTATTCTTTTTTTAATGCCGGCAGCGGAACCAACCAAAGCAACCATATGTATAAGCTGGGGCCCGTTCACCAGGGCACAATTGAGCGAGGGGGACGCACAGGAAGTAATGCTTATGTACTTTGGCCTGCGCAAATAGGTGCCTTTACCATGTTGTTAGGCAATCATTACAGTAACACAGACACCACCTCACTTCCTTTTTCGTATCTAATCGAAGATAATGGTAAAAGTGTTTTGATACCCGGTCAAAATCTGTTTAATGTAGGTACTGTCCGCGATGTTAAAAAATGGCCTAATCGTGATAACCGAAAGGGAACGCATCGTCTGGATTATTTGGTAAAGGATGCGCTAAACCCATATACCATCGATAAAATAACTGAAGGCATACGCGTGTTAGAAGAGCTTAGGCAAAAAGTAAAAGCCGAAGCCAGACATATCATGTATAAGAACATTCAAATGTCGCCTTCCTCTATCCAAAGGGGAATTAAGCTTTACGAACAGGCTTTGATTAAATATGTGGGCGATGTGTTAGTTGAATTGTTGGAGAGGGATGATTTTTTAAGCAAGAGAGCTGATTTTTCTCCGGATAACCATGTGTGGCTCGATGTGGCCGGATTAATTGTTAATAGCGCGTCTTTAGAAAATTGGATGGGTGCAGTGGAAGGGAATAAAATTGAGATTAACCAATGGAACAGCTTTTTTAAAAGTGAGGCCGAAGCATATCCGAGCTTAAAACAAGCACACGCACTGCAAATACTTCAAAGCTACTTTAGTATCGATATTGCATCGTGTGGAAGCACAGAAATTATTAATTTTCTGGAAAGGTGGATAGATAGTAACAATAAAATTAAAAGTGCTATCCTATTGGATGCCAAAAAAGAGTTTAACGTAAAAAGTAAAACGGGCTACGGTAGAGATGGGGAACATATAATGAAGGATATTGATTTTGAGGCGATACGTGGAACAATGAGCGCTAATTCTTTTGTTCAAGAAATTGAGTTGGAATACGAAAAGGACAATCAAAAAGCTCGCCAGCTTATTGCGAGACTGGGTCGATAATAATACGTGAATATGGCTGCATACTTGTCATAGTTTTTAGTGTGCTTAAGAGTGGCATATTTTGAGAGTTGATTTTACGAGTATAAAACTCGGGATATGCTTTTGTATAGATTTAAAATAAAGTATTTGTTATGTGCGGAATAGTTGCCTATGTAGGAGATAAAATGGCCTACCCGATTTTAATTAAAGGCTTACAACGATTAGAATATAGAGGATACGACTCGGCGGGTATTGCCTTGTTAAACTCGGGCATTCATACCTATAAATGTCTGGGAAAAGTAAATGATCTGGAAATGCATGCCAAGGGAGAACCTTTGTCGGGCACCATTGGTATGGGGCATACGCGCTGGGCCACACACGGCGAACCGAGCGACGCAAATGCACATCCACACACTTCTATGAATGGCAAATTTACGCTCGTACATAACGGTATTATCGAAAACTATGCGCATCTCAAAAAAGAACTTGAGCTGCGAGGGTACCAGTTTCGGAGCGATACAGACACCGAAGTGCTGGTCAATTTAATTGAAAATATCTATTTAGAGCAAAACGTATGTGCCGAAATAGCCGTACGGCTTGCTTTATCGAAAGTTGTGGGTGCATACGGTCTGGTCATTTCCTGTGCCGATGAACAAAACCAGTTGATAGCGGCACGTAAAGGAAGCCCGTTGGTAATAGGTGTTGGCGATAAGGAATACTACCTTGGCTCAGATGCATCGCCCATTATAGAGTACACCGATAGGGTGATTTACCTGAACGACGAGGACGTTGCCATTATTACTAAAGATGATTTGGTGTTAAAAAACATTCAAAACGATGCCTTAAAACCCAAAATACAAAAAATTGAACTTACTATCGACAAGATAAATAAGGGAGATTATGAGCATTATATGCTCAAAGAAATTCACGAGCAGCCTACTTCTATTGGAGATACGTTTAGAGGAAGGATAGCTATCGATAAATCAAAAATATTTTTGGGCGGCATTACCGATGTTATGCCTAAATTAACGCAGGCTAAACGAATTATTATAGCGGCCTGTGGCACCTCGTGGCATGCCGCCATGGTTGGCGAGTATCTTTTTGAAGAGTTCGCGCGCTTGCCGGTTGAAGTGGAATATGCATCGGAGTTTAGATACAGAAACCCGGTGATAACGCCTGACGATGTGCTGATAGCCATTTCGCAAAGTGGCGAAACGGCCGATACGCTGGCGGCGATAAAAATGGCCAAGGAAAAAGGCGCTACTATACTGGGCATATGCAATGTAGTAGGTTCTTCAATTCCCCGCGAAACGGATGCCGGCGTATATACTCATGCAGGACCCGAGATTGGTGTGGCATCAACCAAAGCCTTCACCTCACAGGTTACCGTTTTAGCCATGATGGCTTTTATGCTGGGACGTAAACGTGGCTCCATGTACGATCAACTATACAAAGAGCTGATACAGGAACTCACACTGGTGCCCGAAAAAATTGTTTCCATACTCAAATCGGAATCCTATATCAAAGAAATAGCCGAGAAGTACAAGGATGCTACCAACTCTTTGTATTTGGGTAGAGGTTACCTTTTTCCGGTAGCTTTGGAAGGCGCCTTAAAGCTAAAGGAAATTTCGTACATACATGCCGAGGGCTATCCCGCAGCCGAGATGAAACATGGCCCAATTGCCCTTATCGATGAAAATATGCCTGTATTTGTTTTGGCTACCAAGGATAAATCATACGAAAAAATTGTTAGCAACATACAGGAGGTGAAGGCGCGTAGTGGTAAAGTAATTGCCATTGTAACTGAAGGAGACGAAACCATCAAACAACTGGCGGATCATGTGATTGAGGTGCCCGATTCGCACGAAGCAATAGCCCCGTTACTGACCGTGGTGCCGTTGCAAATAATTTCGTATTATATTGCTGTTATGCGAGGCTGTAACGTGGATCAGCCAAGGAATTTGGCTAAGTCTGTTACGGTAGAATAAGTGACTTAATTCGGATGGCTTAACAATTGCGAACAGGCAGGAGTAGTAGGTTCAGGAAGGGAATTTCTTTACCTACTTCTTCAATAAGGGGTATGCGATTTGGTTTTTTTCCGTACGTATTGGTTAGTATTATAATTTAATGGCCTGCTTATTCCCGCGCTATCGCACGCATATAAAAGAGGCATTGTAGTCCGTAAAGAATTATTAAAAGGCAACAATTAAATTAAGTGGTACAAAACCGGAAAGAGATGGGAATGCCGGTGCAAGCTTAGATAAAAAAACACTTACAAAGCTGACGATACCTTATAAATTCTATCTTTTAATCACGAGTAGGTAGCCATTTTTATTTTTGCTTCCTCAACGCATACGATTATATTGTACGTTTCAAAAGTAATTTTGTGAAGAAATATTTTTATAGTACCACACCCTTGCAGCAGCTTTTGCTCCTTATCATTTTAACCCTCTCGTTGTGGATTTTAATTTCCGTGTTTGCTATAGCGGTGGCTGTTTTATTTTGGGGTTCCGAAGTGCTAAGCAATATGAATGTTTTAATGGCCAATAGCACGTTTTTAAAGTTCTTTCAGGTATTTCAGAGCATCGGTTTATTTATTCTTCCTCCTGTTTTTTTTGAGTGGCTCACCAAGGGTGTGTTTTTACCCCGGCACAGGACTTTAGGAAAAAATACGGGAATTTATTTGATTCTTTCGGTGTTGGTAGTTGTGGCCGCTCAGCCTTTTATTACTTTTTTGGGTGTTATAAACCATGCATTGGTTTTGCCCGACTACCTGGCAAACCTGGAAGAATGGATGCGCCAAAAGGAAGCCGCCGCACAACAAATTACTGAAATATTTTTAGTTAGCACCCATTGGTCGCACCACATTATTAACGTTGTTATTATTGCTGTTTTACCGGCCATAGGGGAGGAACTCATGTTCAGAGGTGCCCTGCAGCGGGTATTTCATGCTATTTTTAAAAATGTGCATTGGGCGGTGTTTTTTACTGCTGCGCTTTTTAGTGCCATCCATATTCAATTTTTTGGATTTTTACCACGTTTTGTTTTAGGGTTGATATTTGGTTATTTGATGGTTTTTAGTGGTAATATATGGCTGCCCATATTGGCGCATTTTACCAACAACTTTATGGCTTTTTTGGTGTATCAATGGTATATGAGCGATAATCAGACTGCAAGCAATCCTTTAGAAGCGGGTAGTGAATACCCTGATGTTTTTTGGGTTGTTACAAGTGCTGTAGTGATAACACTAAGCTTGTTGTTATGCAAACGATTAAATAACAAGGTTGCTTCCGAAGCGCAAAGGTAAATGCTGCATCAATTTATTCAGGTTTTACCTTTTCATCGGAGCGGGTAACATATACAACGCCATATTCCGTACAAGCCTGTCTTTTTTCGGTAGGGTTTAAATGATTGTAATTCTCCTCTACCCCGTTCCATAGCTTTACAATAAGCACATCTACATTGTCGCGCATTTGCTGTACTTTTTCGTGCATTTTTTGTGTTGTACCCACTAAGTCTTTATGATTGTTGTAGTATTCCAGAAATTTCTCAAACTTAATGCGTACCATGGCTATTGAAGGGTTGTAAATTCGCGATCCACCTTCCATGGTGCGTTTCTGTTCACCCTCTATTATGCGTTTCCCCCATATCATTAGTTGTTGCTCTGTGCTAAGGTCAGGTACGGTTTTATCGTTGATCGAGAGGCCAAAATATTTGCGTACAGCAGGCTTCATTTCGTTACGGATGATACAAAAATTCAATACCTGAATAAAATGCGAAACGTACAGCCGAGCCGCTTTAAAATGTTCTAGCATTTGTTTACTGCAGGTAATTTGCCGTTCCTTACTGTAATTATATTGCGATACGGCTTGCTCAAACTGAGGCAATACGCCTTGAATTTTGTGGTAGAGCTTTTGCGCATATGCAATATTATACGGATAGTTGGCCTTACCTTTCTCAAAGGCAGCCTTTAGGGCGCGTAATCGAGCCATATCTGTATTGGGCAGACGTCTGTACGGCATTCAAAACATTTTAGTGGTGAAGCATTGGCATCTAAATTAGATAAAAATATAAGTAACTGCAAATCATATTATAATACTATGAATGGGAGCCGTTGATAAAATAAAAACGGCCACTCTGAAAATCAAAGTGGCCGTTTAATATTTACATACGCAGGATGCGTAGTTTAGTCTTTTAGCTTGGCACTCAAATACTCACGGTTTAGCCTGGCTATGTTAGCTATAGATATACCTTTAGGGCATTCTACTTCGCAGGCACCGGTGTTGGTACAGTTACCAAAGCCCAGCTCATCCATTTTACTTACCATGGCTTTGGCGCGTCGGGCGGCCTCTACTTTACCTTGTGGTAAAAGAGCCAGGTGGCTCACTTTTGCCGAAACAAACAACATGGCCGATCCGTTTTTGCATGCAGCCACGCAGGCACCACAACCAATACAGGACGCTGCATCCATCGCTTCGTCGGCATCGTGCTTAGGAATGGGTATTGCATTGGCATCGGGTACCCCTCCGGTACTTACCGAAGTATAACCGCCCGCAGCAATTATTTCGTCGAATCCGTTGCGGTTTACAATTAAATCTTTAATTACCGGGAATCCGGCCGAACGCCACGGTTCAATGGTAATGGTTTCACCATCTTTAAACCTGCGCATGTGTAACTGGCAAGTAGTGATATCGTCGTCCGGTCCGTGTGGGCGACCGTTTATGTATAAGGAACACATTCCGCAGATACCTTCGCGGCAATCGTGGTCAAAAGCAACCGGTTCTTTATCTTCGTTGATGAGCTGTTCATTCAGTATGTCCATCATTTCAAGAAATGAGGAATCGGGCGATACTGTATCTAAATGGTATGTCTCAAAACGACCTTTATCTTTTGCATCGTTCTGACGCCAAATTTTTAGATCTAAACTTATATTATTATCCATTTTTCTCTGTTTAACTATTGTACCTCAATTAACTCACACCCTTATTTATAGTTTCGCTGAGCGATTTTAACTACATCAAAGGTAAGGTCTTCTTTATGCATCACAGGTGCTTTTTCTTCGCCCTGATATTCCCAGCAAGCGGTATAAGCAAACTTATCGTCCTGGCGTAAAGCTTCTCCTTCCTCTGTTTGGTATTCCTCACGGAAGTGTCCTCCACATGATTCTTCGCGTTGGAGTGCATCTCGTGCCATCAAATCGCCAATGTTGATAAAATCGGCCAGACGTGATGCCTTCTCCAGTTCCACGTTCATGCCTTCACCTGTTCCGGGTATCTTCACATTAGACCAGAATTCCTTTTTAATCTCGGCAATTTTTTCGATGGCGTGCTCCAACCCTTTTTTGTTACGAGCCATACCCACAAAGTCCCACATTACCAGGCCAAGCTCTTTGTGTAAGCTATCGACAGAGCGCTTACCTTTAACGGCCAGTAATTTTTCGAATTTGGCTTTAATTGCGTTTTCGGCCTCCACAAATTCTTTTTCTTCACCCGTCATCCTTGGTGTACGTATATCATCGGCCAAGTAATTTTGTACCGTGTAAGGCAATACAAAATACCCATCAGCCAAACCTTGCATCAGCGCAGAGGCTCCAAGACGGTTGGCACCATGATCTGAGAAGTTAGCTTCTCCGGCGGCAAATAGTCCGGGTACGGTGGTTTGCAATTCGTAATCCACCCAGATACCACCCATGGTGTAATGGATGGCAGGGTATATCATCATAGGTGTATCGTAAGGGTTGTCGTCAACAATTTTTTCGTACATCTGAAACAGGTTTCCATACCGTGCACGAATGGTGTCTTCCCCTAATCGTTCAATAGCCTCTTTAAAATCAAGGTAAACGGCTAATCCGGTGGACCCTACGCCAAAACCGGCATCGCATCTTTCCTTAGCAGCACGAGAGGCAACATCGCGGGGTACCAGGTTACCAAAGGCAGGATATCTTCTTTCCAGGTAATAATCCCTGTCCTCTTCCTTTATGTCTGTCGGCTTAAGCTTATTGGCTCGTATAGCTTCTGCATCTTCTTTCTTTTTGGGTACCCAGATGCGTCCGTCGTTACGCAATGATTCGGACATTAAAGTCAGTTTCGATTGAAATTCGCCATGTACAGGAATACAGGTGGGATGAATTTGTGCCATACAAGGGTTGGCAAAAACAGCTCCTTTTTCGTAGGCTTTAATGGCTGCCGATCCGTTAGATCCCATAGCGTTGGTACTTAGGAAGAAGGTGTTTCCGTATCCTCCTGTGGCTAAAATTACGGCATGAGCAAAGTGACGGGTGAACTCACCGGTAACCAGGTTGCGGGCAATAACACCGCGTGCTTTGCCATCTACAACTACAATGTCAACAATTTCGGTGCGGGTGTGTAAATCTACACTACCTGCATTAACCTGACGCATCAACGCTTGGTAGGCTCCTATCAAAAGTTGCTGTCCTGTTTGTCCTCTGGCATAAAAAGTACGGCTTACCTGCGATCCTCCAAAAGAGCGGTTGTCGAGCAAGCCACCGTATTCGCGAGCAAAAGGTACGCCTTGAGCCACGCATTGATCGATGATGTCGTTACTTACTTGTGCCAAGCGGTAAACGTTGGCTTCGCGGGCGCGGTAGTCACCTCCTTTAATGGTATCGTAAAATAAACGGTGTACCGAATCGCCGTCGTTGGGATAGTTTTTGGCGGCGTTAATTCCACCCTGGGCAGCAATAGAGTGTGCTCTGCGCGGAGAATCCTGGATGGTAAAGTTTTTTACTTTAAAACCCATTTCGCCTAAAGAAGCAGCAGCCGAAGCGCCTGCCAATCCGGTTCCTACAACGATTATATCCAGATTTCGCTTGTTTGCGGGGTTAACCAATTTTTGGTTATGCTTATAATTTTCCCATTTTTGAGCCAATGGCCCTTCGGGTATCCTTGAATCTAACTTCATATCTCAACTATTATTAATGGATTAAGATTGAAAAAATAAAAACTGTCCTACGGCGATGATGGAGAATCCGATGCCTACGGCCCATGCGAAGATTATACCTATAATGGTTAATCTCTTACGCCAAATATTGTTGCTGGCACCAAGAGTTTGAAATGCCGACCAAAAACCATGAGTAAGATGCAGCGCTAAACCTAAAGAGCCCAACACATAAAAAATCACCACCCATAATTGTGAAAAAGTAGCATTGACTAATGCGTAGGCATTTACCACCTGTGTTTTTACACCTGCGATGTCAATAACAGTTTCCGCTAAAAGTGGGTCACCGGTAATTTTCATCTTAACCCAGAATTGCCATACGTGAACTACCAGAAATGCAAAGATTGTAAGGCCAAGCACCCACATGTTTTTTGAGGCCCACATTACATCGGTTGTTTTGTTACCGGAGCTGTACTTATCGCTTCCGCGGGCTTTATTGTTTTGGGCAGTTATTAAGCTACCATAAAGTATGTGCACAAAAAAACCAAGCCCTAATATAGGTTCCATAATTCTAATTAAAGGGTTGGTACCCATAAAATGAGCTGCCGCATTAAATGTATCTCCGCCGTCGCACAATAAAAGCAAAGAATTCACCGCAAGGTGTATCACCAAAAAGGTAATTAAAAAAAGCCCTGATAAGCTCATCAGTAACTTCTTCCCAATCGAGGAACAAAATAAATTACTCATACAGTTTTATATTTAAATCTCTAAATTATTTTAATAATTGGCATTTATGCCTGCAAAGATAATTTGTTAACGGTGTTTTACAATGGGAATAAAGAAATAAATCTCTATTTAAAATCCTTCTAATTATGTGTTGCTAACGTTTTACATTCATTATTTTTTGACTTTGGTATGTGTTTAATAGTAAAATTACATAAGGCAATATGGCCTGGTACATTTTTTAATGTTGCCAGGTTCTGTTAGCATACCATTAATGCGGCAACGCTCCATTTTTATGGCTTACCTAAATCTAAATTACGCACTTAAAGTTACTCTTTTTAATTTAAGCAAAGTTTTATATTTTTGTCTTAAAGTTATCAGATAGCTATTCGTGTGCTAATGTTAGCTCAAATTTATAAAATAAACGCAGCAAAATACACTATCCCATGACCGAAGAAATTGAATTATTAATGGATGTGACCAAAGAGAAGATGGACAAAACCATTGAACATTTGGATCACCAACTAATTAAGGTTAGAGCTGGAAAGGCCAACCCCGGTATGTTGGAGGGCATTATGGTTGATTATTACGGATCGATGACTCCCTTGCAACAAGTGGCCAATATAAATACCCCGGATCCCCGAACAATAGTTATACAGCCTTGGGAAAAAGCAATGATTGTTCCGATTGAAAAAGCTATTATGTTGGCCAATTTAGGCCTTAACCCGGAAAACAATGGGGAGTTGGTGCGCATTAATGTGCCACCACTGACTGAGGAGCGGCGCAAAGATTTAGTGAAGCAGGTTAAAAGAGAAGCCGAAGAGGCGCGTATCAGTCTGCGAAATTTACGACGTGAGGCCAACGATGAATTAAAAAAGATGCTCAAGGACGGCTTGCCCGAAGATATGGAAAAGGATGCTGTGGCAGATGTGCAAAAGCTTACTGACTCTTATTCGGATATTATAGAAGAACGTATCAAGGCCAAGGAAAAGGATATATTAACCATATAGGTGATGCTTAAAAAAAAGGGTTTTATCCGAAATGATAAAACCCTTTTTTACTTCGTTTAATCCCTAACTATGCTTTGCTATTGCCTTCACAAAATCTACTATTTTCCAATTTTCGGCATCGGCAATTAGCTTTGCCTTAAGATAGTATGGCTCTCTTTGCGATAATTTATGCTTAATAAAGTTGAGGAGCTCTATCCCTTGCATTCCCGATATCAACGGTCGCTGTGTTTTAGAAGTTTGTAGCCGTTGGTAAATCACCTCGGGTCGCAGTTGCAGGTAAATTGTTAATCCGCTGTTGTTCATCACTTCCATGTTATCAAAAAAGCAGGGTGTCCCTCCACCAGCTCCAATAATAACCTTTTCAAAAGAACTTACCTCATTAAGGCACATAGCTTCAATTTGCCGGAAACCTTGTTCTCCTTTTTCATCAAAAATTTGAGCAATGGTTTTATGGAATTTGTTCTCGATAAAATGATCCAGATCCAAAAAAGTCCATCCTTCCATGGTATCGGCAAGCCACCGTCCCAACGTTGACTTGCCGCTGCCCATAAATCCTATCAAGTAAACCCTTTGTGTCATGTTTATATTTTTAGCTAATAGGCAATAGAGCTAAAACAAAAGAAGGAGATAGATGCAAGGGGTAAAGGTTACTTTTTCCTTATATCTATTTATTCTTAATAACTCTTTACCCTTAAAACAACGACATCTGATCTTTGTCACTATCGTTCTTATGCTCATCTGTTTTCTCTTCAGGCTCTTCAATTTCTTCGGGCTCCGGTTTGGTAATAATAGGTTCCAGCTCGTTAATTTTGGAAACCTGATAGGTCGTCAACCTTTTTCCTCTTGCTTTAACACTCTTTACCCCGATAAACTCATCTACTTCAACAATCATCTTATCCCGATTCTTATCATCGCCACCAAATTTCACCTCTAAACGGGGATAATCTACTGTAGTAACCTGCACAGGGTACGACTTGCTATTTTCACCGATAAAGCTCAATGGCTTGGTGGATGGCTCCAGTTGAAAGCGTTTTAAATAGAAAAACTTTTGGTCAGCATCATAATAGGCTACTGACCATACCTTGTCGGCTTTAAATTTTTCAATAATAAGGATATTGTCTTCGTAATGGTTGGTGAGGTCGAACCCGGTATGGTAAAACTGGCCGTCTTTGGTGATTACCAAAATAAGGTCGTCGGCATGGAACTCGCCCAAATAATCGCCTCTGTTGTCGGAGTTCAGGCGGAGTACATCTTTGTCGAACCATATTTTTCGCCCGCCCAGCGTTGAGCCTCCTTTTTTGCGTAGACTAACCTTTTGTACGGTATGTTTTGTGAGTATGTTGCCAATGGCACTGCGCCCTTTTATGGCAAGATCGGCCATGTCGTAGTCAAAAACCACGTTACGCATCCGCGCTTTTGGTTTCAGCGTTACTTTGAGTACCTCGGCCTCACCATTGGGGTTTACGCTAAAGTAAATTACATCCGACCCCTTGGTGCCTTTGGTAATATTATATTCCCTGTCGCGGGTAATACCGGTAACAGCAAAGCGCTTAACATATACCGGACCGGATTTTCCATCGCGGTATACCGCATTGTAAATGGTTCGTTTGTCGGCTTTTTTAAATACCGCCAGGTGCATTACTCCTTTGCCAATAAAAGCTTTATCGCTTACCTTGGTTATGAGGTAACGACCATCTTTGTAGAAAATAATAATATCGTCTATGTCGGAGCAATCGCAAACAAACTCATCACGACGTAGCGATGTGCCCATGAATCCCTCATTTCGGTTTATATACAGCTTTTCGTTTTTAACCACTACTTTGGAAGCTTCTATACTTTCAAAACTTCTAAGTTCCGTCTGACGGGGATAATTTTTTCCGTATGTTTTTTTTATGTGCTTAAAATAGTTGATGGAATATGGCACGATGTTTTCCAAATTGTAGGCTATTTGCTCCATCTCCTCCTCCAGCGACGATATATATTCATCGGCTTTGTGTGCATCAAAGCGAGAAATACGCTTTATTTTAATTTCGGTTAGTTTAATAATATCGTCGCGGGTAACCTCGCGGCGCAGATTGGCCGTAAAGGGTTTCAATCCATTGTCGATGGTTTGAATTATGGCCTCCATCGTTTCACAGTCTTCTATCTTCTGGTATATTTTATTTTCGATAAAAATACGTTCAAGTGATGCAAAGTGCCATGATTCAAGCAATTCGTCACGCCTTATCTCCAACTCTCTGGTGAGTAGATGTACTGTTTGGTCGGTGTTTTGTTTTAGTATTTGCGAAACGGGCAAAAACTTAGGGGTATTGTCTTCTATCAAACAAGAGTTAGGCGATATTGATATCTCGCAATCGGTAAAAGCGTAAAGCGCATCGATGGTTTTATCGGTAGACACACCCGGGGGCAGATGAATTAATATTTCTACTTTTTCTGCCGTGTTGTCGTCAATTTTTTTGATTTTTATTTTACCCTTTTCGTTGGCCTTGATAATGGTTTCAATAAGGGTAGAGGTGTTTTTGCCGTACGGAATATCAGTGATATTAAGGGTGCGGCTATCCTCTTTTACAATGCGGGCACGTATTTTAACGGCGCCTCCACGTAAGCCATCGTTGTAACGCGAAACATCGGCCATGCCACCAGTAGGAAAGTCAGGGAAAAGCTCAAAATCTTTGCCTTCGAGATGACGGATTGAAGCATCTATGAGTTCGTTAAAGTTGTGGGGCAATATTTTTGATGCCAGCCCTACAGCAATACCCTCCACACCCTGCGCTAGTAGCAAAGGGAACTTAACCGGAAGTGTGATGGGTTCTTTGTTACGCCCATCGTAACTCATCTTCCAGTGTGTTGTTTTGGGATTAAACACTACTTCGTGGGCAAACTTGGTGAGTCGTGCTTCTATGTAACGTGCTGCAGCAGCTCCATCTCCGGTGGCTACATTACCCCAGTTTCCTTGTGTGTCGATGAGCAAATTCTTTTGCCCCAATTGTACCAAAGCATCCCCAATAGAAGCATCGCCATGCGGATGAAACTGCATGGTGAAACCAATAATATTGGCCACTTTATTGTATCTGCCATCGTCCATGCGTCGCATGGCATGCAGGATGCGTCGCTGAACGGGCTTTAACCCATCGTGGATATGCGGTACGGCACGTTCAAGGATTACATACGAGGCATAATCCAAAAACCAACTTTTATACATGCCGCGTAGGTGCGAAATTCGTGTGTCGGCCACCGGCGTGTTTTCGCTGCCCTCCTCTCCGTGGCCATGCGACTCATGATCGGGTTCCAATGCTTCGTTGTTTGGTGTGTTTATGTCGTCCTTCATTTCTTTTGTTAGCGTTTCCTTGTTTATTTGGTCAACTGCTTATGATAGCTTTTCAAATTACCTTTGTGCACTTTTTAGCTACTGTTTACACAGGATCTTCTTCAATAACCAGATTCTCAATAATAAACTCTTGTCTATCGGGGGTGTTTTTGCCCATGTAAAAGGTTAGCAGTTCTTGCACCGGGTCTCCCTTTTTCATACGTACAGGTTCTAAGCGGATATCTTTGGCTATAAAATGTTTGAACTCATCGGGGCTAATCTCACCCAATCCCTTAAAGCGGGTTATCTCCGGATTTGTACCCAGTTTTTTCATCGCTTTCTGACGTTCTTCTTCGGTGTAGCAATATATGGTTTTCTTTTTGTTTCGTACCCTGAATAAGGGGGTCTGCAATATGTACAAGTGACCGTTTTTAATTAATTCGGGAAAGAATTGCAAAAAGAAAGTAATTAACAACAGACGGATGTGCATGCCGTCCACATCGGCATCGGTAGCAATAATAACGTGGTTGTAACGCAATGTTTCCAGGCCATCTTCAATATTAAGTGCCGCCTGTAAAAGATTAAACTCCTCGTTTTCGTATACCACCTTGCGCGAAAGGCCATAGGAGTTTAAGGGTTTTCCTTTTAAGCTAAAAACGGCTTGTGTATTTACATTGCGCGCTTTGGTTATTGATCCACTGGCTGAGTCGCCCTCAGTAATAAAAATGGATGAGTGTGGCGCATCTTCGTGTTTAGAGCTATAGTGAACACGGCAGTCGCGCAGTTTTTTATTATGTAAGCTTACCTTTTTTGCGCGCTCCCTGGCCAGCTTTTTTATGCCCGATATGGCTTTGCGTTCTTTTTCGGAGTCCAGGATTTTACGCATAAGGGCATCTGCCGTTTCCGTATTACGGTGTAAAAAGTTATCCAGCTCTTTTTTAATAAAGTCCACTACATAATTTCGTACTGTAGGGCCTTCAGGTCCCATATCTTTAGAGCCCAGTTTTGTTTTAGTCTGGGACTCAAACACAGGTTCTTCAATTTTTATGCTGATGGCCGCAACAATACCCGAACGAATATCTGACACTTCAAAGTTTTTGTTGTAGAACTCGCGGACAGTTTTTACCAAAGCCTCTCTGAACGCCACTTGGTGCGTACCGCCCTGGGTGGTGTGTTGTCCGTTAACAAAGGTATAATACTCCTCGCCATACTGGTTTCCGTGCGTAAGTGCTACCTCAAAATCGTCGGTGGTAAGATGGATGAGCGGATAAAGACCCGGAGAAGTCATGTTGTCGTTCAGCAAATCCAGCAATCCGTTTTTCGATTTGTACAGGGTGCCGTTATAATAAATGGATAGTCCGGCATTCAGATAAGTGTAATTTTTCAGGAGCGGTTCGATGTACTCGTCACGGTAGTTGTATTTTTTAAAAATATCAGCGTCCGGAACAAAGGATACAGAGGTGCCGTTGGGTTCTGCACTGCTTTCAACGTCGTGTTCTATTACTACATTGCCTTGCGAAAAATCAACTTTTTTACACTCTCCCTCGCGAAATGCCGTAACTGAGAATTTTGTTGACAGTGCATTTACAGCTTTTATCCCTACTCCGTTAAGGCCTACGGACTTTTTAAATACCTTGCTGTCGTACTTCGCTCCTGTGTTCATTTTAGATGCTACATCCACCACCTTACCCAGGGGAATGCCGCGTCCGTAGTCGCGCACGGTAACCACACCGTCCTGCACGTTTACCTCAATTTTTTTGCCATGGCCCATCATGTACTCATCTATGGAGTTGTCCATTACTTCTTTCAACAGTACATATATTCCGTCGTCGGGATAGGCGCCATCACCCAGCTTGCCGATGTACATGCCCGGACGCTTTCGGATGTGCTCTTTCCAGTCCAGAGTTCGGATGGTTTCTTCTGAATATTGCTGCGACATAGCTTTTTGTGTTTTTAAATGAGTTGATCTTACTCCAACAATACTGAATTGTTTGGCATTAAAAATTCTTCAAATATAATAAAAGCGAATCTTGTTTGGCAATTCTTTTATCAACACCTCAAACGGGATAGGCCATAAGCAAAGAGAATAGTCATGTAAAACAGGGGGTTGGCTCTGTTTTGCTTAGTACATGATGCAACCAAGGTTTCGTTATTATTCGTACCGTGATAGTGTATTCAAATGCAATAGAATATCGATAAGAAATAATATTACTTACTCTACCCAAAATAAAATATTACTTTTGCGCCTCAATACTTCCCGGTTTATAAACCGGCACTATAAGTTTGGCCAAGCAACCCACCTGTTTTCCGACCATTGTTTAATAATATCATTAATTGCATGTTTAAAAAATATTTAAGAAAATCTGAATTTACATCACTTGAAGATTTTCAGAAAAATTTTGAAATAATTGTACCTGATCGTTTTAATTTTGCATACGATGTGGTGGATAAATACGCCAGCGTTGCCCCGTGTAAAAGGGCCATGTGTTGGGTAAATGATAAGGGTGAAACCCATGAATTTACTTTTGCCGATTTAAAAAAGGCAAGCGATCAAACCGCTTCGTATTTTCAATCCTTAGGTATTCAACGCGGAGATAAAGTGATGTTGATACTCAAAAGGAGATATGAATTTTGGTTTTCGATTTTGGCTTTGCATAAAATTGGGGCGGTTGGCGTGCCGGCAACCCATCTTTTAACCCATAAAGATATCCGCTACCGGAATAATGCGGCAGGAATTAAGATGATTGTTGCGGTTGCGGAACCGAATATAGTGAACAATATCAACCAGGCAATGGCTAAATCTCCAAGCGTAGAAAAGCTTGTGGCGGTGGGAGATGCTACACCTCCGGGTTGGTTGTCGTTGCATAAAGGGATGGAGAAAGCAGTTCCTTTTGTGAGGCCAGAGGGAAATGAGGCACAGGAAAACACCGACATATCCTTGTTGTATTTCACATCGGGCACCACCGCCGAGCCAAAGATGGTTGCACATAATTTTACTTACCCTTTAAGTCATATAGTAACGGCCAAATATTGGCAGAATGTACAGGATAACGGGCTCCATCTTACGGTATCAGATACCGGATGGGCCAAGTCAGTTTGGGGCAAGCTGTATGGACAATGGCTGGCTGGATCGGCCGTATTTGTTTACGATTTTGAGAAATTTACACCAGCCGATCTTTTAGAGAAAATAGATACTTTTAAGATTACCAGCCTTTGTGCTCCACCTACCATTTACCGCTTTTTAATTCGCGAAGATCTCACGCAGTATAACTTGTCAGCTCTGAAATCGGCTTCGGTAGCCGGTGAGCCCTTAAATCCAATTATCTACGATACTTTTTATAAACAAACCGGATTAAAACTTAAAGAAGGTTTTGGACAGACGGAGACGGCCGTACAAATTGCCAACTTCCCTGGCATGGAGCCCAAGCCCGGGTCAACGGGTGTTCCATCACCCATCTTTGATATTAGACTGGTCAATAATGAAGGCATGCCGTGCATCGATGGTGAGGTGGGAGAGATTACTATTCACACGGCAGAAAAAGTGCCGGTGGGCCTATTTATGGGTTATTATCGCGACCAGGAAAAAACCGCTTCGTGTTATTATGGGGGTAATTACCATACCGGCGACCTTGCATGGCGCGACGAAGATGGATATTATTGGTTTGTTGGCCGCCTGGACGATGTGATAAAAAGTTCAGGTTATCGTATCGGTCCTTTTGAAGTGGAAAATGCGCTGATGACTCACCTCGCCGTGGTGGAATGTGCCATCACTGCAGTTCCGGACGAGATTCGCGGACAGGTAGTAAAAGCCACCATCATATTGGCTCCCGAATATCGACCGGGGGATGAGGACTTGGTTCAACAAATTCAGGATCACGTTAAATCGGTGACGGCACCATATAAATATCCCAGAATTATTGATTTTGTAACCGAGTTGCCTAAAACCATTAGTGGTAAAATACGCCGTGTGGAGATCAGGGAAGGTATTGTTTAAACATGTCCGACAGCCATTTGATGGCATTATTTGTTAAATTATTATCCGGCATATTTGTTTTTTAGGTCAATAGATGATTTTTATCGTAAAATCTCATTATCTTAAATGCCTATCTTTTTATTCTAAATCATTTAGAAAAAACAACTATGTCAGACTCCAAAATCAGAATTCAAGACGCATTAGATTATCATACCAAAGGCTTACCCGGTAAAATTGAAGTAATCCCCACCAAGGCCACTAAAACACAGCGCGACTTAGCATTGGCCTATTCACCGGGCGTGGCAGAACCCTGCCGGAAAATTGCCGACAATGTAGATGATGTGTATAAATATACTGCTAAAGGAAATCTGGTAGCCGTTATATCCAACGGAACAGCCGTGCTGGGACTTGGAAATATTGGGGCGGAGGCTTCTAAACCTGTAATGGAGGGCAAAGGTTTATTGTTTAAGATATTTGCCGGGATAGATGTTTTTGACTTAGAGATCAACTCTACGGATATTGAAGAATTTATTACAGTAGTTAAAGCTTTGGAGCCTACTTTTGGGGGGATTAACCTGGAGGATATAAAAGCGCCGGACTGTTTTGAGATAGAACGCCGCCTGAAAGCTGAGCTTAATATTCCCATTATGCACGATGATCAGCACGGTACTGCCATTATATCGGGGGCAGCTTTAATTAATGCTTTAATTGTATTAGATAAAAAGGCAAGCGATGTTAAGGTGTTGGTTTCAGGGGCGGGTGCTTCGGCCATATCGTGTATTAAAATATTTATAGAGCTGGGGGTAGATAAAAATAACATAGTGGTATGCGATTCTAAGGGGGTGATTCGGTCGGACAGAGAAAACCTGCAGCGTAGCAAAAAGGAATTTGCCACAGATAAGGATTTGCATCAAATGGAGGATGCTATTGAGGGTATGGATGTTTTTCTTGGTCTTTCGCAGGGTAATGTGATGACACCGGAAATGCTGAACAAGATGGCACCTAACCCTCTTGTTTTTGCACTCGCTAACCCGGACCCCGAAATAAACTACGAACTGGCCATGGCAACACGCAAGGATGTTTTGATGGCTACCGGACGTTCCGACCATCCCAATCAGGTGAACAATGTGCTGGGGTTTCCTTTTATATTCAGAGGAGCTTTAGATGTAAGGGCCACGGAAATTAACGAAGAAATGAAGCTCGCAGCGGTAAAAGCGATTGCCGATTTAGCCAGACAAAATGTTCCGGATGTGGTAACCAAAGCCTACAATTTGGAAACCATGTCCTTCGGGCGGGATTATATTATTCCCAAGCCTTTGGATCCACGTTTGCTTACCGAAGTGGCACCGGCTGTAGCCAAGGCGGCTATGGAGAGCGGTGTGGCAAAAAATCCCATTAGCGACTGGGACGATTACAAGGCCAGCCTGGTGAAACGACTGGGCAACGACGATCAAATTATTCGTCGCCTTACTAACAAGGCCAAGCAAAATCCCAAAAGGGTGGTATTTGCCGAGGCGGAGGACTACAGAGTGCTCAAAGCGGCACAGATTGCCTTGGACGAGGGTATCGCTATACCTATTCTATTAGGGGATGAGGATAATATACAAAAGCTCATAAAAAAGCATCAGTTGGATTTGGGCGATACACAGATTATTAACCCGCAAAGCAAGGCATATGGTCAGATGGTAGAGAGATATGGTAAGCTGTTTCACGAAAAACGAAAGCGTAGAGGTTACAATCCGTACGAGGCAGCCAACGAAATGAAAAAACGAAATTTCTTTGGTTGTATGATGGTGGAAACCGGCGAAGCAGATGCCATCATTTCCGGTATCAGCCGTAAGTATACACAAACCATTAAGCCGGCACTACAAATAATTGGCACCGACGATCCCGACAAAAAAGTTTCGAGCATGTATTTGATGCTTACCAAACGGGGGCCGCTGTTTTTTACCGACACCACCATGATTCCTAATCCTACCTCGGAAGAGCTGGTGGACATCGCCTATCAGGCAGCCAGTGCCGTCCATAAAATGATGAATATTGTGCCTAAGGTGGCTTTTTTGGCATATTCTAATTTTGGCTCATCAGACGATGCAGAACCCAAGCTGGTGCGCAAAGCAGCAGCCCTGATGAAGGCCAAACACCCACACATTATTTCCGATGGCGAAATACAGGCTAACTTTGCGTTCAACCAACAGGAGCTCAAGGATAATTATCCCTTTACCACTTTAATTGATAACGAGCCCAATGTGCTGGTGTTTCCTACGCTTAGCTCCGCCAATATTGCCTATAAATTATTACAAGTGATGAAAAGTGCAGAAGCCATAGGGCCTATTATCCTGGGCATGAAACGTCCGGTGCATATTTTACAGATGGGTAGTTCGGTGCGCGAGGTGCTCAATATGATTACTATAGCCACCATCGATGCCCAGATAAAAGCGGGCAAAGGCAGTGGCCAATAGTTGAGTTGTTATTGTTATGCAATCGTATCTTAAATGATGTAAGCCAATTGTTTTGGCTTTAAATTTAAACCATCGAGAGCCATGAGGCGGAGTCTTTATACAGCTCCACGGGCTGAACGCTGTTTGTAAATTTATATGAGCTCACGAGCATGGCTACATCGTGTTTGAGGTTTTCGATGGCATTCAAAACTAAATCCTGTCTAAACCCTTTAACACCCATATCAAACACAAGATTGGCAGAAACAACGCGACTGATTATTTTTCCCAGATCCACATATTTACGCTGAACCATTTTGGGTTTTAAAACAACATCTAAGCTACTTGCAAATTGCTTTGCCACTTGTTTAGTCAGAGAATAGTCCATTAAAAATGCCAAAAGATTAGTTTGCTTTTTGCGTTGCATCAGTTTGTTTACCAATTCGGCTATTTGGGTGTATAGCATATCGTTTGATCCTTCAAAAATCTGAAAGGGTCGCGAATCGATGATGCCCCTTGAGCTAACACTCTCGGCTTTGTAGCCATTGGCGCCTTTTAATTGAGTGAGCGTTTGTGCAGATTCTTGCATCAAATCGGTTACATAGGCCTTCATGCTGTTGGCCTCTACGGCATCCCCCGAGAGGTTATTTTCTACACCGGCATAATCTGCACTGCGGGCACACATGGCCGAACAAACGGTGAAGGCACTTTGAATTTTTGCAATTTGTTGTTTTATCTGGTCTAAAGCAATCAAGGGTTTGCCTGCTACAAAGCGGGTTTGGCAATGATTAATGGCTTCGTCAAGCATTCTGCGGATAAAACCCATACCCATGCCGGGAAATTGATAGCGGCTGCGGTGTAATAAATCCATCATTAGGTTAAGTCCTGTAGAAACGGGCTGTAATTTAAATTTTTCGGGTATTATTACATCCACTTTGTTTTTCCCGTAAGGGATGGGGTAAAGTCCCAGGTTGTTGTAGTACTCTTCTACAATAATACGCTGATGGGGTTGTTGCACATCGCAAACAAAAAATTCGATATCGCGTGCCAATTTACCATCACCGTTTTTTAGGCGGGAGGTAATGAGCCAGTAGTCGGCCAAACCGGTTAAGCCTTGCCAATGTTTTGTTCCCTGTAAATGATAATTATTGCCTTGTTTTACACAAGAAGTATGCATGGATAGCGCATCGCTTCCGTAATCGGGTTCAGTAATCATCAGGCCACCCATGTTTTGTTTGGTCAAAAACCGCTTAAATATACTTTTCTTGGCCTCGTCGCCGGCATACTTACCAACGGGTTCCAGAAAAAGGGCGATATTGATACCAAAGGTTAAGGATAAAGGCAATGACTCGTAGGAGGCGGCATCCATCATACCTATACATTCTTTCATCACCACCCCTCTGCCTCCATATTCTGCAGGTATGCCTACCGAAAGTGGGTTTTGTGCCATGATATCGCGCAGTACCAAAGCAGGGAACCCCCTTTTTTGTACGAACTGTTCAATGTTGTCTCGCTCGTAAAATACACTTTTCAGTGTTTTATTAAATGTATCCAGATATTCTGAAAAGGGTACTTGTTCTTTACTCATCTGTTGATTGTTTATATTTTTTCCTACAACTATGGGATACTAATACCATAGAATTAAACAAATGTTCATTTGGTATGATTATTTTAAACTTATGCTATAAATAGTCGAGGGCTTCCCGTTGCAGTTTATTGCAGTTTATAATGCTAAGGTTTGACGTTGCATAACCAGCCCTGTTGGTTGCGTACGCGGTTGATGATTACTTTGGCATAGACTGCGTCCACCGTAGAAAGCTTTAGTGTTCGAGGCCGAATACTGTTTTATAAATTATATAAATTGGCAATGAAAAGGTTATATAGCAAAGGCAAAATGGAGGGTTAAACCTTTGTAAAAGTTTATCTTTTCCGGAGCGTAACAAAATCGCTTTTTCAATGCATATTTTAAGTTGATATTCTATGGCCTACTGGACTATTTAGCCGTACTTGCTTTTCCTGATCCTTTTATTATTTGTGCGTATTTAAATTATTGGTTTCCGGTAAACTTTTCATTTAACTCTTAAACGCCATGTTTTGATGGGGAAGAGAGATTTTTAATTAGCGCAGGGCTTACATCCGCCTCAGATAATTTCCGTGAATAAAATCAGGTTAGGTGCCGTTAACAAAGCCGATAAAATAATTGTAATTAGCCAGAGCCTGCCAGCTATTCACTACCCGCCATCCGAAGGGATGAGACCTCCCGCTGCCAATCATTTAATTAGGCCGGAAGCCGCCAATTATCGGCCATCAACTGCACTATCCTTAACCAGACTCAATATAAATTACATAAATCTACGTATCTGGCCTTAAATATATCTACATAATTGTATACTTTTATACTGGCAATACGTATTACATGGAGAAACAAATTTTAGATTGTTTAATTGTTTCTCTTTAATCCGTACAAACCGGCTCATAAAAAATAAATTATACGTTTATGAACAGATTTATAAGCTACGTAATCGTGATAACTATTCTGGTATTGGTGTTGGTGAATTTACTTCACCGCCCTGAACCTTTAAATTTATCGCAGTACCAATTAAAGCAGGAATATGCCAGCAAAAAAAAGCCTTCGGTGGATCACACGCAATTTGAGATTTTGAACGGGGAGTTTTCCACGCCGCAGGAAGTTACATTAGCCTGCTTAAGTTGTCATAACACAACGCACGAGGAAATTATTCATAGTAGCCATTGGAACTGGGAACGTGTGGCCTATGTAGAAGGCAAGGGCATATCCAAAATTGGTAAAAAAAACGTGATCAACAACTTTTGTATCGGCTCTAACAGTAACGAGCAATCGTGTGCCGCTTGCCATATTGGATTTGGAATGACCAGTAACAGTTTTGACTTTACCAATGCACAAAACGTAGATTGCATGGTTTGCCACGATGGTAGCGAGGAATACATTAAAGGCACTGCCATGGCAGGTTATCCGGACAGAAGCGTGAACCTGGAAAAAGTGGCACAAAGCGTTAGCCGTCCTAACAATATAAACTGTGGCAGTTGCCATTTTTACAGTGGAGGTGGAAATAACGTAAAGCACGGCGATTTGGAGGAGGCACTGCTGGCTTGCGACAGAACTACAGACGTGCACATGGCACAAAATGGTATGAACATGACCTGTGTGGATTGCCATACGGCCGAAAATCACAATATTAAAGGAAAGCTTTACTCAGTATCGTCAAATGATGTGAATCGTTTGAATTGCGAAGATTGTCATACCTCGCGTCCTCACCTCAACGACCTGCTTAATCGTCATTACAATAAAATCTCGTGCCAAACATGCCATATCCCTACCTATGCAAAGGTTAATTCTACTAAAATGGCCTGGCGTTGGTCTAAATCGGGTAAATTGAAAGACGGCAAACCTTATTACGAGGTGGATTCATTGGGTAACCAGACCTACCTCTCGAAAAAAGGTGAGTTTGATTGGGCCAAAAATGTAGAACCGGAATACTTTTGGTTTAACGGTCATGCGCAGCATTATGTGATAGGCGATCCCATAGATACCATTCCTGTGCAGATTAATAGGCTATTGGGCGCTGCGGATGATATTCACTCCAAAATTTATCCGGTAAAAGTGCATCGTGGCGACCAGATATACGATCCCGAAACCAATATGCTCATACAACCCAAGCTGTATTCTCCCGAAAAAGGCGACAGTGCCTTTTGGGTGGATTATGACTGGAATCTGGCAGCCGAAGCGGGCATGAAAAGGATGGGACTGCCCTACAGCGGTAAATACGATTTTATAGCAACTGAAATGTACTGGCCTATCAATCATATGGTGGCACCCAAAGCTCAGTCATTGGCTTGCGTGGATTGCCATACCAGAGAAAATGGTCGCCTGGCAAATCTATCTGGTTTTTACATGCCGGGTCGCGACCGAAATTACTGGCTGGATTTATTTGGGAATTTGCTTTTTTGGGGCTCGCTTATTGGTGTTTCCATACATGGCCTGGCCCGCATCATTAATTCGATACGCAAAAATGAAGTGGATGCCGAAGAGATAAATACAGACAGTTAGATAATAGATTTATAGATTAAGGATTAAAGATGAGAGATAAGAGGCTGTTATATTTTAAGATAAAAAATGAGTTTAGCGCTTTAACATATGGCGGCTGATACCATCTTCTGACGGGAATAAAGGTACACGGCAACATACCCCGGAGGGGTAAAATATGAATAGCCCCGTATGCAATGCGGGGCAGCTTACAAAATTAGGATTAGAACCCTGTAGGGGTTCAACTTTATGCTCATAATTCAATAAAACTTATAAACACCACACCCATGGCTAAAGTATATATTTACAAACAGTTTGAGCGGTTTTGGCATTGGAGTCAGGCCGCGCTTATCTTCTTTTTAGCACTTACAGGCTTTGAGATACATGATTCCTTTCACTTGTTCGGGTTCGAGAAGGCAGTGGCTTTCCACCGCTCAGCCTCCTATCTGCTGCTGGGGTTGATTGTTTTAAGTATCTTTTGGCATTTTACCACCGGCGAGTGGAAACAATATATTCCTACCTTCTCTAAACTCCGGGCACAAATACAATATTATACCGTAGGAATGTTTAAAGGAGCTCCACATCCCACCATTAAATCGGTACGTAAAAAGCTAAACCCTTTACAGGCCGTTGTTTACCTGGGCTTTAAATTGGTGATGGCACCCATGATTATCCTGTCGGGTTTGCTTTACATGTTCTATAAATCCTTTGATGTGAACGATATGGTTGTAGCACTAAACATCCCTCTGGAGTGGATAGCATTGGTGCATACCCTGGGGGCATTTTTGTTGATGGCCTTTGCTGTTGTACATATTTATATGACCACTACAGGCCATACCGTTACTACCAACATCAAGGCTATGATTACCGGTTGGGAGGCCGTTGCGAACGGAGCGGATAATGAAGTACATGATGCAAATATGCCGATTTGCGATAAAAAAGAATTGGAAACATCTAAAAATAAAAACCATGCGTGAAGCACCAAAAAAATATATGAACCCGTATTTGGCCGGATTTTTTTTAGGATTTGTGTTGCTGGCCACTATTTATGTTACCGGCCGGGGTCTCGGCGCCAGTGGGGCGTTTAAAAGCGTGATGATACAAACCGTAAATACCGTGGCACCCGAGCATGCTGCCAGCACCGCTTACTATGCCGATTATAATGCCGCCAACCCCGAAGGCCCCATGAAATCGTGGCTTGTTTTTGAGATGCTGGGGGTATTTATCGGTGCCTTTTTATCGGCGGTAGCGGCCAATAGGGTTTCGCTCAAGCTGGAAAAAGGTCCGGGCGTGCGCAACCGCACACGGATTATTGCAGCCATTGCAGGCGGTGCCCTATTTGGTTTTGGCAGCCAGCTGGGGCGCGGATGTACCTCGGGCTCAGCACTGAGCGGAATGGCGGTAATGTCGTTCGGTGGTATCATTACCATGTTGGCCATATTTGGCATGGCCTATACAATGGCGTATTTTTTTAGAGGTTTATGGATTAAAAAACAATAGCTATGGGACCTTTAGTACCAGATATTATAAGCGGCGAGTTTAATTTTATGATAGCCCTGATTGTGGGGATAGGATTTGGATTTGCACTGGAGCAGGCCGGTTTTGCTTCCACAAAAAAATTGGTGGGACTGTTTTACGGATACGATTTTACCGTTCTCAGAGTGTTTTTTACAGCCGGCATTACTGCCATGGTGGGCGTCATCGTTTTAAACCACCTTAACCTGCTGGATGTGAGTGTTATTTATATTAACCCCACCTTTTTGTGGGCCGCACTTGGGGGAGGAGCCATCATGGGTGTGGGTTTTATTATAGGCGGCTTTTGCCCCGGAACCAGCGCTTGTGCCGCAGCCACCGGACGTGTTGACGGATGGGCATTTTTATTGGGCGGCGGCATTGGTATCTTTGCCTTTGCCGAGGGATTCCCTTTGTGGGAGAATTTTTATCTGGCCGAGAATTGGGGGCCGGTTTTAATGTTTGAGCAATTGGGGCTTAGTCGCGAAGCGTTCGGCGTTATCATGATATTGGTGGCAGCAGGAGCGTTTGTGCTAACCCAGCTTATCGAAAACAAAGTCAACAATAAGGAAACCCGGTGGTTTAAACCCGTTCTTATCAAAAACACCATTATTGTTGCCACCCCTGTGCTTGTGGTAATCATGGTGCTGATAACTCCCAATCGCACGGAGGTGATGAACGCCCGTATCGACGAAAAGATTGCCGCCGGTGAGTGCAACCCCAAGATGATGGACGGGGATAAATTGGCCTACGAGCTGATGAATCAATATTACAAATACAATGTAATTGATGTACGCTCGCCCGAGGAGTATAAAGCCTTCCACATCCCTACAGCCATCAATATACCGCTGGATGATATGGCCAAGCACGAAAACCTGGATATAGTGATCCAAAACATTAAAACCAATGTTTTTTATGGTGCCAATATCAATCAGTCGCAGCGGGCATGTATGGTGTCCAAGTATTTTGGCAAATCGGATAACTTTGCGCTTAAGCTGAGCGCCACCGAGTTCAATAAGCAGTATTTTCAACTGGGTGAGGTAAATTTTGATCTTTCAAAATCAGAAGTAGATTTATTTAAGTTTCGCAAGGAGGCGGGTGAAAAAATGAAAGAGATTGGCGAAGCCGTTGCCAACCTGGACAAACCGGTACTTAAAAAGGCTACGCGGGTAAAAGGTGGGTGTAGTTAGATAAGTGGTACGCTTTATTATTCGGTATTGTTAGGTTGCCCATGGTAGCAAAGGCTCTTGTGCTTTCGCCGAAGTTTCACCATGTTGACATAAAGCTTTCTCCGATGGCACGCTGTTGCTGAAGCTATAGCGTAAGAGACCGCAGCCTTTAGCAAAGGAATTAACGGTTAAGAAGCGCAGTAGCATGGCGAAGGACTCGGCGGCATGCGGATAGGATATGGGCCCGACGCGAGGATACTATATCAATTTTTTTGTCCACGAATTACACAAATTTGAGTCGCACTTGATGTGCGACTTTATCAATGGCTGGTTTTCGCTCAAAACATAATCGAAATACTTCCGCACCGGCTCGGGGAGTGAATCGTTTTCAATATTCGAATATCTCGCGATGAAGGAGGCAACTGTCACAAATCTACCCGAAGAATTTTTTGTCCATTCGTTATACTGACCATTTATATGGTTTTATCACTTACAGACATATATTACCTTAATAAAGATTGAGGAGTACACATTTTAGATTATTAATATTATTAGTTAAATCTATCATATTATTCTGTTGATACATCTACATAATAAATTATTCAATTTACACAATGAAAACTATTATCTACAAATATAAATCACTTATCAACATAATTAACAGCCTCATCTACAGTAACAAATTTCCTATCTTTATATCATATTTATTCGTCTACGATGTAATATGATCTATCAATTAGTATTATTAGTCCTTCCCAACTTGGCCAAGCCAAAACCAAACAAGGTAGTCATGCAAACACTTAAGGCATTTCTGTTTTGGTTTGTCCAAGCTAATTATTTTTTTTGGTTCTGGTGGCTCTATTGTTCTTTTGCCTGAGGTACGAACTGCGATACCCCTTTAAGCGATCCGGATCATTATGAAACACATACTTTCCACATGCCCTTATTTCATCCACCTTCGATTTTAAAAGAGAAAATATTTGATCGCGTTTAATTTTATTGGGGTTGGATTGGGAGGCCACGTATTTATATCCGTGCAAATTAGGCAATTCCTCGGCCAGCTGCGCTACCCTGCTCATTATGGCAAAATCAAAACCAATGGCATCCAGAAGGTCGGTATGTCCGTTACCCATATGGATAAGTAAATCTAAATTAGAAATCAGTTCGTGAACCTTACATGGAAATTTTATTTCCCCCATTATTGCCGATAATTCCTTATTGTGGCGGAAAGCGTATTTGAAGTGATGAACCAATTGTTTGCCCAGGTCAATACCCTCTTTCTTTTTTCGATTCCAATTAGCGACTTCCTCTTTAGTCGATTTTGATTCATTCGCCCTTAAGGCATGAATATTTTGAGCTTCTTCTAACAGAAATTCCGCTTCCTGGATAATGCCAATATTAAGTCCGGCTTTACTCAGCTTATCTCTGTCTTGCTGTGCCCACAAAATAAATTCGCTGCATTCCTGTAAAAAGATGCCATAAGACAGTCCCAGCCGCTTAATGGATTCCGGTGTTATAGAATAAGCTTGTTTTAACAGCATATCTTTGATTGATGAATGGCCCATAGTTATTGCTTCGTTTATTATGCCTAAAATTAATTAATACCTGTTTAATTCCCACATTATATTTTCCAATAATTAGTTTTTGCAAGAATAATAGATACTTCTCCAGCCACTGCCGTATCCGAATTACAGGGTATTGTTGATCCGCGACATACAAATTTTTAACACATGATATAAGCGATTATCAATAAAAGCCGTTAATTTTATGCTTGATAACCCATCGAAAAAATTAAGCCATGTCAATGATATACCATCCACAAAAATATAAGATAGCCGACAAAGCCATGCACCCTTTTATTGATGACGGCGAAATCGATGAAATTCTGCAGGAAGCACAGGAACCAAGTAAAGCACAAGTACGCGCGGTGATTCAAAAATCGTTGGATAAAAACCGTCTCTCGCTGCACGAAACCGCTATTTTGGTGAATGCCAACGAGCCCGAACTGATACAGGAAATAAAAAGCGCTGCCAAAGTGCTTAAAGAGCGGGTTTATGGCAAGCGTATTGTTCTTTTTGCCCCCCTGTACATCGGCAACTTGTGCATCAACAACTGCACCTATTGCGGCTTTAAAGCAGATAACAAAGCCCAAAAGCGAATTACGCTCACGGAGGATGATTTAAGAGAAGAGGTAAAATCGTTGGAAGATGCCGGACACAAGCGACTCATATTGGTGTATGGTGAGCACCCCAGATACAATGCCAAATTCATAGCCGAATCGGTGAAAACGGTGTATTCGGTAAAATCAAACAAAGGAGAGATACGCCGTGTGAACATCAATGCGGCTCCCTTAGATGTGGAAGGATTTAAAATAGTGAAAGCAGCAGGTATTGGAACCTACCAGATATTTCAGGAAACCTATCACCACGAAACCTACCTGAAAGTACATAAAAGTGGAGTTAAAAGAGATTATGACTGGCGTATCACAGGGCTCGACCGTGCCATGGAGGCAGGTATCGATGATTTGGGTATTGGGGCTTTGCTTGGCTTGTATGATTGGCGCTTTGAGGTGCTGGGTTTGTTACGTCATGTAAATCACTTTGAGGCGGTGTATAATGTAGGACCACATACCATCTCCTTTCCACGGATTCAAGCTGCCTCCGGTATCCAGGTGAATAAAAAATGGGCGGTGTCTGATGCCGATTTTACCCGACTGGTGGCCATTCTGCGGCTTGCCGTTCCTTACACCGGGTTAATTCTTACCGCCCGCGAGCCTGCCCAAATACGCGATGAGGTGCTGCAATATGGTGTTTCGCAAATTGATGGTGGTACCCATATTGAGCTGAAGGGATATTCACAAACCGAACAAGGGCAGGATATGGATAAGGAGCAATTTGAAATAAAAGACGATCGCTCGCTTAACGAAGTGATGGAAGAACTGGTGAACACGGGTTTTATCCCCTCTTTTTGCACGGCCTGCTATCGCCTCAACCGCACCGGCGAACACTTTATGGAGTTTTCAGTGCCCGGATTTATCAAGCGTTTTTGCCAGCCCAACGCCATGCTCACCCTGGCCGAATACCTGGAAGATTATGCACCTCCATCCACCAAAGAAAAAGGCTATCGGCTGATTGAAAAAGAACTGCATAACTACGAAGATCCTAACTTTAAAGAAAAACTGATGGAGCGTCTGGACAAAATAAAAACAGGCGAACGCGATTTGTATTTTTAAAGGACTTTCAGCGGGAAGGATATAGTGGCTTGGTTACTGTCCGCTTGTCAGTTAGCTTGTTTATTGTATTGCGCTAAGTTATAACCCGGCGATAGCCATATACAATAGAAGAAAGTTCGCTTAACCGGATGCGGCACCTGCAGATGGCATAGATCAGATCACCCGCTTTTATTTTTCATCCTTATTTTCTGCCGGAAGATGGTGCAGGGGAACTCTACGTCCGTCTTTGGTAGCAACAATAAAAGAATCGGCAAAACCCATGTTTTTGATATTACTCCAAAATTCCAACGCTTTCTCGTATTCGTCGAATTTACCCAGGGTATATTGGTAAATGCTGTCGTAGGTTTCTTGATTTATCGTACCGAGGTTATCCGCAAATTCTGTTAAATCAATTTCTTTAAAGGCGCCAATCTGAATGCGATATTTATAGCCACTTTCACCACGCTCAACAAGGTTTTCGTTTTTTATATTGCTTAAGCTGTCGCGATATAAATTTAGTGTAGCCGATTGTATTCTTTGTTGCGCTAATAATTGATTATATTGTTCGGTTAGTGGGTTTATGCCATCCTCTTGCGTATTGCCCGAAAAATTAATCATTCCTTTTACCAGCAAAACCAATAGCAATGATATAAAAAAGAAAGCCTGAAATAACAGGGCTTTTCGGAGTTTGGTGAGTTTAGCAGATTGTTTGCGATTGATGTTTCGTAGTCGTCGCACTTCTTTGTCAACCGCCTTAAGCCGCATCTTATCTTTCTTGCTTTCAAATTCTAATTCCTGCGTTGTCATGTGTGTTGTGCTTGATCGGATGAAATATAAGCCGAAAGTAAAAAAAAATAATGTGTAAGCCGAAAAATAGGCGGATTTTATAGGTTAAAAAAAAAGGCCGGATAGTCATCCGGCCTTTTCTGATAATTTGCGTCAATATTATTTTTTTGAGAATTCGGCCAACTTATTGTCGAGGTTTAAATAGTAATCTCCTTTTTTTAGTCCTGAAACATTGACCGTTTGTCCGTACCCCTTAAAAATAATTCCTCCGTATTCATCATATATTTCGTAGAGCGTTGGTGCAGTAAATTCAAGTGTGTCATCTACCTTTTTAGGCGAAAAGTTTACCTCCGGTTTTGTAGACATATAGGTAATTTCCTTGGAGTATTTTGGTTTGCCTCTAAAATCAGTTTGCTTAATCCTGAACTTATTCTGGCCTGAATTAAAGCGAACCTTTGTTTCGTAAGTATTTCGGCTCGCCGTTCCGGAACCATTAACCCTACCCACTTCTATCCATTTATTCCAGCGGAATTGTTCCACTACAAACGGCAGACTGCCTGCTTCTTTTGTTGTAGCCCATTCTATTTTATCACCGGATATTTTTAATTCGTCTATCTCAAAAGTTGCACGTGCGTTCAAAACTTCTGGATTTAATACTATGGGTTGGCAACCTTCCTTGTACTTAATCGTTACCGTAAGTGGTTCGCCCGGCACAAAACCGTATACAGAAAGATCCACCTCGAAAGCACTGGAATTAATTTCATCGGTGGAGGTGAGGCCGTTTACGGTTACTTCATAAACACAAAAACCTACACCACTTGGAGCAAACGGGTTTTTAACATATAAATTATCTCCCTGAAATGTGCCATTCAGTACAATGTCTTCGGCCCGGATTGGGAAGGCCATCATCGCAAAAAGCAGTATAAAGTGTATAAGTCTTTTCATTGATTTAAGTATAGGGTGTTGTCAACAGTTTTGCAATTTAAAAAAACATAGTCATTCCAGCAATAAAAGTAACAATATCTCATTGTAAAAATACACTATTTTTGATTAGTGCCTGATGAAAGCATATATTTAAAAATAAATTATCAACAACTAGGAAAGACGACTTTGTTAAACGGGCTCTTTCCAGTCGTTATTTAGTTTAATAAGATCAATAAGCTCGTTTACGGCATCTTTTTCGTCAATGTTCTTTTTTACCACTTTACGCTGATAATACAAAGTTATTTTTCCGGGGCCCGAACCTACATATCCATAGTCAGCATCTGCCATTTCACCCGGGCCATTCACGATGCAGCCCATCACGGCTATCTTTAGACCTTTTAAATGGGCGGTGCGTTCTTTAACTCGGGTTGTAGTTTCCTGAATACCAAAAAGTGTTCTGCCACATCCGGGACACGATATGTAATCGGGCTTCTCGAAACGAACTCTGGCAGCCTGCAAAATAGCATAGGCCGTTTTGTTTACCATGCCCGGCTTGCTTTCTTTATTATAATCTATCCAGATGCCATCACCGAAACCATCCAGAAACAACGGGCCAAAATCGCATGCTGCTTGTATCTGTGTATTGCGATCGAACACTGGGTTGTATTTATTGTAGATTATCACCGGATGATTTACTTTGTTTGAAGCCAACCATAAAAATGCAGCTCTTTGTTCGGCTATGTTATTTTTATTTGTGGAGCTTAATACTAACACAAGGTTCGTACATGATTTTATTCTCTCGTAAAAAGCGGGGTTAAATTCTGAATAACTGACTTTGAGAAAAATCTTAGCAGCATTTAATTCCTTCAATTGATTTAACTCTTTGATTTTTAAAAGAGGGAAATGGCGTGCTTTGTCCTTGAGCTTATTCCACTGATTCAGTGGTAATATGTTGGCTGCCGATTCATCCCCGGACGAAAAAATGTAATCGGGCGCATCTTTTAGTGTTTTTTTATTGCCAAGGACTACCGGAAAGTTGCCGCCACCAATATTACCCACAGCCTCAGACTTGCGCCTGGCATATTCAAAAGGAGAATAGGACGCATCGTTTACCGGCTTAATAGTATCGTGATCGGCTTTTGAAGACGTGTATCTGATTAATTCCCTGGCTACCGGAATTTCTTTTTCAGGGTCTTCGGTGAGTGATACTCTTATGGTATCACCTATGCCATCGGCCAATAGGGCACCAATACCCACTGCCGACCGGATACGCCCATCCTCGCCTTCGCCAGCTTCTGTTACCCCTAAATGTAAAGGATAGCTGATGTTTTCTTCCTGCATCTTTTGCACCAATAACCTAACGGTATGCACCATTACACGCGCATTGCTGGCTTTGATACTCAATACTATGCGCTTAAATTCTTCCTGCTGGCAGATGCGTAGAAATTCCATGCACGACTCCACCATTCCCATGGGGGTATCGCCATAACGGCTCATAATCCTATCCGATAGCGATCCGTGGTTGGTTCCTATACGCAGGGCGGTATTGTTTTGCTTGCAAATATTAAGCAGGGGAATCAGTTTTTTCTTTACCGTCTCCAGCTCTTCGGCATACGACTCCGGTGTATATTGGATGGTTTCAAATTTTTTGGCTCCATCCACAAAATTACCGGGGTTTATTCTTACCTTTTCAATGTGCTCTGCCGCTATGTTAGCAGCATTGGGGTTAAAATGAATATCGGCCACCAAAGGAGCAGTATATCCCTGACGATGGAGTTCGGTTTTTATATTTTTTAAATTGGCGGCTTCGCGCCTGCCTTGTGCAGTCATGCGCACCATTTGACCGCCTGCATCAAAAATAGTTTTTATTTGATTTACAGTGGCTTCGGTGTGGTTGGTGTTAGTGGTAGTCATGGATTGTACCACTATTGGATGGGTATCTCCCAACATTAATTCGCCAATAGTAACTTCGCGTGTTTTATTACGCTTGTATTTAAACAGGTCGATACAGTATTCGGATTTGATCATTTTTAATGTCTTATTAATAACTACATCTCGCAAAACACAAAAGTAAGCTTTTAGATAATATGATGAGGGTATACGTATTATATAAATGCAATAATTAACTTTACGCATTAAAAAAACAAAAAAATATATGTCTATTTCTGTTTCCCAGGTATCAAGAGTGTTTGGCCAGCAAAAAGCTTTGGATAATGTATCGTTTGAAATTGCATCGGGTGAGGTGGTGGGATTTTTAGGCCCCAACGGTGCGGGCAAATCCACTATGATGAAAATTATCACGGGCTATCTGCCACCCACAAACGGTCAGGTATTGGTTTGCGGATTGGATGTGTCTCACAATTCGCTGGAGCACAAACGTAAAATAGGTTATTTGCCCGAGCATAACCCACTTTACTTGGATATGTATGTGCGCGAATACCTCACTCACATTGCCGGTATTTATAAATTGGGAAGAGCTACCAAAAAGCGTGTGGAAGAAATTATTGACATGACGGGTCTTGCACCTGAAAGAACTAAAAAGATTTCAGCTCTTTCTAAAGGGTTCCGTCAGCGGGTGGGGTTGGCACAAGCTCTTTTGCCCGATCCGGAAGTACTTATCCTGGATGAACCTACCACAGGGCTCGATCCCAACCAGATCATTGAAGTGAGGGATTTAATAAAAGAAGTGGGACAACACAAAACCGTAATGCTTTCTACACATATAATGCAGGAAGTACAAGCGATTTGCGAACGGGTAATTATTATTAACGGCGGGCATATTGTGGCTAACGAAAAATCCGGTGACCTTACCAAGGCTGCACTAAAAAATCATTACGAAATTACTTGCGAGTTGCTCAATCCTGTTGAGAAAAACATATTTGACCAAATTGAGGACATCATTGCAGTAAAAAGCATAGCACACAATAAATTTAAAATCTCAGCTTCATCGGATATCCGATCTGCATTATTTGACTGTGCAGTAAGTGCGGGTGCAAAAATAATAACACTTACCCAGGATCAACGCAGTATGGAAGACGTATTCAGGGAATTGACCCGAGAAAAATAATGCAAAAGGCCATTCAGATTATGAACGGCCTTGATGCTATATGTTATAATTTATAAGTTTATTTCCGCAAGGCTGACTTTAAACATCATAATTGCTCGAAGCGGTATCTCCTCCTCTTCCTGTCCAGTTAGTGTGGAAAAATTCTCCTCTGGGTTTATCCACGCGTTCATAGGTGTGTGCACCAAAATAATCGCGTTGTGCCTGCAATAGGTTAGCCGGTAGTTTTGCCGTCCGGTATCCATCAAAATAACTTAAAGCACTGGAGAATGTTGGTACAGGTATTCCGTTGACTACCGCTTGAGCCACTACCTGGCGCCATCCGTTAATAGCTTCGCTTACCTTAGTTTTGAAATAAGAATCCAGAATCAGATTAACTAAATCGGGGTTTTTATCGAATGCTTCTTTTATATTTTTTAAAAAAGCAGAACGGATAATGCAGCCACCACGCCACATCATGGCAATTCCACCATAATTTAAATTCCAGTTGTGTTCTTTCGCTGCTTCGCGCATTAATACATAACCTTGCGTGTACGAAACAATTTTAGAAGCAAAAAGAGCATCTTTTATTTGCTTAATAAACTGGGTTTTGTCGCCTTTAAATTTTTCAATTGGGGAGCCTAAAATTTTGGCCGCCTCTACACGTTCTTCTTTTTGTGCCGAGAGGCAACGTGCAAAAACAGCTTCACCTATCAGGGTTAAAGGTACGCCAAGATCCAATGCGGTAATACCGGTCCATTTACCGGTTCCTTTTTGTCCGGCGGCATCCAATATTTTCTCCACTAATGGCTCACCATTCTCCTTGTATCCCATTATATCTCGTGTTATCTCTATCAGATAACTGTCCAGATCGCCCTTATTCCAGTCGTTAAATATGTCATGCATCTCATCGTGCGATAAGCCCACAAAATCTCTCATTATGTGGTATGCCTCGCTAATTAGCTGCATATCGCCGTACTCGATGCCGTTGTGCACCATTTTAACAAAGTGACCGGCACCATCTTCGCCAACCCAATCACAGCATGGTATGTTATCCACTTTGGCAGCGATATCCTGAAACAAATCTTTAATCAGAGGCCATGCTTCTTTAGAGCCACCGGGCATAAGCGAAGGCCCGGTGAGTGCACCTTCTTCACCTCCCGAAACGCCGGAACCTACATACAACAAGCCTTTTTCTTCTACATATTTTGTGCGACGCATTGTATCGGGGAAGTGTGAATTGCCACCGTCAATGATAACATCCCCTTTATCAAGATGCGGTATAAGCTGGTCTATCAGCGCATCCACGGGTGCTCCGGCTTTCACTAACATCATCACCTTGCGCGGAGACTCCAATGCATTAACCAGTTCTTTTATGTTGTGAGTACCAATGAAATTCTTTCCGGCACCTCGACCATTTACAAATTTGTCTACCTTTTCGGTAGTTCTATTGTATACGGCCACGGTGTATCCTTTACTCTCCATATTTAAAACCAGGTTTTCGCCCATAACAGCCAAACCTATCAAACCAATATCTGCTTTTTTCTTCATGTTATTATATATAATATGTTCGTATTCGTTCAAAAATAGTATTTTAATTTTTGATTTGTGTGTTTTTTTAGATTACTTCAATGTGCGTGAAGCCCATGTCGCTTAGTTTTTGTATAATTTGTGTCGTGCCATTTTTTATCCGCAAGGTATATGCTTCAAATTCCCGTCGAAGCGGATAGGAGCCACGGAGCAGCTCAAAGCTATCCGGAGACTTCCTTAAGCGAGCATCATCCTCAGCAATGGAATAAGTGTGTAACACCGCTTTTGTCCATATTTCCTGAAAAGTTAAACCTTTCGCATTAATTGTTATTTGGGATTTTTGAGGGCTTGGGATATTTTGGGGATACCATTGATTTAATGGGAATCCAAAATATTGACTGATAGCTTGAACGCTCATAGCGGTGCCGTTGGCCTTTCCATCGGCCGAGTATCCGGCAATATGTGGAGTGGCGATAAGTGTCTTTTGTAGCAAGGAGCGGTTAATACCCGGTTCGTTTTCCCACACATCTAAAACTACGTTGCCAATATTACCCAATTCCAAAGCTGATAATAGCGCTTCATTATCAATAACCTCGCCACGCGAACTGTTTACAATGACCACATGTCTTTTACACCGCGAAAAAAATGTTTTATTTCCGAGATGAAATGTTTTATTCTTGCCTTCGTGTTGTAGAGGAACATGAAAAGTGATAATGTCAGATTCTGCAATTAACTCCTCCAGCTCCACAAAGCCAGCGCTGCCTTCTTTTTGTGCGCGTGGCGGATCATTCAATAGCACCTTCATCCCTACAGCTTTGGCCAGTTTGGCCACCTTGCGCCCCACGTTGCCTGCACCAATAATGCCGATGGTTTTATTTTCAATCTCCATATTGTGTTTGCTGATCAGGGTAGCCAGCGTTGCCGCAATATATTGCTTCACGGAGCCGGAGTTACACCCCGGTGCATTAGTCCATTCAATATGGTTGTTTTGACAATATAAGGTATCAATATGATCGAAACCGATGGTGGCTGTAGCAATTATTTTCACCTGGCTATTGTCCAGCGTGGCTGCGTTGCACCTGGTACGAGTTCGTGTAATTAGTGCGTCAGCATCTCTAATGGCAGATGCATCGGTTTGTGCTCCAGGTAAGTAGTTCACCTGTGCATAAGGTTCTAAAACACCCTCAAGAAAAGGGATTTTATTATCGGCGATAATCTTAATCATATTTTTAAATTTCAAACAAAAGTAATGAAATTGATTATTACAATTAATATATAGCTTAACAAACTGCGGATGGGGCGATGCGGTTTTTTTATATTTTGTACGCTCAGCGTATAAAAAACCAAGTCAAATTCGGTTTTGTCCCAACTCCTTTCTCTAGTATCCTTTCTTCTTTTCATTTAACACTCATATTTTGGTTTAAGCAGAGGTCTTATATTTTCCGGTGGGTTAATATTTTTTTCATAGGCTAACCATTTGGTCGTTTAGCTTTTAAGTGTTATCTTGCTTGTCTGCTTAAAAAAAACTTGCGATTAATATTTGGAGGTTAAAAAATAAAGCAGTTCTTTTGCATCCGCTTTTGGGAAACACGATGGGTTAACGAGCCTGTTTCGCTCCCTAAAAAATGCCTCACTTTTTTGCAACATAAGAAGATGAGAAGTTCTAAGGGAGCAGCGCGTTAAAAAGCAGTTATAACAACATATTGAGAGAACCAAAACCGTTTTATGGCGGTGTTTTTTTGGCGTAAAAAGAGGTAAGAAAAATAAACTTTAAATTATTTCAAAAAACATTTGGAACTTAAAATTTAAAAGTGTTATCTTTGCAGCCGCTTAAAATGGAGCTGATTTAATGAAATAGCTCACAGCATCCCCCGGATGGAATGCATTATTTTTTTTAAGAAAAGAAGATGCTAAAGTCCAACGGGAAAACGCAAGTGTTTAAAGCGAATAACAAGATTTAGAATTGGGCCACGGCTCAAGACGAGATAAAAAGAAGTCAGATGTTAACTCATAACTGTTAACTGTTAACTGTTAACCGTTCACTGTTCACTGTTCACTGACACAAAAGTTCTTTGAAAATATTGGAATGCACAAAAGGAAAAAAAAGTAGAGTGATTCTTTGAGCAAAACTCTTGTAAAGAAT
>NZ_FXTB01000004.1:300000-433569 GCF_900182605.1 Saccharicrinis carchari
ACCAATATTCCAGCGTATTTGAAAAACCAAGCAAAGCCATAATAAGAGGGCAGTGGTAAGGTACCTGTTTCGTAATTGTCGCGAGGCGCTATGCGTGCCAATATAAAAGGTCGTGCATAAGCAATTAAAATACAAGCTGCCATATGCATACCTAAAGTGTTCGAAAACATATCTACACTTACGCCCAATAACGCGGATAGTATCAACAACAGCCATCCAGGTGTTTCAAAAGGCAGGGTTAAAATAAAAAGAACATACAGGTAGGGGTTCAGATATCCCGAGAACTCCATTTTGTTGAGGATAAGAACCTGAAGCAGCACAAAAAACACGAAATTAAACAGGTATCTGGGAATTACACTTATCATTGTTTTGTATCCTCCTCTAATTGTTTTTGCTGTTCTTGAAATATATTCTCCACCACCTCAACGTAACTTAACTTTGAAAAATCGACACTTAGCTTTACCCTTATCTTATAAAAGCTCTCCCCCTCGGGGTGCGCTACTTCATCCACCGTACCTATAAGTATGCCCTCCGGGAAGGTAGCTGAATAGCCACTGGTGATTACCCTATCACCCAAACTCACATTGGCATGTTCAGGTATCTCATCTAAGGTGGCAAAAAGGGTAGATTCTGTATCCCAGCTCACAGAACCAAAAAAATCGGACTCTTTAAGTTTAGCCGATATTTTAAGCCGTGGATTTAAAACAGACAAGGCCGTACTAAAATTTTTGGTACTTTTTATAACAATTCCCACCACACCGCGACCCGACAAAACACCCATATCGGGCTTAATACCATCCTGTGTGCCTTTGTTTAGTGTTATGTAGTTAAAATGCTTGCGTACAGTATTGTTGATAACCTTGCATGAGCGATATTTATATTGGTGAGCCGATGCGCTATCCCCGGCATATAAAAAATAATCCTTTGAGGTTTCAAAGGAAGAGGGCATCTGGCTGCGCAAAAGAGAGTTTTCCTTCGAGAGCTCCCTGTTTACCTCCTTTAAGGAAAAATACTCCTCAATATTGTTTACCGACTGAAACAGTCCACCAGCTATTTTTGAGGAAGAGCTCAGAAAAATGGATCGTTGATTTTGATTGTATCCAACAATTAAAATGAGCGCTATCAACTCCAATAAAATAAACAGGAATGTAAAGTGATGATGTATTATAAACCGCAAAAAGTTTCTCATTCAATTATTATATTATCCTATTTTTAAGGAAATAAGCCATTTTTGTTTATTTGCTCCTGTTTTACGGGATGATAAAGTTATTTTTTTTGATCCCAAATATTTCAATCATATAATCATACAACGTTGTTGTACAAATAAAATTACACCGGTAAAATAAATTACAAAACCCGGTGACCTATTGGGGACCAGGTTTTATGCATACATCCTTATTTTTACATCTAGTAATTAGCAGCCATTGCACCACGGCAAAATTAAGTATCTGTTTTTATCGGCTTTAAAAACTCATGACTTTTCTCGAGGCTTTAATGCACTACTTATCTTTTCAGGAACGAAAATTTATGTCTGTGTTTTAATGCAATTCCGGTTCCACGCGCTACTGCGTGCAAAGGTGTTTCGGCAATATGAAACGGTATATTTATCTTATCCGTCAAGCGCCTGTCTAATCCACGAAGCAGTGCACCTCCGCCGGCAAGGTAAATACCACCGTTTACAATATCTGCATACAGTTCGGGTGGCGTTTGTTCCAGTGCACTCAATATGGCTGTTTCTATTTTTGATATAGATTTTTCAAGACAATGCGAAATTTCCTGATAAGAAACCGGCACCTCAATAGGTAAAGCCGTCATTTGGTTAGGCCCTTGCACAATAAAATCCGTTGGTGCCTCTTCCAACTCGGGCAGCGCAGAGCCAACATGTATTTTTATTTGCTCTGCCGTACGTTCGCCCACTTTAATATTGTGCTGGCGGCGCATATACTCCATAATATCGGCCGTTAGGTCGTCGCCTGCAATACGTATGGATTTATTGGTTACAATACCTCCCAGCGATATTACGGCAATTTCGGTGGTTCCACCACCTATATCCACCACCATACTGCCTTGGGGTGCTTCCACATCAAGCCCTATTCCGAGGGCTGCTGCCATAGGCTCGTATATCATGTAAACCTCGCGTCCGCCGGCATGTTCGGCCGAGTCGCGTACAGCTCTAATCTCCACCTCGGTGCTCCCCGAAGGAATACAAATAACCATGGTGAGCGAAGGGGTAAACCAGTGCTTTTTGTTGTTTATCATTTTTATCATGCCTCTTATCATCTGCTCAGCAGCATTAAAGTCGGCTATTACACCATCGCGCAAAGGGCGTATAGTGTAAATATTGTCGTGCGTTTTTCCGTGCATTTGGCGGGCCCTTTCACCAATAGCCATCAGCTTATCGGTGCGGCGGTCCAATGCCACAATTGAAGGCTCATCCACTACCACTTTATCATTGTGTATGATAATGGTATTGGCGGTTCCCAAGTCAATGGCAATATCCTGAGATAAAAAAGAAAAGAATCCCATGGGATGTAAATTTTTTAATGTTTAAAATGTCTGATTCCTGTTAATACCATTTTCATCCCGTTTTGGTTACAGTAATCAACCGAATCTTGGTCTTTTATTGAACCGCCCGGCTGAATAACTGCCTTAACACCCTCCATTTGGGCTATTTCTACACAATCGGGGAAAGGGAAAAAAGCATCACTCGCCATCACGGCACCTTGTAATTCAAAATTAAAAGCTTTGGCTTTGGCAATGGCCTGGTTTAATGCATCCACGCGCGATGTTTGCCCAACCCCACTGGCAATCAGCTGTTTATTTTTGGCCAAAACAATGGCGTTCGACTTGGTATGTTTTACCAGCTTGTTGGCAAACAGCAAATCCTCCACCTCGTTGGCATCGGGTTTTAATGTAGTGGCTGTTTTTAAATCTTCGGACGTTTCGGTTTTAATGTCTTTTTGTTGCGAAAGTACTCCGTTTAACAAAGTCCGGTTTAAAATATTGGGTAATTCACAGGGTTTCAATATAAGGATAATCCTATTTTTTTTACTTCTTAGTACCTCTAAAGCATCTTCGTTGTAGGCCGGGGTAATAATTACCTCAAAAAATATCTTATTTATTTCCTGTGCTGTTTCCAGGTCTATTGCTTTGTTTGCAATAAGGACTCCGCCAAAAGCCGATACGGGGTCGGCCGCGAGGGCATCTTTCCAGGCTTCGGTAAGATTTTCACGCGAAGCCAAACCACACGCGTTATTGTGTTTTAAAATAGCGAAGGTAGTTTCGTTAAAGTCGCCTATTAAATTAATGGCAGCATCAATATCCAATAGGTTATTGTACGAAATTTCTTTACCATGTATTTGTTCAAATACTTCGTCGAGATTTCCGTAAAATTTTCCTTTTTGATGTGGGTTTTCGCCATAACGCAAAGTCCGGGTATTGTCGTGCCCTATGCGCAAAGCACTGCCCTGCTCGTTATCAAAATAATTGAAGATGGCACTGTCGTAATACGAAGAAACTGCAAAGGCCGCTTTGGCAAATTCTTTTCGTTGGGCAATGGTTGATATACCCTTATCTTCGTTAAGTACCTTATTCAAATGGGCATATTGTGCTTTGGATGGTACAATAAGCACATCGTTATAATTTTTAGCAGCCGCACGTATCAGCGAAATACCCCCAATATCAATTTTTTCGATTATGTCCTGTTCCCCGGCGCCCGACGCTACGGTAGCCTCGAAGGGATAAAGATCTACAATTACCAGGTCGAACTCCGGTATATCATATTGTAGAAGTTGCTCTTTGTCTAAACTGTTATGACGACGCGCCAGAATACCTCCAAAAACTTTGGGATGGAGTGTTTTTACCCTACCCCCTAAGATGGACGGATATCCGGTGATATCTTCAACAGCCTTAACTTCAACCCCAAGATTCTCGATAAAAGTCTGGGTGCCACCTGTGCTGTATAATTGAACATCGAGTTTATTCAGTGTTTTGATAATTTCGTCTAAGCCATCTTTATGGAAAACCGAAATAAGTGCGGATTTAATTTTTTTTGAACCAATCATGTATTGTTTATTATTCGATATTGAAAGCTTGTGCTTGGGCCCCGTTTTTTTGGTGCGAAAAAGCACGCATTTTTTTACCTTATATGCCTTGTGCCACAAATAAATATGCAAAAATATTTTGCATCGCGCAAAAATAAGAAAATAAGCACACTAATCAAGGTTTTGTTTTTTTATTTAGTATTGTTTACTGTGGCTCAAATTGTTTGCTATGCCGAATTACGGCTTGCGTTTATGTTTCCGAACATAGCACGGATCACCATTTTTTCGTACAGCTCTACTGCTATGTCTTTGTTTCCATTTTTAGCCTCCTGAATTTTCATTAGTGCATATTGCTGAATCAATAAGAGTGGCAGTACAACACGCTCGCGCAAACGGATGCTCATAAAACTGCGAGGATTATCATCCAACAAATTGGATAAACCAGATACCTTCAGTAGCATTTCTTTGGTCAACCTATATTCATCGTGCAGCATTTGCCAAAATTCGCCGAAGCGTTCATTTTTTTCGAGGTATTGCGTAATTTGGAAGTTCGTTTTGCTCATGCTTTGCATACTGTTTGAAAGCAATGTTTTAAAAAAGATGGATTCTTTGTACAGATCGATGCAGGCTTGTAAATTCCCTTTTTCTTCCTGTTCTTTCAGTGCCGTTCCCACGCCATAAAATCCGGGCACATTCTGTTTTAGCTGGCTCCAGGCTCCCACAAATGGAATAGCTCTGAGGTCGCCAAAATTAATCTTATCACTTCCGCCCCTTTTACTGGGTCGACTCCCTATGTTGGCTTTACCATAATATTTTAAGGTACTTACCTCCTCCAAATAGGGCATAAACAAGGGATGCTCCTTTAGCGACAGATATTTCTTGTAGCTCGACTCCGCCATTTCACTAATAAAGTCGCGTTGCTCTGCTTGTAACTGATTTTGCGGCTTGCTGTAAATATTATTGGAAAGCCCGGCGGTAAGCAGATAACCCATGTTGTGTGCCGCGGCTTCGGTTATGCCATAATGCGAACTGATGGTTTGGCCCTGTACCGTCATTTGAATTTGTCGGTTCTCGATGTTTTTGCCCATGGCCGCATAAAAACGATGGGCATTCCCCCCCCCTCGTGCCGGTGGTCCCCCGCGTCCGTCAAAAAACACCACTTCCACGTCATTCTCACGCGATTTTAGCGTTATATTTTCCTTGGCTCTAAAAATGGCCCAGTTCGCCATCAGATAACCACCGTCCTTGGTTCCGTCCGAAAAACCAAGCATAACGGTTTGGCGGTTGTCCCTGTTTTTAAGATGCTTGCGATACGTGGGATTAGCATATAAGGTATACATGGCCTCGCCCGCCATTTTAAGATCGTCGATCGTTTCAAAAAGTGGCACTATATCCACCTTTAGGTCGTCGTAGCCCCATCCACATATTCTAAACATAGCCAATACGCGCGCCACGTCCAATGGCCCACGGCAATTACTGATGATATATCGGTGCGCCCCCCGCTCCCCGTTCATCCGCTGTATATCTTTTATTACCCCAAAAGAAGCCACCGTATCTTTAACTACTTCATCTTCAAAAATATTGGCATCCACCGCACCACGTGCATTCACCAACAAAGGTATCTGTTCCTTTTCGTCCATCTCAAAAAGGTTGGCGGGCAAAATGTCGGGATAAGCCTTCACAACCTCTTTTAGCGCTGTGCCTATCACCCTGCTATCCTGTCGTATATCAATACTGGCCATATAAAAGCCAAACAACTGAACCTTACGCTTAAGCGACTGCACTTTTTCGATAAAAAAACCTTGGTGTTTTTTACGGATGAGCTGTTCTACTTTGTCTATACGCGCTAAAAAATCGGCCAAATCTATATTATCGGAACCCGAGGCGTTACTCAATTCGGCTTTTAACAAAGATTCCAACTCTACCACTTTAGCATGAACCCCGGCAAAAGTAATTCTTCTTTTCAGTTCTTTTACCTCCTGAAAATAACAATTGGATATGGTATTTCGGAGTTTAGCCGCTACCTGCATTGTAGTTTCCACGTTTACAAATGGGTTTCCATCGCGATCGCCGCCCGGCCAAAAACCCAGCGAAATAAACTGATTATTTTGTTCCAGTGATTCTGAATAATCTTCTGCAGTTTTATCTAAAAGCTGCCCTATAGCCGGATAAAAAGTATCACGCAAATAAAAAGTCAAACGGTTTGCCTCATCCAGGGGTGTGGGTTTAATTTTCTGATAGAAAGGTGTTTTACCCAGTTGCTTTAACATATCTCTTACATCGCCCACTTCGCTTCTTTTGATAGCAACCATCAAATCATTGATAATTGCCAGTACCTGCGAAGGATAAAACTGTGTGGGATGAGCCGTGAGCACTACCCGTACGCCAAACTCTTTTACCGTTTGTGCCATCTTATCCATCAGGTTTTCTTTTTTCACTCGATCGCTTATGGAACTATAGGAGTTTTCGCCTGTGATACGGTGTATTTTGTTGTATGCTGCATCCTCCAGCGCATCTATTAATACAATCTGACGTTCGATATATTGAATTACCTTAAACAAAAAATCATCGCGTTCTTTAGCCGACAGCTCTGCTTTATGACTGGCAAAAAAAGTTTGTAAAATAGCAATCGGGTCTTTTCCTTTTTCCAGCCCTTCAACGCAGGATTGGTAGAGTAAAGGGATGAGATTTCCGGCTTTTTCAACCGCTTCCAATTGTAAGGATAAAAACAAACTGTTATACAGTTGGTATTTCAGCTCAATTTCTTCTTCGTATGACTTTATTATCTGACTATTCATAGGTTTTACTTTTGCGTTACTTGCCTACTTTCCACACGCAACATATAAATATGCAATACGGCTTATCATTCACGTAAAACTTAAGTTACACGGATAAGCTTTAATTGTGTAATATACAAATCAATTTAGCCTGAACCATTGATTACCTATCGAAAATATGAATAAAATTTTGCTTAACCCCTTCTTGGCTGAAGTTATACTTTTGAAAAAAAGTTTTTACTGAATTGAAAATCGACTAAATCAGATTTAGTTATTACTGAAGACAGCCATAAATATTTGGGCTAAATCGATAGGAAAGTAGGTAAATAAATTGTTGAATTAACTCCTAAGCGGAACAAGTTGTTTTTATACAACCTGCCCCAAATAGGAGAAATTATCTGCCATAGAGCAGGGCAAAAAAGCTTAAAAGGGCTTAAGCTTTATTTTCGGCTCCAATTATTTTTTGTTCCAGTTCGTCCATTAATTCCGGATTATCCTTGATTACCGCTTTAACGGCCTCGCGACCCTGACCCAATTTGGTATCGCCATAGCTAAACCACGATCCACTTTTTTTAATGATTTCTTTCTCAACGCCCAGATCAAGTATCTCGCCAACTTTAGATATACCTTCTCCATACATAATATCAAACTCTGCTTTTCGGAATGGAGGTGCCACTTTGTTTTTCACCACTTTTACGCGGGTATGGTTCCCTATCACATCTTCGCCATCTTTAATTTGTGAGGCTCTGCGTATGTCCAATCGCAATGAGGCATAAAACTTTAGTGCATTACCTCCTGTCGTGGTTTCAGGATTACCAAACATTACACCTATTTTTTCCCTTAGCTGATTAATAAATATGCAGCAGGTATTGGTTTTATTGATGGTTGACGTAAGTTTGCGTAAAGCCTGCGACATTAGCCTGGCTTGCAGCCCCATCCTGGAATCACCCATATCACCTTCTATTTCTGCCTTAGGGGTAAGGGCAGCAACGGAGTCGATAACAATTATGTCGATAGCCGATGAGCGTATCAATTGATCCGTTATCTCCAACGCTTGTTCGCCGTTGTCGGGCTGCGAAATCAAGAGGTTCTCGATGTCTACTCCTAATTTTTCTGCATAAAAACGGTCAAAGGCATGTTCTGCATCAATAAAGGCTGCTATGCCACCTGCTTTTTGGGCTTCGGCAATGGCGTGTATAGCCAGTGTGGTCTTACCCGACGATTCGGGCCCGTAAATTTCAATTACTCGTCCACGGGGAAAGCCGCCTACACCTGTGGCCATGTCTAAGGAAAGCGATCCGGTTGATACAACCGGTACATCCACAACAGCATTTTCGCCCATTTTCATGATGGTACCTTTACCGTAGGATTTATCGATTTTATCCATGGTAAGTTGCAAGGCTTTTAATTTTTCCTTGTTAACTTCTTGTTTATCTGCCATATTAATAGTTTATTTTAATTCCAATTCCTTGTATATCTGCTGGGTATGGTCCTTTGTTTTTACCTTTTTAATTATCTTTTCAATTACTCCCTCTTCGTTAATTATATAGGTAGTACGCAAAACACCCATATACTCCTTGCCATACATTTTCTTTAAACCCCAAGCATTATACATTTCTAATATCTCTTTATTTGTATCCGCTATTAGGTTAAATCGCAGGTTGTATTTGGCTATGAATTTTAGATGCGAATCGGCACCGTCGGGACTAACTCCCACAACCTCGAAACCTTTGGCTGTTAACTCACTGTAGTTGTCGTTTAAATTACACGATTGGGCGGTGCATCCGGGTGTGTTGTCTTTGGGATAAAAGTACAGGATAATTTTTTTACCCTTAAAATCACTTAACGATATGATGTCGCCATTTTGATTGCTGCCGCTAAAATCAGGGGCTTTGTCGCCTTCTTTTAAAGTTTGCATGTTTTATTTTTAATTTACAAATATATGCCTAAAAAACTATTTGTTCAGGGCTTGGTTCAAAAGATTTTTTAACAATGTGTGTAAGCGTGATTAAATATATGGTTTTTGGCTTTGTTTTAAAGATTTTAAAAAAAATAGTTAATTTTAATTTATAATTTTGGCGCAGTTTAAACGGATGTTTTTTAATTGCTGATATGGTTAGATATTTACACACTTTGTTTTATTTGATGTTATGGCTTGCCTCAATGGGGTGGACTAGCGCATGGGCACAGCAACAAATAGAGGCAACACCCCAAAAGGGTTTAAAATATATTGAAGCGGGCGATTTTAAAAGTGCACAATTGGTATATACGCATCTCTTAAAAAAATACCCAAAAGATGCTGCATACAATTTTTATATGGGTATTTGTCTGCTTCAAAACAGAGATGATCTTGCGGAGGCGGTTAAAAAGCTTAATTATGCCAGGATAAAAAGAGTAAGTCGCAATGTGTATTATTATTTGGGCAGGGCACATCAACTGTCCTTTCGCTTTGATGAGGCCATAGCTAACTTTAACACCTTTTTAAAAAATGCTCCCGCCAATGATGAAAAAATAGAAGATACCAAGCTATTTTTAGAACAATGCCATAACAGCCGTAAAATGGCTTCAAAGATTTATGAACTTACGGTTCTGGATAAAACGGAGGTTGAGAAAAACAAACTATTGGAAAAATATCATCCGGCCAAAGATGTGGGTAAGCTATACCAAAACGGTGATTTTTTTGAGTCCGGGGTAAATCCAGATCATATAATGTTTGAAACCGAAAGAGGAGACGTGGTTTATTTTACCATGGCATCAGGTGTCAACAATTCGTTAAACATTTTTAAAATCGAAAAATTACTGGATGGTTGGGGTGAGAGTAAAATGATGGAGGCACCGGTAAACTCAGCTTACAACGATGCTTATCCTTTTATGGCTACCGATGGACTTACCTTTTATTTTTCATCGGATAGGCCGGGTGGTTTTGGCGGCTATGATATTTACAAAGCGTACTTTGACAACGCCAGCCAGGAATTTTTGGAGCCGATAAATCTGGGCGTACCTTTTAACTCGCCCGATGATGATTTTCTGTTTGTTTCCGATGATTTCAATCAAGTTGCCTGGTTTGCCTCAAATCGCGAAACAACAGAAGATACGCTTATGGTTTACACTGTGCGGTGGGATGGCAGCCAGGTACGCAACATGGCCGATGACCTTAATCAGGTCACCGAATCTGCACGACTTCTGGTGCAGGATGCTGAAAGCATTTCTGAGAGTCGAAAAAAAACAGGGGATAAAAACGGGCAGAAACAAAGTAGCGATAATAACGGATCTCTGCGTTTTCAAATAAATGATACGATAACATATACTGCGTTGGAACATTTTATGAGTACCAAAGCACTTGCATTGTTTAAGGAAGGGTATCAAAAAGAACAACAAAAAGATAGTTTAAGCTTGTTGATGAAGCAGAAAAGAAGCCGGTATGCCCAGCTCAACAACGAATTGGAGAAAAATAAGGTAGTGAATGAAATTATAGGTCTTGAAGACAGGGTTTATAAACTTGAGGATGATGTTCAGGAAAAGTTTTTGTATGCACGTCAAATAGAGCTTAACGAAATTAAAGAAAGGCTAAGCCAGGGCAACTACCGCCCTTTACACAACGCCGGTATTAATAAGGATAAAGTTGTAAGTTTTGACGGAATTTTCATTCCGGAAAAATATGTTTTCCATAGTTCAGACGAATTTATATCGCACTATTCGCAGCAAGAAGATATGTATAATACATTATTTTCGACAAACGATAGAGCCACCTTACGCCATGCCGACTCGCTTTATGTATGGGCCAACATTTTAAATCTGGAGGCAGCCAGATTAATGGAAGAAGCGGCCAATACTAACGAAACAGAGCGCGTTAAGCTAGGAGATTTAATTAAAAGGGCAGATAGCTTAAATGACGCCGGACAAGAGGAAGGAGTAGTTTCAAAAATGATAAAAGAATCTAAAGAACTCAAAATCCTGTCGACCAGGCTATATCATAAATCATTGGATAAAAAGTTTCCTGTTTATTATTTGAAACTAAAAGATGCCTCCCGAAATTTAACCGAATCCAGCAGCAAAGAGATTTTGAAACTCTCGCAACAAGGTAACGCTTACTTTAGGGAGGCGAAAAATGTACTAAGCGAAACCGTTGGGTTAAGTATAGAGGCGTACGAAAGAGCGGGTACCCTAAAGAGAGCAGGAATAGAAAAGCAAGAAAAAGCTTTGCGAATATATGCTAACATAGATACATGGACAACAAAGGGCGAAAATACAACCCACAAAACACTAAATGATAAAACCGGAGGGGAACAATCAACAAGTATGTCCACATTAAAAAAAGAAGCGCAGGCAGCAACTCACAAAACGAATAATGCAACAAAGCAGACAAAGCCTGAGGCCAAAGAGGAAGTTTTCAAAATTCAGATTGGTGTTTTTAGAAACGCGCCCGATCAGGAGGCATTGGCTAAGTTACCTGAAGTGAGCACCCTTCAATTGGAAGGAAACGGACTTACCAAATATTTTGCCGGAAGCTATAAAACCTACGAAGAAGCCCAAGAAAGAATACCTAAAATTATAGAAGCAGGATTTGCAGGTGCATTTGTGGTTTATTTTAAGGATAGTAAGCTAAGCCCTATCCCACACAAATAATATTTAAGGATTATATTGATATTTACAGCAGTAGTTTAATAAAAAAAAGCTATTTTGCCACATAAAAATTTAATAAATGGTAGCGTCCGGAAAAGAATGGGAAAGCGGTCGTTTAAACAAAAATAACGGCTGCAACAAAATATTGGTTTTACACAACGACAACATAAATTCATTTGAATATGTTATCGACTGTTTGTGCGAGATTTGTGACCACGACGGCATACAAGCCGAACAATGTGCAATTTTGACGCACTTTACAGGTAAATGCCAAATTAAGATAGGGGAATTAGACGAACTTGCACCTCTCCAAAACCAATTGACAGATAAAAACCTTGTTGTTTCAATAGATTGATTTAATATGTACACCATTGTAATTGTGCTGCTTATTTTACTGGGACTGTTTCTCCTGATACTGGAACTTTTCGTGTTACCCGGAGTTACCTTTGCCGGTTTGGGTGGTGCTTTGTTTATAGGGGTAGGTATTTTTATGGCCTACAGCCAATTTGGACAAGCAGGAGGGAATGCTGTTTTAATTGCCACAGTAAGTCTTTCGGTTTTGGTAATTGTATGGTCCTTGCGCTCCGGAACCTGGAACAAATTGATGCTTAATTCTTCCGTCGATAGTAAGGTGGAGGTAAAAGAAGACAATGACATCAAAGTGGGTGATGAAGGCATAGCTATCAGTCGTTTAAATCCGGTTGGCAAAGCCATCATAAACAATATTATAGTAGAAGCGCGTTGTCCGGGACAGTTTATAGATGAAGACACCCCGCTCGAAGTACAAAAAGTTTTTAAAACATATATAATCGTTAAACCTAAAATTTAATATCATGGAGGAAGGCTTCGGATTTTTTGGTCTGTTAGCAGTCATTATTGTACTGTTCTTTTTATTTCTTTATTATGTTCCCATACTGCTTTGGTTTTCGGCCTTGGTTTCAGGTGTGCGAATTTCGCTGGTACAGCTTATTTTAATGCGGGTACGTAAAGTGCCACCAGCTTTAATCGTACGTGCTCTGATAGAAGCCCATAAAGCCGGACTAAAGGATGTTAAGCGCGACGATTTGGAGGCTCACTTTTTGGCTGGAGGACATATTGCCAGTGTGGTTCACGCCTTGGTTTCCGCCGCAAAAGCAAACATCGACCTCTCATTTCAAATGGCCACAGCCATCGACCTTGCCGGGCGCGATGTTTTTCAGGCAGTTCAAATGTCGGTAAACCCAAAGGTTATAGATACCCCCCCCGTTGCAGCCGTAGCCAAGGATGGTATTCAGCTTATCGCTAAAGCCAGAGTTACTGTTAGAGCCAACATAAAGCAACTGGTAGGTGGAGCCGGGGAAGAAACGGTTCTGGCTCGTGTAGGTGAAGGGATTGTTTCCTCAATAGGTTCTTCCATGTCACATAAAGCAGTGCTCGAAAATCCCGACTCCATATCCAAAAGAGTGTTAGGAAAAGGTCTGGATGCCGGTACAGCTTTTGAAATTCTTTCGATAGACATAGCAGATATTGATATTGGCAAAAATATTGGAGCCGTGTTACAGATGGATCAGGCCGAAGCCGATAAAAATATTGCCCAGGCAAAAGCCGAAGAAAGAAGAGCTATGGCTGTTGCTTTAGAGCAGGAAATGAAGGCGAAAGCACAAGAGGCAAGAGCGAAAGTAATTGAGGCCGAAGCTGAGGTACCCTTGGCTATGGCCGATGCTTTTAGAAATGGCAATCTGGGCGTGATGGACTATCTAAAAATTAAAAATGTAGAAGCTGACACTTCGATGCGGGATTCAATTTCAAAATCACCGCAGGATAAACCAGATAAAAATAAATAATTATTAGGGGCGCATGTCGCCCCTTTATTTTGTGATACAGTGGCTTACAAATTGCCTGCATAAAAGGCTCCATGAAAGACTTAAATTTTTCATGCTTTTGCTTGCCACATTAAAACAATTTCCTACATTTGCACTCGCAATTGCCATACGGGCATTGCGAGTATAAAATGTCATGCAATTTGACAGCTACAAATATTGGAGAGGTGGGTGAGTGGCTGAAACCACCAGTTTGCTAAACTGGCGTACGGGTTAACTGTACCGGGGGTTCGAATCCCCCTCTCTCCGCTTTATATTAAACAAAGTACTTTCGAGGTGTAGCGCAGTCCGGTTAGCGCATCCCGCTTAATGGCGGGAGGGTCAAAGGACGATAAGCTAAAAGTAAAGAGTAAGATAAAATTTAAAATTAAAGAAACACTTTCGGGGTGTAGCGCAGTCCGGTTAGCGCACCTGGTTTGGGACCAGGGGGTCGGGAGTTCGAATCTCTCCACCCCGACTTAGTTTTTTTTGATACAAACACAGTTTCGGGGTGTAGCGCAGTCCGGTTAGCGCACCTGGTTTGGGACCAGGGGGTCGGGAGTTCGAATCTCTCCACCCCGACAACTTCAAAGATGTACAATAGCATAAAATCCATGTTACTTTTCTCAATCTTAGCAAAGGCAGAAATACCCATTTCGTCTGAACACACTGAGCATATCTACCCCCAACCCCCGTCTTCATTATTTAAACTCCTTCACTCTTTAGCCATAATACAAGTTCAGGAGTAAAACCTGGTTTAATTATGGTTATTCTTTTTATGCAAATATTTTTGTTAATCTAAACAGGAAGAATTTCACATCAGAAACGCCCCTAAATTGTCTTCTGAAGTCTTTAATTTTTGAATTGAAGGATTCTGCTGCAGCATCGGTGCTTCGGTTTTCAAAGAAGTTAATGATGTTCTGATAATATGTTTCAAAAGTTTTTTGAGTACCGGAAACGAGGGCAGGTCAGTTATTTCAATTTGATTGAACCATAGTGCCAGGTGTGTCATAGCAACAGGTGGCTCTATGTTGCGGCTGTAAATAAGGTATAAATGGTGCGATAGGTCGTAGGCGCTCTCTATATCCGGATATATATTGAACAGCAGATTTGCTCTTATTTTTTGCGATTCTGTCCATTTATGGCTGGGCTTGAACAGGAGGCATCTGCTTCTGACCAACAGCTGCTTCAGGGTGTCACCATTTTCCAAGACCAGAGGTGTGTGTTCTTTTCCTTCTTTTTTAGCCTGCTTACATTGCGCATTGTCCTGATCAATGGCTTCCCACCTGTGTTTAATTCGAAGCTCCTGCACTACATCACAGGCTAACCTTTGAACATGAAAACGATCTATAACCCGGGTGGCTTTAGGAAAACATTTCTTTACAATCAGGTTCATGCTGCTGGCCATGTCGAGCGTTACCTCCTTTACCATGCGCCTACCCTGTGCTATTATTGACCAATCCCTGTTTACTTTCTTCTTTTTACCAGCTATGTTTACCTCCCAACGCCGACGCCTTGCCTTTAAGTTACGTATGGGGTAGTCGTTGATTAAAGGGGCCTCCATATAACCTCAGGCTTTATATGGGTAGTTCTAGTATTCTTCAGGGATAATATTCTTTTCCTCCAGCCAAAGAACCAGCTTCTGATCGTAGATGTCTTTGCCGCTTGAACTTTTTTCGTAAGAAACAATCTCGAAAAAGTAAATTTCTAAAACAAAAAAAGGGACAACCGTATAACGATTTCCCTTTTATGTGTGATTCAGCTGGGGTTCGAACCCAGGACCCCATCCTTAAAAGGGATGTGCTCTACCAGCTGAGCTACTGAATCAATATGTAATAAATTCTGTAAAAAGTGATTCAGCTGGGGTTCGAACCCAGGACCCCATCCTTAAAAGGGATGTGCTCTACCAGCTGAGCTACTGAATCATTGATTGCGCTAACATCATTTCGTTATTGCGGTTGCAAAAGTACAGGTTTTTTCATAAACTCCAAATATATTTAATTTTTTTTGAAGATAATTTTAAATAACAAATGTGCATTTTACAACAACTGTTTTATTTTGAATAAGTTGTATATATTAAAGCGGCAAATAAAAAAAATGTGTAACTTTAATAAAAACATCGTATCATGCTAAGCATCCAAAGAGAACCTGTGGTGGCAGGCACGTTTTACAGTTCCTATTCGGACGAATTGATTGCACAATTGAAATATTGCTACGACAAAGCAGAAGGCAACCCTTCAGATAATATAGCTGCTTTGGTTGTTCCACATGCCGGATATTCTTATTCAGGAGTTGTTGCAGCAAGCGCCTATACACAAATTAATAGAGAGGCCGAATATAAAAACATATTCATCATTGGATCAAGTCATCATGTAGCATTCAATGGAGCCTCGGTGTACAATAAAGGACATTACAAAACTCCCTTGGGTGTAGCTCCTGTGAACCTACAATTGGCCAATGATTTAATTGACAGCAGCAAATGTTTTGTTTTTAACCGGGAGGCGCATTCCGAAGAGCATAGTATTGAAGTACAATTACCTTTTTTACAGTACCGAATTAAACATTTAAACCAGATAGTACCCATTATTATAGGCGCTAAAAATTATGGTACTTGCAAAACTGTTGCCGAAGCGTTACGCCCATATTTTAACGGTGAAAACTTATTTATATTTAGTACTGACTTATCACATTATCCTACGGATGAGGCAGCCAGGATAATAGATGCACAAACCGTAAACGCGATATGCCAAAACGATAGCAAAAGACTAATAGATCATCTCAATAAAAATAATAACAGCACCATACCCAATATGCTCACCTCTCTTTGTGGGTGGAGTTCTGTATTAACCCTGCTATACCTAACTGAAGGTAAAAGCCAATACAGGTACCGGCGAATCAAATATATGAATTCCTCTGAATCCATGCATAGGCAAAAGGAAAGGGTTGTAGGGTATCAGTCCATATTGATTGAAGATATAGAAAGAAAATGGGGTTTTGTAAGCCATAAGAATAAAAAAGCATTATTAAAAACAGCAAAAAACGCCATTCAAAGACAGCTTGGATTTAATAAAGAAAAACCCACACTTAAAAATATGGACGACCTGGACCAGTTCAGAGGTGCCTTTGTATCTATTTATGTTGAGGGAAAGCTACGGGGGTGCGTAGGTCAGTTCTCCTCTGAAAAAGGCCTACCGGCTTTAGTTGAATCGCTGGCCACGGCTTCCGCATTCAACGATGAAAGGTTCCCTCCTGTGTCAGCACGGGAAATTAAAAACATGCGTGTAGAGATATCAATCCTCACCCCCATGCGTAAAATTTACAGTATCGAAGATATTCAGTTGGGTAAGCATGGGGTACACTTAGAGAAAGATGGCAAAAAAGGAACTTTCCTTCCGCAAGTAGCCACTAAAACAGGCTGGAACCTCATAGAATTGCTAGGCCATCTGGCTCGTGACAAAGCACATATAGGTTGGGATGGCTGGCGCAAGGCAGATTTATATGTTTTTGAAGCAATTGTATTTTCAAACTAAAATATTGCGCAATGGGTGTTAAGATAAACAGACGAGGTTTTATAAAAAACGGGGCGTTAATCATTGCAGGCGTATCGTTTTTACCAATGTGGGCAAGAACAAGCAGAAAGCTGACGTTTGGTTGGGTAACCGACATTCATTATGCCCAAGCTCCCGTTAAATGGGGACGTTACTTTACCGAAAGTGTGAACAAACTGAAAGAGGCTATTGATTTATTTAATGAAGAAAAAGTGGATTTTGTGATTGAAACCGGAGACTTTAAAGATCAGACCGAACCTCCCGTAGAAAGTGAAACCCTATCGTATCTTAAAACAGTAGAAGCAGAATTTATAAAATTTAATGGCCCAAGGTATCATGTATTAGGCAATCATGATTTAGACTCGCTTTCAAAAAAACAATTTACATCAAATGTGGACAACACCGGGATAAAAAGTGGAGCAACTTATTATTATTTTGACCAATCGGGATTTAGGTTTATAGTATTAGACGCTTGTTTTAAGTCGGATGGATCAGATTACGACCACGACAACTTTCACTGGACAGATACAAACATACCGCCCGAACAACTTGCTTGGTTAAAAAAAGTATTGGCACAAAGCGATAAGCCTACAATTATATTTGTGCATCAACTGTTGGACGGTGAGGGGGATTTATACGTGAACAATGCTGCCTATGTGCGTAAAGTATTAGAGGATTCTGGTACTGTTGCCGCCGTATTTCAAGGTCATAAACATGATGGTGGAGCCAGGGTTATAAATGGGATTTTGTATTATACCCTCAGAGCTTTGGTGGAAGGAAGCGGAAAGACCAACAACAGCTACGCCATCGTTAACCTCGATACAAACGGTGAAGTAGTGATAGAAGGTTACCGAAAAGCAAAAGATTATGACTATAAATTCCAGCAAAGACAGCTTGCCTGCCTATAAAATAGCGCAACATTGGGTATCGAATGACTCAGGTATACGTTGTATTTTGTGTCCTCATAATTGTTTTTTACATGAGGACGAAGTGGGTATATGTCGTGTCCGCGCCAATAAAAATGGCCAGCTTGTTGCATTAAGCTATGGCTATGCATGTGCCACCCATGTAGATCCGGTAGAAAAAAAACCTTTATATCATTTTTTACCCAACAGTACAACCTTCTCAGTTTCTACGGTGGGCTGCAACCTCCATTGTCTCAACTGTCAGAATCATACTATATCGCAGGCCAAATTTATAATGGGCGATTACCAATACGTTTCCCCTGAGCAAGTAGTTAAATTGGCTAGCTCGCAAAACTGCCAATCCATTGCCTATACCTATACCGATCCGGTGGTTTATTACGAGTATATGATGGATACTGCCGAAATAGCCAAAGCAAAAGGCTTAAAAAATATTTTTGTATCGGCAGGATATATCCATAAAAAGCCTTTGCGTCAGCTTTCTGCTTTTATCGATGCGGCCAACATCGACTTAAAGTGCTTTGATGATGATGTGTACCAACGCATGTCGGGAGCACGATTGAACCATGTGCTGGATTCCCTGCAAGTGTTGCTGGAAGAAAACATATGGTTAGAGATAACCAATTTACTTGTACCGGGTTATAGCGACGGATTAGACAGGATAGAAAAAATGTGCAGATGGCTAGTGGACAATGGCTTTGCACAGGTACCACTGCATTTCAGTAAGTTTTATCCAACGTACAAACTCCACAATTTGGAGCCAACATCCATGGTGGTTTTAAAAGAAGCTTACCAAATAGCGAAAAACATAGGCATAAAATATGTTTATTTAGGAAATGTGGCAGATAACCACTATACTCAAACTGTATGCTATAATTGTGGTGCGCTATTGGTGGAACGAATGGGCTATCAAACGATTATACAGGGCATGGATGACGGTAAATGTACGAAATGTGGGTTCAAAGCAAAAGGTATTTGGCAATAGTTAAATTATTTATTGTAACTATTTTTATCCATTCTCGTAAATTCTGCTTTAGAACTTTCATTTTAATTAAATTAAGGATTATGAAAAGATTGTTAATTGTTGGAATGCTGTCGGTGATATTCTTTGGCGCTTCCCAAACCGCTCAGGCTCAATTGTCAGACGAAGAGTACAACTATGTTACCATGGATCTAAGAGGCATTTTAAACCTTACCATGACTACCAACCCGCAGGTGGATTTTAGCTTTAAAACCATTCAGGAGTACCAGCAAGGCATTACTCGTTTTAACGCCACGCAATTAGAGGTGGATGCCACCCTTGCCTGGGATTTATTTGTTTATGCAAACACCAACACCTGGACTCAGGTAGAAGCTTACTCAACTAATGGTAACGCTGCTTTACCTGCCGAGGTACTAGAGTTGAGATCATCCATTGACAACAGCACTTATTCCGCCGAAGGGTTTACTGCTTTTACTTCGTTAAAAGGATTATTAAACTCAGGTGTAACAGGTGGAACACCTACGGCGACCACACAATTTTTGGCGGGTGCGGTAGGCACCACAGGCACCAATGATTCGTATGCACCAGGCACAGCCGCGGCCAATCCAACTACAAACAGTTTTAGGCTCGACATGAGAATGGTACCGGGTATTCCTGCCACTTTTCCTAACTCAACGGTTGCAATGACAGGTCCGGATTATGCCCAGGCAGGTTATTATTACCTCGAAGTAGTATATTCTTTGGTTGAAGACTTATAAAAAACAATTAGTTTTATATATTTGATGAAGAAAAGAAGGTGCTCACCTTCTTTTCTTTGTTTAGCCCAGGATATTTTGCTTTGAAAAATACTTTATGAAGAAAAGTTTACCCCTGCAACGCATACTTCTATTATTATTTTTAATACTGCTATATCCGGCTAAAAATACGGCCCAATCGCTAAGCTTTTCAGCTAAAGCTTCTCCCAATTTACTTTTCGATTTTAATACCGTTCAAAAATATCTGGTGGGCATCACACAAATGAATGTATGCGAGTTAAATATTGAAGCGGTGGGCACGCAATGGGATTTATATGTAGGTGCTACAACCGCTGTACCGGGTGAGTGGGATGTTACTACGTTTTACTCGTCCAATGGCACAGTTCCTACTACCGACATGGTGGAGTTACGCTTTAGGAATGTAGCCCAAACTGCCCAGATACCGGGTTTTTTTACCTTGCAGGATATTTTAAGCCCAACCTATATCATTGGTAGTGCTATCGCGCCCGATATAGCCATTAATTGCCCGGACGCAGGAACCAATACCCCGGGGAGTTTTATTACAAACCCGCAGTGTTATCGCTTTAATGTGGATATGAAAATAACACCCGGCTTAGGCAACAGGGCAGGGCTTTATACCTTAAGGATAGATTATGTATTAGTACAGGATTTATAGTAGTAAATCTTTTATGACTTATATTCCTAATGAAAAGTGCGAATAAATTATTGTTACTTATATTACTCTTCCTAATATTTGGGGGAGTAAACAGCATAGCTTATTCGCAAATGTCAGGAGGTATGTCCATGTCGTTTCTCAACGCGGACTCCGAATCAACAGTGAACGACTTTGCCACCAATGTGCTCCGCATAAAAAACGGCACAGAAAAGCAACAAAACGTATCCCTTTCCATTAATCCCCCGGCAGGCTGGCAGGTGCTGGGCAATGCCCAAAAGCAAATTAGTATAGGAGCCAAAGATTCCATTTTTGTACCAGTGCGCTTAAGGCCAAGTAGCCTAATGCAAGGCGATATGGCCTATATGGCCAATGCGTTTTTAAATGTAAACGGTTTTACAGTAGCCAATGCCGTTTGGAATATAGCTATAAAAAGGCAATCCAACTGGACGGCCAGCATATCTGCCACCAAGGTTTATTTTGTGCAACAATCTGACCTATCCGAATTTTCGCTTCAACTTAACAATAGCGGTAATTCGGAGGAAGTGCTGATGGTCAATGTGCAGGCTGAAACAGGCATCCTGTTAAAAAATGCAGAAGATGAATGGGTTCAAAATATCCAACAGCGCATTGAGTTGAAAGTACAGCAGGATTCTACCCTTACTTTTGATATTCTACAAAGCAGTGAGCCTGTAAAGCCCACGGATAGGTATACCGGGGATATAACAAATTATAGAATAAAGATTACGGTATCCAATGAACAACGGAGGCAGGGCTCAAAAGGAAGATGGACTGGCCACGTTAACTTTGTGCAACTACCCGATTCAAGAAAAGTCGAAGCCTCAGCTTTTGGTTCGTTTCCGCTTACCATTGAGTGGGATAGTTATAATATACTGGATGATAACACCTATGGGGCACTTGGCATGTATGGCACCAAGCGGCTAAGTGACCATCAAACATTCAACTATTATTATCAGGCCAGTTTTATCGATAATAAAATTAACTGGAACTCGTTGCTGGGCAATTATTTTTACCTGGGCTATTTTAGCCAACCATTTAATGTGGAGCTTGGCGATATAAGTGCCGGCAGAGGGGGAAGTAATTTAATTGGCGAAGGCGTTAAAGGTTCTTACAATTATAAAAATCACAGATTGGGAGCAATGTATATCGGCAATCCATCCGTGTTTGATAATCCCACGATAAAAGGCTTTGGGGGTTTTTATCAATACACAGGTGAAAAATTAAGGGGAGATGTTTACGCCGAATCCAGCGAAAATATAATCGCAAATATCGCATCTAATGCCACTTCTGCCGATGTAAGTTACAGGTTGAGCAATAAGCATAGGCTTAACTTTGGAACCGGTTACAGCACACAAAAATACGCCACTTTTAATGATACAGTACTCACAGGGTACAAGATGGAAGCCAGGTATAACGGCTATTTTAAAAAATTCCAGATAAACCTTAGTGGCCAGTATAACACCCCCTCTTATTTATTACGCCGAGGCGTATCGGCTGTTACGGGTTCGCTATCTTACCCCTTAAAAAAAGGGTTACGCCTCAGAGGAGCTTTTTCCGGATACAAAAGTCAGGCAGAATATTTACAAAGTGATGGCATTATGCAAGATTCTATTTTTAGCAGACGTAACAAATATTTCCTGCAACTCTTATTTTCCAATGACAAGCAAAGTTATGCCATACAACCGGAGTACAGTATATTCGAAACCAACCTTTTAAAAACAAATATGGCAGGGATAAATTTTGAATACCGAACCCGAGTGAACAGTAAAATGAGCTTTTTTTCTACGCTATTTGCAGGTCAAAGTGGGTTTCCGGACATTGCAGAGGCAGATCCTATTTTTGTGGCTAATTCCAGGTTGTCGGTGCGTTATAATAACCTAAATGCAAACATACGCTATTATTACGGCCCGTATTATTTAAGCGAGCAATCGCAGTACCTTGCTACACGCCAAAATCCACAGCGTTTATTTGCCATGATGTATTACGATTATTGGTTTGCCAACAATAAAATGCGTTTGGATCTCAACTTAAACTATAATTACACCACCGTAAAGGGAAGACAGCAGTTGGTATCGCGGCCCGAATTATTTTATTATACAAACAAGCAATTTGAGTTTAGTTTATATGCCAATTACCTGATGTATGCCAACGCCGAGTACGAGCGGACCCCAATAAGCTTCAACGGATCGCCTGTTGCAAGCAGTGGCGACATTGTGCCTGCCGATGTTTTTAGCCGAGTTGAATATGGCTTTGGTATAAAAATAAACGTGAATGTGCCTGCCGGGCTCCATAAAAACTACAGAGCTATGATGGTGGTATTCAGGGATCTCAATGGAAATGGAATAAAAGACCAGAATGAGCCGGCCTATGGCGATATGCTGATAAAAGTGACCAGGGTAGATGAATCTTTTTCGGAGAATGATTTAATGATGCAGCAGAACGAAATATATGAACTAATCACTAATTCGGATGGAGAGGCCATTTACAGGCATTTGCCCAAAGGTAACTATAAAATAGAATCTTCACCACTCACCACTACCGATGGTTGGTTTAGTGGCGATGTACGCTACGAAATGATCGATGGCAATAAAACGGTTTACATCCCGCTTTCGCGGGGAGCCAGATGCAGCGGAAGTATATTTGTAGAAAGAGCCGAATACAGCGATGAAAAACCCTTAATGCTAGGTGGCATTAGGGTAACTGCAGTAAACCAACTCTCGGGCGCTACCTATTCGGCCTTAACAGATAAATATGGAAATTACAGCTTGTACCTGCCCAATGGCGATTATGTGCTTACCATAAACGAAGGTGCCGTGGGTACACGCTTCCAATTTGCTAAAAACAATATTCCCCTATCGGTTAAAAGCAGGAGCCAAAACTATAATGTTAGCTTTAATTTGGGCGAAAGGAAAAGACAAATTAATTTTGGCCCAAAACAAAATTCAGATGCCATATTACAATCTACGCCCATAAAAGATAAAAGAAACGAAGAGAATTAATAGTCAATTAAAATAAAGCAGATATGAGAAATATTTTTTTGAGCCTTACCCTAATAATGTTTACAGCCATATGGGGTACCACACTAGCCCAGAGTGTGTCGGTATCGCCGTCGCGTTTGTATTTTAAGGAAGCACCCGGCTCCTTTCGCACACAAACAATCAGGGTAAGTAATAACGGGAATAAAGCAGAGAGTTTTCAGATTACCTTTAACAATTTTACATCGGAGGGAAATCAGGGCAAAACTCAAATTGTAGAGGAGGGCAACGAACGGGGCTGTTCGCATTGGTTGTCGGCCACACCTGCCTTTTTTGAGCTGGAGCCCGGCACATCGCAGGAGGTAAAAATAATGCTTCAGGTTCCCAACACACCCGAAGCCAATAATGTTAGATGGGCTATTGCAGCAGTTAAGCTGGCCAAAGAAAAAACCGGATCGGGTAGCGGCTCCGAACAGGAAACGGGAATGCAGATTGTACAAACATTTCAATTTTTGATACATATTTTTCAAACACCCCCAACGGCAAAGCACAAAGAGGCTAATGTACTGAGCTTTAATCGACTATCACAAGCGAGCGATTCGGTTCAGATGCTGGGTATGGAAGTAGCCAACGTAGGCGAAACCATATTAGATTGTGCGCCCTATCTCGATATAGTGAATATTTCTACCGGCGTGTCACAAAGAATTAAAGCAAGAGGTTTTTCAATATTGCCGGGTGGCCAACGCGAAATAAAACTCCATTTACCTAAAGATCTGCCCAAAGGAAAATACAGTATATTGGGGGTTATTGATTATGGCAGCGATTCTGATTTAGCCGGAGCAGAACTGGAACTGGAATTACTGTAATTATCCTAATTTTTAAAAAAATCTGAAAACCGTACATGGGGTATATGAGGAGGCGTTACCTACCTACAAAGGGTAATTCTAAACTCTGACCCCATGTTCACAATACTGCTCACCTCAATGCTTCCACCGTTCAGTTCTATCATTTCTTTTGATAAGGATAATCCCAAGCCTGTTCCTTTTTCCTGAGAAGTACCGCTTGTAGATAAAAACTCCTCCAAATTAAACAACACCTTTAGTTTTTCCGGCTTTATACCTATGCCATAATCTTTTACATATAAGGTCACCGTATCGGCGTTGGTGCCTGATATAATTCCACATTCCACCGTGCTGTCGCGATGTGAAAATTTAATACCATTATGAATCAGGTTTCGTATCACAAACTTAAACATCTCTACATCAGTAGTAACCAAGGTGTTTTCGTTAACTTTATTAATTAGCCGGATATTTTTGCCTTGCGCAATGGCACCCAGCGATTCAATACATTCCTTAACAATAACGTTGAGGTCGAAGGTTGCCTGCCTGGCTTGCAATTGACCTAATTGCGATTTTGCCCAGGTAAGTAAATCTTCCAGCAGCTTATAGGTTTGCTCACTCGCTTCCAATATACGTTTGGTAAATTCCCTCACCTCGTCTTTACTAAATTCATCTATCCTTTTATTTAGCATAGTAGAAAAACCCAATATGGCATTAAAGGGGTTTCTAATATCGTGGGCGATAACACTAAACAACTTGTCTTTAGTGTTGTTCAGCTTTTTAAGCTTTTGTTCACTTTCCTTTAGCTCGACCTGCATTTTATATTTCTCCGTAATATCTATCATCAGGCCTACTGTCTCCGTATATTTACCATTAACCATAGTTATTGGGGATGCAAATATATCGGCCCAAAACTCTTTTCCCTTTTTTGTTATAAATTTCCGTTGAATGTTAAAGTGCTTTATTTTTCCACTAAAAAGCCTTTTAAAGTTGTCCTGTACTACTTCCTGGTCTTCATTCAAAATGTGATCAAAATAATTACAGTTACCGGGTGCGACATCCAAATCGTACTCAAACATTTCTTTAAGCCTGTGATTCAACATGGTCATGTTACCTTGCTTGTTCATTACTCCGATGCCCATGATGGCATTGTCGAAAATAGCGTCAAGTCTACTCTTTTGTTCCTCTAATAATTTCTCTGCTTTTTTTAGTTGGGTAAAATCCATCCCTACCGATTGAAATTCAGCTATGTTTCCTTCTGCATCTATCAGCGCACGATCAATCCATTTCTTCCACCTAACGGTTCCATCCGGGAGTTGGATATTCTGCTCATATTCAATTATTGGGTTGTGGATAGATAAGCCATTCAGGCCTGCCTTAAGCTGTTCCTTCTGAACCTTGCTGAGCAGATTGAAAATGTTGCTGCCTATTAATTGTTCAGGTGCCTTGTTAAAAAAATCGGCATAATTACGATTTATATAACTAATAATACCCTGTTTATTATAGCGTCTGATTAAAGCAGGAGAGTCTTCAACCAGGCTCGAGTAGCGTTGTTCGCTTTCTTCAAGCGCCGAAATAGTGTTTTTGTAAGGCGTAACATCGTACACATACATACAGAAACGCTCATTTTCCAATGGGAAAGTGCGCATATTTAAATGCTTATTTATACTGTCAAAATAAATTTCGAAGTTTTGCTTTTCTGTGAGCATCCACCTGCCGCGTACCGCCAAATCCGGAAAATCTGGTAAAAATTGTTTTAAGCTCAATCCCATCAATCCTAAGCTGTTAAAAACATTGGCTGCAATGGGGTTTGCTTTGATAACCTTAAAATCAATAATTACCTCATCAGTAAATTCGGGTTCGAATAAAATTACACCAACAGGTGCATTGTCGAACAGTTCGTCCAGTAAAAATTTTTCCTTTCGAAACTGCTCTTCCAGTTCTTTTTTGTAGGTAACATCTTCCTTGATAGCAATAAAGGCTGCAATTTTTCCATCTATTTTTACAGGAGATATTTTTGCCTCCTCCCATATCAAACGTCCCGATTTAGTTTTGTTCAGGAAAACGCCTTCCCACGTTTCGCCGCTATGTATCGTTTTCCACAACTCTTTATAAAAGTGCTTGCCATGGAAATCTGATTTTAAAAGCCGCGTACTGCGTCCTATAACCTCTTCGGGTGTATAGCCATATTTCTCCTGAAAAGCATTGTTCACATATCGGATATTACCGTTTATATCGGTAACAACCACAATAGTTTGTAGTTCATTTATAGCTAATTGTAATTCCTCCAGATGAATCATACCTATCGTTGTGTGTGGCATCAGACGTTTATATACAATAACGTGAAAAAAAATTTTTTGTCCAATTTGTTATGATTGCCAGACTTAAAAAAATTTAAAAATATGCCTCAAGCCCAATTTTTAATTGGCTGGTTTCGGTGCTGTATTCAAAAAACAAACACATAATTATTTATCTTGCATAAAAAAAATGGCGAAAGACAAACAGGCACATATTGGCATCTTTGGAAGGCGAAACTATGGCAAGAGTACACTGATAAATAAATTGGCAGATCAGGAAATTGCTATTGTATCGAAAATACCCGGAACTACTACCGACCCGGTTAAAAAGTCGTTTGAGATTACAGGTTTTGGACCGGTGGTACTAGTGGACACCGCGGGTTTTGATGATGAAGGCGAACTGGGTAAAAAACGAACCGAAAAAACGCGCAAGACCATAAGGCAAATCGATTTAGCTATATTGTTGATTAGCAATAATAGACTCGACCAGCCTGAACTTCAAATTATCGAAAAGTTTAAGCAAAATGATGTACCTTTTATAGTGGTTTACAGCAAGAGTGATTTATTTGCCCCTATGGCGAGTATAAAAGCGAAAGCTATCTCATTAGGTTGTGCCGACTTTTTGGTTTTTAATAAGGATATGGACGTCAACCCGCTAATACAGTCCATTACCCGTTGCATACCTGAATCTGCATATGTTAATCCCAGCCTGCTTGGCGGCCTTATTCAGCATAATGACATTGTGCTATTGATTACGCCAATAGACACAGAAGCCCCCGCCGGACGTTTAATACTGCCGCAAGTGCAGGCCATACGCGATGTTATTGATAACCACGCAGTGTGTATAGTACTGAAGGAGACTGCGGTGGATGCCTTTTTAAAGAATACCGGTATTGTGCCGGCACTGGCCATCACCGACAGCCAGGTATTTTTAAAGGCCGATACATCCCTACCCAGGGACATACCGCTAACCAGTTTTAGTATTCTGCTTGCACACTATAAAGGCGATTTTGCCACTTATCTAAAAGGCACACCTCAACTATCTGAACTAAAGGAAGGAGACAAGATATTGCTGCTGGAATCGTGCACCCATCAAGTGTCGTGCGAGGATATTGGAAGGCACAAAATACCCCAATGGATAAGGGACTTTACCGGAAAGCAACACACCTTCGATGTAGTTTCGGGTTTCGACAATTTACCACACCCCATAAATAGTTACGCCTTGGTTATTCAATGCGGGGGCTGTATGATATCGCCTAAGCAATTGATAAACCGCTTAAAACCAGCCATTGATGCCGGCATACCCGTTACTAACTATGGTATGGCCATTGCCTATTTACTGGGTATATACGAGCGTGCAATTGCACCATTTGTACAGGTTAAAAAAAAGTGAAGTGAAAATTGATTTTTACCCCCGTGTGTGTTTCTGCCTGCCTATTATTCAATATCAACAACTATTTTCACCCTTGATGCATCGCATACAGCTTCACCTCATCGGCGGAAATACTATCAGCACTTAGGATAATCAGCCGCTCAATCACGTTGCGAAATTCACGTATATTACCCGTCCAATTAATATTTTGCAATTGCTTAATGGCCGATTCGTCAATTTGTTTTTCGGCAATACCATGCTCGCTACAGATTACTTTATTAAAGTGTTTGGCCAGCAGGGGTATATCCTCTATACGATCGTTCAATGCCGGAACATGTATCAAAATTACGCTCAAGCGATGATACAAATCCTCTCGAAAGGTATTCTTTTGTATCTCTTCCTTCAGGTTTTTATTGGTAGCGGCCAAAACACGAACATTTATTTTAATATCCTTATCGCTACCCACTCGACTAATGATGTTTTCTTGTAGCGCCCGCAGAACTTTAGCTTGTGCATTAAGGCTCATATCCCCTATCTCATCTAAAAAGATGGTACCTCCATTAGCTTGTTCAAACTTACCTTTGCGTTGCTTGTGCGCCGAAGTAAAGGCTCCCTTCTCGTGGCCAAAAAGTTCACTCTCGATAAGTTCGGACGGTATGGCAGCACAATTGACCTCAATAAAAGGCTGATCGGCACGGTTACTTTTTTCGTGTAGCCAGCGTGCCACCAGCTCCTTTCCCGTTCCGTTGTCGCCGGTAATAAGCACCCTTGCATCGGTAGGTGCTACCTTATCTATCATGTCCTTAACCAGAGTTATGGCGGGCGATTCACCAATCATTTCATAGGTTTTGCTCACCTTTCTTTTCAGCACTTTGGTTTCTGTCACCAAATCTTTACGTTCCCAGGCATTCCGAATGGTTACCAATAGCCGGTTCAAGTCCAGCGGTTTCTCAATAAAATCATAGGCGCCCTTTTTAATGGCTTCCACCGCAGTATCAATGTTGCCATGTCCGGATATCATTACCACAGGTGTATCGTGGCTTTTTGCCATTATAGCTTCCAGCACCTCCATTCCATCCATGTTGGGCATCTTTATGTCGCACAGCACTAAATCAAATTTATCCTTATCGAATAATTTAACGCCCATTTCGCCATCTTCGGCCAGCGCCACTTCATGTTTTTCGTATTCCAGAATATCCTTTAACGTGTTGCGAATACTTTTTTGATCGTCGATAACCAATATTTTTGCCATATCTGATAGTGTTTATCTACTTACCTTTAATTTATTATTCAATATCTGATAAATAGCCCCTTCTTTTAAGGCGTAATTGCATTGATAAAAATGATTTAACCCTAAATGATTTACCATAAACTTAATAAAAACAGATGCCAAAACAATAACCTCTACCCTATCCACATCCATCGCCTCGAGCTTTAAACGCTCCTCGATGGTGGTATTTAAAAAAGTAGCATTGAGCGCTTCAAAATCTGTTTTCATTATCTTATAGCTGGTTAGCTTACTCATGGTTAAATGCGGATGCACATGCGCTGCCACCATAGCTGCAATAATATCAAAGGAGCCGGATGAGCCTACCAATGCACCTATGGGTTGTTGTTTGAGTTGATAAAATAAAGGCTCCAGGCTATCTAAAATCATTGTATTCACTTGCTCCACCTGTTTGCTTTGCATGGGCGCAGACGGGTTTACCTGATCAAATATGCGCGCCACACCAAGTTCAAAACTTTGCTTCCATTGTACCCCTTTAACGTTGGCAATGATAAACTCGGTACTTCCGCCACCGATATCCATTATCAACACGTTTTCCGCTCCTATGGGAAACACCTGTTTTACACCGTCGTAAATTAATTCCGCTTCCTGTGCCCCCTGGATAACCATGATATCCAGTCCAAATTTATCTTTTACTGCCGCCACAAACTCCTTTCCGTTGCTGGATGAGCGAATAGCCGAGGTGGCAAAGCAATGAATACGATCTACATCGAATTTTTTTATGGTATCCAAATGCGTTTGCAAAGCCACAAAACCCCGTTCGAAAGCCTCGGGCGTAATGGTATTTTTATTGATGCCCCCCTTCCCTAACTTAGTAGGATGCTTATTTTCAAACAGGATGGTATAGTCATTATCCCGATTAACCCTTACAATCAGCAAATTAAACGTATTGGTTCCCAGGTCTATTATAGCAATATGCATAAGTGTTTTAGTTTCCGGCTTGTATAAACCATTTCCAAATTTCTTTGTAACTCACTTTTTTACCATACATCAAAATTCCTGTACGATATACCCTTGCAGCAAACCAGGTGAACAATATAAAGGAAGCCACCAAAACCAACATCGACAACAATAATTCCCATAGCGGTACATCAAAGGGTATTCTGGACATCATTACAATGGGCGAAGTGAGTGGAACCATAGAAAACCAAAAGGCAATATCTCCATGAGGATTTCGCATTACAGCCATAGCCACGTATATCGATAGAATCAAAGGTATCATCACCGGCATTATAAACTGCTGGGTTTCTGTTTCGTTGTCGATGGCCGAGCCTATGGCGGCAAAAAGAGCCGAATATATCAAATATCCTCCGATAAAATAAAATACAAACATGCCCAATATCAAGAGCAGATTAGCATCTTTTAACATGCTGATTACTTTATTGATACCGGCTTCCGTAGTTTGCGCCTTTGCTTCCCGGGCATCAACCTCCTCATCTGCTTGCGTTTGGTTAGCAACCTCCATGCTTTGTGTTATCTGTACTTTTTCGCTGGTGCTAAAAAACACAGTTTGAACAGCAGCCACCACGCCAACGGTAAGTATTATCCATAAAAAAAACTGGGTCAGTGCTACCATACCAATACCTAATATTTTTCCCATCATTAGTTGGAACGGTTTAACCGACGAAATCATCACCTCAACAATACGGCTTGTTTTTTCCTCTATCACACCCCGCATAACCTGGGTGCCATACATTATCATGATAATATAAATAAGAAAGGCAGATATTATTCCGATAACCATAGCAAACTCAGCACTACTCTGCTTTTCGGTTCCATCCTCATCCAGGCGAATGGTTTTAATACTAACCCGTAGGTTATTTATTTCTTTTATCTTGCTATCCAGCCCTTCAATATTGTAGCTTTCTAATTTCAGTTGCCGTAGATGGCGGTTGAGGTTGCTTTTAATATTATCGGTTATATCCATGGTTATTTGCCCATCGGAGTATAACTGAACAGCAGGCTCATTTTGTAACAAATCCGTATTGATAACCAAAAGTGCATCAAACTCTTTTGTTAGCTGTTGCCTGCTATTTCTTTTGTCGACATCCTCAATAGCTTGATAGCGAATGTATGAGGTGTTTTGAAGTGCCGGGGCATACCTTCCCGATACATCGTCAACGGCAATTACTTTTTCTTTGGTGTCCTCCTGTGACGCCAGCCAAGCCGGAACAACCATCATAGCTGCAAATATTATCGGACTCAAAAAAGTCATGATAATAAAACTTTTCTTCTTTACACGGGTCCAATATTCCCGCTGGATAATCAATGCAATTTTGTTCATAACATTAAGTTTAACGGGCTAATTGGTCTGTGTTTGATTTTTCAACGGCCTTGATAAAAACCTCGTCCATGCCAGGCAATATTTCCTGAAACGAACGAATTTTAAAAAACGGTAACAATTCAGATATGAGTTGATTGCTATGGTCGCTTTCGTTCATTTTTATGATGGCACTATAGCCGCCGTGGCTTTTCTTTAGCGATTGTATTTGATAGCCACCGTTTAGTTTTTCTTTAAAGAGTGCATCGTCGCCAACGAACTCTATCATCACTTCGTTATTTTTAAATGCTTGTTTTACCTCGTCAATATTCCCCTTTAATATACTTTTTGATTTGTTGATAAGGCAAATATTGTCGCAAAGTTCTTCAACCGAACTCATGTTATGGGTAGAAAAAATAATGGTAGCTCCATTTTTCTTTAACTCCAAAATTTCCGTTTTAAGGATACCGGCATTAATGGGGTCGAAACCGCTAAAAGGCTCATCAAAAATAAGCAGTTTGGGCTCGTGCAAAACTGTAACGATAAACTGTACCTTTTGCTGCATGCCCTTAGATAGCTCTTCTACCTTTTTATCCCACCAGGCACCTATCTCAAATTTCTCAAACCAATATTTTAATTTTTTATAAGCATCTTGTTTGCTCATACCTTTTAAACGAGCCAGGTAGAGGGCCTGCTCCCCTACCTTCATTTTCTTGTATAATCCACGCTCTTCGGGCAAGTACCCTATATTATAAATATGCTCCGATTTTAAGGGGACTCCATTAAAGAAAATCTCGCCTTTATCGGGCATGGTAATGTGGTTGATGATACGGATAAATGTAGTTTTACCGGCACCGTTGGGTCCCAGCAATCCAAATATCTGATTCTCCGGAATTTGCACGTCCAGATGATCCAATGCGAGATGATGGGCAAATTTTTTCACCACCCCAGTGGCTTCCAATAAATTCATAATGGGATATTAGGGAGTTATTTTTTCTCAAAAATAAGATTTTATAAATTAATAGCTAATTTCTTTTTGCTATTGTTAACAAAACAACAAAAGCCGATCGGTTTCCCGGTCGGCTTTTGCTGGTAATTTAACAAGCCACTATTTAAAATGGCAGATCTTCGTTTTCACCTGCTGGTGGCACTTCAGCTTCAGTATAAGGTGGTGGTGGAGTACCCGGGTCTGCGGTGGGCTGTACTTTCTCCAATCGCCAGGCCTCCAGATTAGAAAAGTAATTTACTTTTCCGTCCTTTTCCCATTTACGACCCCGCACATTAAAGCTAACTTTAACTGCTTCGCCCAAGTTGAAGGGATCTAACTGTGCGCAACGATCCTGGGTTAACTGAAACTTGATATAATCATTCCAGTCGGAGTTACGCTCGTTGGCTACCTCTATTACAAATTCTCTCTTTTTAAAGGATGCGGTAATTGCTTGTTCCTCATCCTTTACTATTAAGCTTCCTGTTAATTCAAAATTCATCTATCCGGCTTGTAAGTGGTTATTCTTCTATAATTTCTATACGCTGTATCTCGTCGCCTACTTCAATGGCATCTATCACGTCCAATCCTTCGTATACTTTTCCAAAGCACGTGTGATTGCCGTCCAGGTGGGCAGTATTAGTACGGCTATGGCACACAAAAAACTGCGAGCCTCCGGTATTTCTTCCCGCATGAGCCATTGAAAGCACCCCCCTATCGTGATACTGCTTGTCGGCGTCGGTTTCGCAATCAATCTGATAGCCCGGTCCACCGGTACCTACTCTTGCATTGCTCATATCTTTTGAAAGGGGGCAACCCCCTTGAATCACAAAATCAGGGATAACACGATGAAAAGCCAATCCATTATAAAAGCCTTCTTTCGAGAGTTTTACAAAATTCTCTACTGTTTTCGGTGTTTCTTTTTCGTATAATTCTACCTTCATAACACCCTTGTCGCTATGTATTTCTGCTTTTGTCATTATGCAATTTATTTAATTTTTATTTGAACCAACAAATGTACAATTTATCCCTACAACATCAAATAAAAAAGGAGGACCTAAGCCCTCCTTTTTATCCTTAAAAATAATAATAAGCCTTACTATTTTTCAATATCCAGTAGTTCTACCTCAAATACCAAAAGCTGCATGGGTCCTATTTGCCCCTGCCCCCTGGTACCGTAGGCTAAATCGCCGGGAATGTACAGCTTGTATTTTGAACCAACCGGCATTAGCTGTAATGCTTCGGTCCAGCCGGGTATTACCTGGGTTACACCAAAAGTGGCAGGTTCTCCCCTATCTGTTGAACTGTCAAACACAGTACCATCTAACAAGGTTCCATGATAATGTACTTTTACCTTATCCTCGGCTGTTGGCTTGGGCCCCTTACCTTCTTTCAATACCTCGTATTGTAAGCCGCTGGCGGTAGTAACCACACCTTCTTTATCCGCGTTTTGGGATAGAAACTCATCACCGGCTTTTTTATTGTCGAAAGCAGGCATACCGGGCATCATATTTTTACGATCCTGAGCGGCCTGATAAGCAGCTTGTAAAAATGTGTTAGCCGTTTGCTGATCAAAGGCAGCATCTTTTTCATTCAACAGGGTGTTGATAAAACCGATTTTCATCGTATTGTAGTCGATGCTGTCAAAGCTTTGCGACAAACCTTCTTTCATTTGGTCCGAAAATCCGGCATCAGCATAAGCAGCGGCCAGTGCCGCAGTGTTAATGGTGTCGAACGGTCCCTGGAACTGTTGCAACATACCGGCAGCATTTAAGTATCCCAGAGCGTAACTAATACTATCGGTTTCATTTTTCAGTGTAATTTTTTTTACACTTGGGCCTTGCGTACACGAAACGGCCATTACCGAAACAGCTACAAGCGCTAAAATTAGATTTTTAATTTGCATGATTTCTGAGTGTGATAAAAATAGGTGAGATAAAAAATATGATTATACAATTTCTAATAATTCCACTTCAAATATAAGGGTACTGTGCGGAGCAATATCCTGACCTGCACCCTGCTCGCCATAGGCCAAGTTGGCAGGCACAAAAAGCTTCCATTTTGATCCTACGGACATTAGTTGCAATGCCTCAACCCATCCGGCAATAACGCCATTCACCGGGAAAACGGCTGGTTCGCCACGCTGTACCGAGCTGTCGAATACTTTACCATTGAGCAGCGTACCGTGGTAATGACATTTAACGTTGCTTTGGGCACTTGGCTTTTCGCCCGAACCCGAAGTGATTACCTCATATTGCAGGCCACTGTCTAAGGTTTCAACCTCTTTACGTTTTGCGTTTTCAGCTAGAAACTCCTGACCGGCTTTTATGTTTGCCTCAAACTGCTTGCTTTGCAATTCTGTAAAAAAACCATTGATAATTTCATTGGCCTCCTGGGGCGTAATTTCCGTTTGTGTTGCTTCCAGCTGGTGTTTTACCCCTCGTGCAAATGCTTGCTGATCTAATTGGGTAACCCCTGATTTTTGCAGATTGCTAGCAATGCTCATTCCCAACGAATAACTTAACTTTTCCATGTATCTTTAAACCTTATTTAATATAAAAAAACGTTGGCAAATGTAGGATTTTAGAAAATAGGAAACAAGATATGCTAAAATCTTTAAGCAGATTTTAAGGGTTATCTGCATATCCTCGGATTGTCAAGGTCATAATTTGGAATTCGTATTTATTTTAGGTGGGTCAAAACACCCTTGTACCAAAAATAAACCGTTCGCTCCACCATATATTGCTAAGTGAAGTAATGCTGACCCCCTGTGATGAAGAAGCATGAATAAATTTATTGTTGCCAATATAAATACCAGCATGCGTAATATACTTGCTTGTTTTATAGGAACGTACAAAAAACACCAAATCACCCCGTTTCAGTTGGCTACGATCCGAAATATACACCCCAAATCGGGCTTGCTCTTCGGAGCTTCGCGGAAATACAATGCCATGTTTTTTAAAAACAGTGAACAGCAATCCTGAACAATCCATGCATTTTGAGGTGGTGCCCCCCATACAATGAGGGACCCCGAGATACTCTTGTGCTGTTTTTATTACTTCATTGGCATCGGTACCATAAGTATTGAGCGGTTTTTCAAATCCTTGTTCCATGAATTTAATCAGCTCTCTATTAACTGTCTTTACGGTACGATTAACATTTTTGAGTGGATAAGTATTTTTGGAACAAGCCCCCAATGTGAATACTGAGATGCAAATAAAAATTAGTGGTAGAAGTTTGATTTTTGAATGTGGCATATGAAGGATATTAATATCACCCCTAATTTGGCATACAAACTGATTTAAGAAATCCATGATTCATAAACGCCACTATATGCAATTTATTTGTCCCATTTAATGCACTCAGCTAACTCCTCCGGCTCTCTCCTCAACCGGAGGAGTTAGCTGTATTAAACCGGGCAATGCGTGGGCTTTACCCAAACACCAGCACCGCCAATATGATTGTAACAAGCCCTAATGCAAAGCTTAACGTATTGAGTTTATTTACCGCACCATAGCTTCCTTCGCTTGGTTGCTTTTTCGCTTTTTTTGCTTTAATGCTTAAAATTACCAGCACAACGATGAGCACTCCCACAACAGAAAGCTTGGTTATTAGCAGAGGCATAACTCCCAGGGCGGCCCAGTAAGGCGTCATTAAATAACCACCCGTAATAACGAGTAATGTAAGTCCTGTTTTTCCTAAATAATTGAGCGTTAACAAAGCACGGTTTACAGCCATTTTTAATTGTGGCTCAAATTTGTTGGCTGTCTTACTAAGCACAAATGCCGACAATGCCGCTCCCACAAACATAACCACCGACAATAGGTGTACGATTAACATCGGATTTCTCATTGATTATTTTTTTAAGTGTGAATATAAGAAACCACATTGGGCACTTAATGTTTAATAAAAACTGAACAAAGTCGTTGCTGCAAAGATAAAATACCCCTTATGCTATAAGGTTATTTCACGGGACTTACTTCAAACAAAGCCTGATCTTTCATCACCGTTTCGTCGGCTTTTACATGTAAGGTTTTAATCTTTCCGGTTATGGGGCTTGTAATTTCGTTTTGCATCTTCATAGCTTCCAAAATCATTATCGGCTCACCTTTATGTACTTCTTGCCCTTCGCTCACGAGTACGGCTACAATTTCACCCGGTAAGGGTGCATTGGTTTTAGCTACTTTTTTCCCTGCGTCTTTGGTCAGTTTTTCCTTTCGCTTGCTAGCCAGTTCGGTATCGATGTTAAAGTGGTACGTGTTGCCATTTATCATTACCGAAACCTCGTTTTGCTTTAGGCTAAGCACCTCGCCTATATGTGTTTTTTCGTTTACTTTAATCATAAACTCATCGCTATCAATGTATTCGATATCGATGGATGCTTTTCGGTTGTTTATTTTATGCAGCTTACCGTCTCGAACCTGTATATTAACTTTTTTTTCTCCGGTGAGCGTATAATTTTTGGTTGAATGTAATAATTTCATCTTTTGATAGATTAAGAGATTAAAAGATTAGAAGTTATAGGTTAGAGGTTAAATCATTTGCTCTATTATCTCTAAGCCTATTGCCCCATCCTGCCAGTAGAACCGACGGCAAGCTCTTGGCAACCGATGGCTTGCAGGCATGCGTCTAAACTCATCCTTTTATTTTTTTACTCATGGCCCAGGCCGACACTTGTTTGTCGCCCAATTCGCCAGTATTTATTATGGTTTGCTCTTTTAAATAGGCTTCCATGGCCAAAGCGGCGGCTGCAATAATTTCGTCATCTTCCTGAAAGAAGCTTTGCACCAAGTCTTTTTCGATAAAAGAAGTAGTGTATTTTCCTTTTACAAAGGCGGGTGTTTGCATTACCTGTTTAAAAAAGGGCAGGGTGGTTTTAACACCTTTAATAACCGTATCGCTTAGTACAGTACGACAGTTTTTGATGGCCTGGTTACGCGTTTTTCCCGTAACTATAAGTTTAGCCACAAGAGAGTCAAAACTAGAGATAACTACTTTGCCTGTTTGGTAACCGGAGTCGCAGCGAAGATATTTTTTATTGGGTATTTCCATCAATTCTATCAAACCCGTTGATGGTGCAAAACCGGCTTGCACATCTTCCGCGTTTACGCGTAACTCCATGGCCCAGCCGTTAATTTTAATGTCTTCCTGTTTTAGCTGTAATTCCTCGCCTTGCGCAATTTTTATTTGTTGCTCAATGATGTCTACACCCGTTATTTCTTCGGTAATAGGGTGCTCCACCTGCACCCGTGTATTCATCTCCATAAAATAATGGTTCAGCTCATCATCTAGCAGAAACTCTACCGTACCGGCACTAAAATAATTCGTGGCTTTACAAATTTTTATGGCGTCGGCTCCAATTTTCGCGCGCAACTCATCGTTTAATGCAGCAGAAGGGGCTTCCTCCAAAAGCTTTTGGTGCTTACGCTGAATACTGCACTCACGCTCAAACAGGTGTATCAGGTTACCATGCTTATCTCCAAGCACCTGAAACTCTACATGCCGCGGATTTTCCACATATTTTTCTATCAGCATGGAATCGTTATCAAAAAGCGCTTTCGCTTCGTTGGTAGCCAATTTAAACATGAGGGGCAGCTCTGACTTTTTGCGTACCACTCGCATACCTTTACCGCCCCCCCCGGCCACAGCTTTAAGTATAATGGGATAGCCAATATTTTTAGCTGTTTCTTCGGCTTCGGCAAGGGTGGTTATCACGCCCTCGCTCCCTTGCAGTACGGGTATATCATTTTTGAGCGCTATATCGCGTGCCATTCCTTTATTGCCCATTTGATAAATAGCCTTGGACGAAGGACCGATAAAGGTGATATTGTTGCGTTCGCACTCGCGGGGCAGATAAGGGTTTTCCGATAAAAAACCATAGCCTGGATGAATGGCGTCTATCTTATATTCCAATGCCGTTTCTATGAGCTTGTCGATGTTCGTATAAACATTAATATACGTATTGTCTGAAACATCGATTACCTCGTCGGCATGATCCAGGTGCAGGGCATTGGGTTCGTGATGCGAAAGGAACATATAGGTTTTTATACCCATTTGTTTTGCAGTACGTGCTATTCGAATAGCAATTTCGCCTCGATTGGCAATTAAGATTGAATTTATTTTCATAATGATATTATTAGTATCAAGACATGACTATCATGACACAAGACAATTATTTTATAGCTTCAAGTCAACAAAGTCTTTCCACTTACGACTTGACACTGCGTTTTTTAAAGTGGCATATTCCCATGCTTACGCGTTGGACTCTGTTCGAATTTATTTTCGAGTAGTGCAAAAGCATTAATAATTACCTCTCTTGTTTCTGCAGGATCTATCACCTCATCGATATAACCCTTTTCGTCGGCTACATACGGGTTAGCTACGTTTTCTTTGTAATCGGCCACCAGCTGGCGTTTCAACTCTTCGGGATCCTCTGCTTCTGCCAGCTCTTTGCGGTTAAGTATTTTAACGGCACCTTCAGGACCCATTACTGCTACCTGTGCAGTAGGCCACGCAAAATTAAAATCGCCACCCATATTTTTGCTATTCATAACAATGTAGGCTCCCCCAAATGCTTTACGCAGGATAACGGTAATTTTTGGGACGGTGGCTTCAGCAAAAGCATATAACAATTTGGCTCCATGCATAATTATGGCGTTCTGCTCCTGATATTTGCCCGGCATAAAGCCCGGAACATCTTCTAAAACCAATAATGGAATATTAAAAGAATCACAGAAACGCACAAAACGAGCTGCTTTTTTGGAAGCGTTTATATCCAAACAACCGGCCAATACCTTAGGTTGGTTAGCTACAATACCAATTACCTCATTATTTAAACGAGCCAGACCGATAACAATATTTTGGGCATGATTTTCGGCTACCTCCAAAAAGGACCCCTTATCAACTATCAAACGAATTACTTCCACCACATCATAGGGTTTGTTGGCATCGTCGGGTAATAGCAAAGAAAGTTTTTCGGGTTTTCCCGGTTCAATGTCTTCATCTTTATTTACCGGTGGATGCTCCACATTGTTCGACGGCAAATAGCTCAATAGTTTTTTAACCCCCATCAAGGTATGCTCTTCGTCGCTAAATATCATGTCGGCCACTCCACTTTCGGTAGCATGTATTTCGGCACCTCCCAAATCCTCAAAGGTGGCATCTTCGTTCAACACTTCTTTCACCACTTCAGGTCCGGTGACAAACATATAAGAGGTGTCGCGGGTCATAAAGCGGAAATCAGTAAGCGCAGGTGAATATACCGCTCCTCCCGCTGCAGGCCCCAAAATAACAGATATCTGGGGAATTACGCCAGAACTCTTTACGTTTTGCAAAAAAATACCTGCATAACCTGCCAGACTGGCTACGCCCTCTTGAATCCTGGCACCACCCGAATCGATAAGCCCCACAATGGGATGACCCATTTTTAAGGACATTTCCTGCACCTTTTGAATTTTACGTGCATGTACCGACCCCAGCGATCCTCCCATAAAATTAAAGTCCTGCGCATATACAAATACTTTACGGCCATTGATGGTTCCGTATCCCACAATAACTCCGTCGCCATATTCTTTTTGATTTTCCCGCCCCAGCGGTTTAACAAAGGCATCAATTTCTCTAAAACTGCCTTCGTCCATTAAAAAGTCTATTCTCTCTCTGGCAGTAAGCTTACCTTTGGCATGTTGTTTCGTGTAATATTTTTCATCGTATTGCTCTTGCAAACTCTCGTTTCGCAAATGAAATCGCTTAAAAGGTATCCTATTGTCGTTCATAGGTTTATGTTTGTTTTAATGGTGTTTTACCGTTTTTTTATTAAATAAATGCGCACCACCTGCGTATAGTGGATTATACATTTAAAAAGTTTTCTTGACTCAATAACAGTAGGTTTGGCGTACGGATAACAATAAACTATTCTTATTTGTTTATCGTTTATTTTTGTTCGCAAAATAACAAGATAAATTGCACAAAACCGAAAAAGGAAGTGTTGCATAGCATAAATAAACCGTTTGAATTATTTGTTCAAATACAATTTCACTTTGTTTTAAGGCCATATAAACATTATATAATCAAGCTTTTAAAAGGATTGAAATATGCAGAACTGCTTGAAGAAATTTAGGATATAAATGTACAGTTCTTCAAAGCCACGCATTGTTTGATAATATAAAAACAATCACAGTTGCGATATTATATCGCAACAACCCTACGCTAATCCATTTCAGAATACTGGCAGTTCTTTAAGGTTAAATGCTTCCGCATTTATCAACAAGTTCTCAAGGCATTTTATAGAAAATAGCTTTAGACTGAAAACTCATTATTTTTCACCTTCTGCCAACACCAACAACGAACCGCATGAGGTATTACAAGTTTGGTTGAAGGATGAACTATTATCCGATAGAATCTGCTAATTTTTATAAAAAAAGAACTCCCCTAAAAATAAACACCAATATTCTGATTATGTCAATCATTTGATTAAATTTATAGTCGGATAACATTCTTCAACGCAGACAAACTAACCATGCTCGAAAAAATTATTGATTTTAGCGTAAAGCATAAACTCATTGTCATTCTGTTCACTATATCCATCGTAGTGTTTGGGGTATATGCCATTGTAAAAATACCGGTGGGTACTGTACCTGACATCACCAATAATCAGGTTCAGATTATTACTACTTCCGGGAATCTATCCACTCAGGAAATTGAGCAATTTATAACTATTCCGGTGGAAATGGAAATGGCTAACCTGCCGGGTGTAGTTGAAATACGCTCCATATCAAAATTTGGCATTTCGGTGGTTACCGTGGTGTTTGAGGAGCGCATGGGCACTTATTTGCCACGCCAGTTAATCGCGGAGAAAATAAAAAGTGCCTCAGCCAATATCCCGGAAGCATACGGAACACCCGAGATGGGTCCCATCTCAACAGGCCTGGGCGAGATTTACCAATATATTGTAGATGTAAAACCTGGTTATGAGGGACGATACTCAGCTATGGAACTGCGAACAATACAGGATTGGGTAATCAAACGCAGACTTTCCGGAATTAACGGGGTGGTTGAAATAAATAGCTGGGGCGGTTACTTAAAGCAATACGAGGTGGCCATAGACCCATTTAAGCTTAAAAGTATGGGCGTGTCGTTAATACAGGTATTTGAAGCACTGGAAAAAAACAACGGTATAACAGGAGGCTCCTACATCGAAAAAACAAACCAAAGTTATTTTATCCGTGGCGACGGTTTGGTGAAGTCGCTAAGTGATATCGAAAATATTTTGGTGGAGCGCAATGAGGGCGTTCCTATTTTGGTGAAAGATATTGCAGAAGTGGGCTATGGGCATGCCAACCGTTATGGCGCCATCACGGCTAACGGAAAAGGAGAAACGGTACTTGGCCAAATTATGATGCTTAAAGACGCCAACTCCAAAGAAGTAATCAGAGAAGTGAAGCGCAGAGTGGCAGAGATACAGGAAAACCTGCCCGAAGGTGTTTTTGTAAATCCCATTTTAGAACGCAGCGAGCTGATTGCCAAAACATCCACCACAGTGGCCGAAAATCTTATTCTGGGGGCTATCATCGTAATACTTATCGTATTATTGCTGTTGGGCAACTTGCGCTCCGCACTTGTCATCGGTTCAATGATTCCGCTGGCATTGCTTTTTACCTTATCCATGATGTACCTGTTTGGCGTGGATGCCAATTTAATGAGTTTGGGAGCCCTCGACTTTGGTATTATTATCGATGGTGCCGTTATTATAGTGGAATACATTGCCATAAAAATTACCCTCCAGCAAAAGGATCTCCTGGGTGCATCAACAGAAGAACGACGGACTATCATGGATAAGATAGCTTTTGTGGGCTCTACCAAAATGATGAAATCGGCTATTTTTGGGCAGGTAATAATTCTCATTGTTTTTATTCCCATCCTTTCGCTCACCGGAGTGGAAGGGAAAATGTTCCGACCCATGGCCTTGGCTTTTTCATTCGCTATTATTGGCGCTATGATTATGGGATTGACCTGGCTGCCGGTGGCCTCATCGTTATTTTTGCGCCCCGCAGTAAATCAAAAGCCCAATTTTTCGGACAAATTGATGGCATGGGTTCAGCGCTCGTACGAGCCCGTTATCGAAAAGGCCTGTAAACACAAACGCCTGGTATTGGGTTCGGCCATAATAATGTTGCTGTTTACCGGAGGGTTGTTTTATAGTATGGGTGGCGAGTTTGTGCCGACGCTCGACGAGGGCGATTTTGTGATTCAACCCGTGCTGAAAACCGGAACGTCCTTAAGTAAAACCGTGGAAACAACTACACAGATGGAAAATATTCTGATAAAAAACTTCCCCGACGAAGTAGATCAGATTGTTTGTAGAATTGGTGCCGCAGAAGTACCAACAGACCCTATGGGGATGGAGGAAATAGACATGATTATTAAGCTGCATCCGAAAAACACCTGGGTAAAAGCAGGCAGCAAAGAGCAACTGGCCGATAGGTTTAAAGAGGCTTTAGAAATAATTCCGGGCATTGAGTATGAATTTACACAACCCATCGAAATGCGTTTTAACGAGTTAATAACAGGAGTAAGATCGGATATTGCCATCAAAATTTTTGGCGAAGATTTAGATTACATCAGCAAAAAGGCAAACGAAATAAGGGATGCGATAGCCGATGTAGAGGGAGCCGGCGACATTATATTAGAGAAAACGACCGGCCTGCCACAAGTAAAAGTGAGTTATAACAGAAGTAAAATAGCCTATTATGGCGTGGATGTAAACAGGCTAAACAACTACCTCTCGGCTGCTTTCGGCGGAAAAATAATTGGGGTGGTCTTTGAGGGTGAGCGCCGTTTTGATATGGTGATGCGCTTTAATCAGGACAATAGAACCGACATAAGCAACATCAGTGCCCTTCAAGTACCATTGCCCAACGGAAGCCAGGTACCCTTTTCGGAGTTGGGCGAAATTGAATATACCACCGGCCCTGCAAAAATATCGCGCGACAACACCCATAGGCGCGTGGTGGTGGCAGTGAACGTGCGCAAGCGCGATTTGCAATCGGTGATTCGCGACATCCAATCTAATATTGAAGCTAAAGTGCAGCTGCAACCTGGCACTTACGTGGAATATGGCGGACAATTCGAGAACCTGCAAAATGCCACCAAGCGATTAATGCTGGCCGTTCCGGTGGCCATGTTGCTCATATTTGTATTCTTGCATTTTGCCTTTGGCTCCTTAAAAGACGCCATCATGATTTATACGGCCATCCCCCTTTCGGCCGTGGGCGGGGTACTGCTGTTATGGTTGCGCGGCATGCCGTTCAGCGTTTCGGCCGGGGTAGGTTTTATTGCCCTCTTTGGTGTGGCTGTTTTAAACGGCATTGTGTTAATAGAACACTTAAAAGAGTTGCAGCGCGAAAGCAAGTACACCATGCGCGAGCTTATCATTAAAGGGAGCAGGGACAGACTGCGTCCGGTAATGTTGACGGCAGGAGCGGCCGCTATGGGCTTCCTGCCTATGGCTATTTCAACCGGTGCAGGAGCTGAAGTGCAACGCCCGCTGGCTACCGTTGTTATTGGGGGATTAATAACCTCTACCATGCTTACCATGATTGCCTTGCCACTTATGTTCGAATTGTTTTACAATGTAAAGGCCATTAAATTTTTCCCCTTCAGGGTAATCAGAAGCAAAACTACCCTGTTACTACTATTGCTTCTTACCCCCATTCTGGCAATCAATGCCCAGCAAAAGAAATTAGATTTGGACGAGATAATTGAAATAGCCCTGCAAAATAATCAGCAAATAGCCGCTTATAATTTCAAAGTAGAGCATAGTAAGGCATTGAAAAAAACATCCTTTGATGTCGATAAAACTACATTGTCCTATAGCACCGACGAAAATAATATTGCAGAAAACGGTCATCCATTAAAAGTATGGGCCATAACCCAGGAGTTCAGCTTTCCTACCTTGTATCTTAAAAATAACGATGCACAAAAAATTAACATTTCCATTGCCCAAACCAAATTGGAACTAAAAAAGAACGCCCTTAAAAAAGCAGTTTCGCAGCGTTTTTATAAGTGCCAGATGCTCAAAGGTAAGCACCGCGTTTACATGGAGTTGGACAGTTTGTTTGCGCGTTTGGATACAGCTGCACAAAAACGCATCAACCTGGAAGATATAAGCAGACTGGAAGCGCTGCACATCAAATCCAAACGAAACGAAATTGAGGCCATACTAAAGGCCGTCCTTATGGATATAAAAAGCGAATACAAGCAATTAAAAACGCTGATGAATACCCAAGCTGACTTTGAGATTGCTGGAAATTTAACTCCAGCACCAATGAGTGATGGAGATAATAGCGCTTCTGAAATGGAGCAATTGTTTCAGTATAAAAACAATTACTCGCGTACATTAATGGAGGTAGAAAAACAAAAGCTACTACCCGATTTGTCGCTCCATTACTTTATAGGGAGTAATACCTATGATGACGCCCAAAACTATCATGGCTTTGAAATTGGGGTAGCCGTACCTTTGTTTTTTGGCAACCACTCGGCTCGGGTAAAGGCCGCCAAATTATCGAACGCAGCTATGACCTCGCAAAATGAGTACAACAGCGAGATGCTTAAAAGCCGATTAAATAAACTGCAAAACGAACGCTTAAAATATAAAGCACTGCTACAAAACTATGAGGCAATAGGAAAAGAGTTGCAGGAAGAAATAATGCGGACATCCCTCAAATCATACGAAATGGGACAAATTGATTTTTTTCAGTTTATTAATGGCTACGAAAATGCCTTGAAAATAAGAACTGAATATCTAAATAACTTATTTGATTACAACCGGTTGACTACCGAATTGATGTATGTTAGCGAATGACTAAGGCAACTTTATTGACCCATGACAGGCGTTTGTTTCCTAATCTATCCACCTATTATCTAAATAAAAACCATGAAACACACAATAATCATAACCTTATTGACCTTGAGCTTATTTATAATGGCTTGCCAAAGCAGCTCCACAGATACGAATGAAACGGTTTCTAATTTGATTGAGATTAGCAAAACCCAATTTAAGTCGGAACAAATGGAGATGTCCGCACCCGAGCGAATCGGTTTCAACAACAAGCTTCATTTTACCGGAAGTGTGGTGCCGGCCCCCAACGGACACGCCATTATAAGTGCTCCCATAGCAGGAACCATAAAAAATATAAAAGTTGTTACCGGACAGCACGTACCAAAAGGAACAACACTTCTCACCGTGTCAGGACATGCCATTATCGATTTGCAAAAAGATTACGCTGAATCTTTAGCCACCTTGCAGCGCTTAAAAATAGACTATGAAAGGATAAAGGCACTTTACAAAGAAAATATTGGCACTAAAAAAGACTTTACCCTGATCCAAAGCAACTATAAAGTAGAGCTGGCCAAGAGCAATGCACTAAAGATGAAACTCGAAAGCGCAGGTTTAAGTGCGGATAAAATTGCCGAAGGCAGCTTCTCCGAGACTTACGCCCTAAAAGCACCAATCAGCGGATATGTTTCCAGGATAGATGCATCCGTGGGGCAATTTGTAGAACCGCTAGCGGTATTGAGTCAAATTATAGATGCAGCTTCATTTCGCCTGTCTATCCCAATTTTTGGACGCGATATTAACAAACTTGTCACCGGACAAATAGTGGAGTTTTATTCGGGTAATAATCAAAATGAAATCTTACATGCCACTATAAACAGCATAGGAAAGTCTGTGGATCCTACTAGCAAAGCAATTGTTTGTTTTGCCCAAATACACGATCGTAGCAACCTGGTAAGTCATCAATTTGTGGAGGGCGATATATTTTTATCGTCCGATACATCCCTTGCCGTACCAACATCGGCTATATTAAAGGCAGAAAATGCCCATTTTGTTTTGGTGCTTAAAAAAGAAACGGAGGAAGCCTATTTTTACAAGAAAACCAAAGTTATCACCGGCCGCGAAAATACCGATTACACCGAGCTGTTAAACAATGAACCGGAAAACAAACAAGTGCTCAATGGGGTTTATCATATTAAAGTGGAGTAATATGTTATTTAGGCTAAGGTTCTCTGATAAACTCATTACAAGCAACCCTGTCCTTTCACTTTGCATTAACAGCGCTAATACTAGAGAATTTATAAAATTAAAAAACAAAACCATAATGGAAAAGGACGTTTATAAGGCTTTTGTAGTCCGCGAAAAAGATGGACAGTTCAATGCCAATATAGAAACAAAAAAAACAGCTGACTTACCACAAGGGGATCTACTGATTAAAGTCAGTTACTCATCGCTCAATTACAAAGATGCACTTTCGGCATCGGGCAATAAAGGGGTTACAAGGTCGTATCCACATACGCCCGGCATTGATGCCGTGGGCACTGTGCAAACATCTGACAGTAACGCCTTTAAACCGGGCGACAAGCTTATTGTTACCAGCTACGATTTAGGAATGAACACCCATGGCGGGTTTGCCGAATATATCAGGGTGCCTGCCCATTGGGCGGTAAGACTGCCACAAGATATGACTATGAAGGAAGCCATGATAATTGGCACCGCCGGATTAACCGCCGGCATGTCAGTTCAGCGGCTGGCCGCATTGGTAAACCCGGAACATGGCGATGTGATCGTTTCAGGTGCAACAGGTGGTGTGGGTGCTCACAGCGTAGCCATATTGAATAAGCTAGGCTATAGTGTGGTGGCGCTTACCGGAAAAGAGAACGAAAAGGACTATCTGAAAAACCTCGGTGCTAAAAGAATTATCCTACGTAAAGATTTTGAAGTATCTGAAAAAAGGCCCTTGCTAAAGCCGGCTTTTGCAGGAGGTATTGACACAGTTGGGGGTAGCATTTTAGATAACATGATAAAATCCACCCAACCCATGGGCGCAGTGGCCTGCTGCGGTAATGCTGCCTCGGCACAGTTGAATCTTACTGTTTTCCCTTTTATATTACGGGGCGTTGCCCTCATCGGTATCGATTCGCAAAACTATCCGATGCACCAAAGGCAAAAAGTATGGAATAAACTGGCTTGCGATTGGAAGCCTGAAGCCTTGATGAACAACTACGATGAAATTAAGCTGGAACAAGTACCCGAAAAATTAGACTTGATGCTGAAAGGGCAATTAAAAGGCAGAACAATTGTGAACTTGGCGGGATAAAGTAGTATTACAAATTATCATTAACAAAAAATAAAGCATAAGCCGCTACCGCATGGTAACCGACATAAAACGCAGTATTTTATGAGCGCCTGTCTGCCATCCCGGCATCAAAAATGCTACTTTACTTTCACACTCTTTTGATAATATTTGCAATAGTCCTGTAAGCCACATTGGGCACACTTGGGTGTGCGTGCAACGCAAATGTAGCGGCCGTGGAGTATCAGCCAGTGATGGGCTATGGCCAGTAATTCTTCGGGGAAATATTTTACCAGTTGTTTTTCGGTTTCTAAGGGTGTTTTGGCATTGGTGGTAAGTCCGATCCGCGCAGCCACCCTAAATACATGGGTGTCAACTGCCATGGCGGGTTTCTGATAAACCACACTGGCAATTACGTTGGCCGTTTTTCGACCTACACCAGGTAATTTTTGCAGATCTTTTACGTTGTCGGGTACCTGATTGTTAAAATCCCCGATGAGCATTTTGGCCATGCCTACCAAATGCTTGCTTTTGTTGTTGGGATAGGTGCACGAGCGAATGTAATCAAAAACCTCGGCAGGCTCGGCTTCGGCCAGTTCTTTTGCGGTTGGATAGCGCCGAAACAAATCGGGCGTAATCATATTTACCCGTTTGTCGGTACATTGCGCCGAGAGGATCACAGCTACCAATAATTCATAGGGAGAACCATAATCCAATTCCGTTTCGGCAATGGGTACATTGGCCTGAAACCATGCGGTAACTTTTTCGAATCTTTCTTTTTTGGTCATGCCCGCAATTTAGCAATTTCTTGCAAAAGACTGCATGCCTTACAGAGAATGAAAATGAGCTTTCACTTTCAATTCTGATCGACATGCAGCCTTTGGATGTAAATTAACAGTTAAAAAGTAGTTCGCGATATTTGGGCAAGGGCCACATTTCGTCATCCACGATCAGCTCTAGCTTATCGATATGATAACGTATCTCGTCTAAAAAATGACGTACCTTTGTATTATAAGCCTCTGCCTTTTCCTTGCCATCAGGCAACTTATTACATTCTTTTCGGGCTTGTATCATATCGGCTCTCATATCCTTTATTGCCGAAGTGTGATGCGAGATTTCTCGTATTAGATCGAGTCGGGAAGCTGCCATTTCCTTATATTCTTCTTCTCCAAATATTTCTTTAAGTCCTTGTGTATTCTGTATCAACCTGGTTTGGTAGTGAACCGCTGTGGGAACAATATGATTAATAGCCAAATCACCCAACACACGCGATTCAATTTGGATTTTGTACACAAATTTTTCATACTCTACTTCCACACGCGCTTCAAGCTCCTTTTCGCTCAGTATGCCCCCTTCTATCAAGGTTCTTTTTGCAGTAGGATCCAGATATTTACTAATAGACTCCGGTACATCGGTAATATTTGTCAAACCACGCTTCACCGCTTCTTTTTTCCAATCTTCGGAGTAGCCATCACCACTAAAGCGAATGGGAGCACACTCTATAATCATTTTTTTGAGGATTTGAAAAATAGCTTCGTCCTTTCCTGTTCCTTTACTAATCAACCCGTCAACTTCGGTTTTAAAGTCTCTTAACTGGGCAGCTACTGCCGCACTTAACACCGTTGTAGATGCAGCCACGTTGGCCGTAGAACCCACAGCACGAAACTCAAATCGGTTGCCGGTAAAAGCAAAAGGTGAAGTACGGTTACGATCGGTGCTGTCCAAAATAATTTCCGGGATACGGCCTATACCTAACTTTAATGCGGTTTTTTGATCCGGTGTCATTTTGGTGTCGGGTACCTCGGCCACAATTTTATCCAGCATTGAGGAGACTTCTGTACCAAGAAACGCCGAAATAATGGCAGGAGGCGCCTCGTTGGCACCCAAGCGGTGACTATTAGAGGCCGTCAGGATGGAAGCCCTCAACAAATCCTGGTTTTTATATACCGCCATCAAGGTGTTCACTACAAAGGTGAGGAATTGTAAGTTCGTTTTTGGATTTTTTCCGGGCGCGTAAAGTACAACTCCGGTATTGGTACCCAAAGACCAGTTGTTATGCTTACCCGATCCGTTGATGCCCGCGAAGGGTTTTTCGTGAAACAGCACCCTAAACTTATGGCGACGGGCAATCCGTTTCATCAAGTCCATAATCAACTGATTGTGGTCGTTGGCCAGATTAGCCTCTTCAAAAATTGGCGCCAGCTCGTATTGCGAAGGTGCCACCTCATTATGACGGGTTTTAACCGGTATACCCAACTTATGCGCTTCCACTTCCAGGTCTATCATAAAACTGGAAACACGTTCGGGTATCGATCCAAAATAGTGGTCGTCTAATTGTTGATCCTTCGACGAGGAGTGCCCCATCAAGGTACGGCCTGTAAGCACCAGATCCGGGCGTGCCTTAAAAAGCGCTTCGTCAATTAAAAAATACTCTTGTTCCCACCCCATGTTGGTATGAACACGGGTAACATTTTTATCAAAATACTGACAAACAGCTACTGCCGCTTCATCAACGGCCGCTAAAGCTTTTAGCAAAGGCGTTTTATAATCTAAAGCCTCACCCGTATACGAAATAAATACAGTAGGGATACACAGTGTTGTACCTACAATAAATGCCGGTGATGAGGTATCCCATGCGGTGTAACCACGCGCTTCAAAGGTTTGCCGGATACCACCCGATGGGAAGGAAGAAGCATCAGGTTCCTGCTGAACCAGCAGTTTACCCGCGAAATTTTCAATGATACTACCATTGTCGGCATAATCAATAAAGCCGTCGTGTTTTTCGGCTGTTGTATCTGTAAGGGGCTGAAACCAGTGGGTGTAATGGGTAGCGCCTTTTTCGATAGCCCATGCTTTCATGCCGGAAGCAACGCCGCTCGCCATTTTACGGTTGATAGTGCCTCCTTTTAAGTTTGCCACTTCAACCGCAGCAAACGCTTCTTTTGAAAGGTATCTGCGCATCGAATCGGTATTAAATACCTTTTCGGCGTAATATTCCGTCAAATTACCCGACGGCAGTTTTACTTCTTTGGGGGCTCTGGTAAGCAACTCGTCTAATGCATGAAATCGTAATGTAGCCATCTTGTTGTTTTAATTTTTTATTTTTGGAATAAATTACGATGTCAAAAATACAGATTATAATTTAAAATGTCAAAAACAGAGGATGTTTTATTATAAAATGTACAAAATAACCAATCCACCCCCTTTTATTTACACTTATTACCAATTTAACTACGCTTTAATTAGTCACACACCCACTTATTCAAGCCCACATCTTATAATTCAATTTTAACATTATAAAAACTGAAAGATTAAGTGATTTTATAGTTGCATTTCGTAAGCTCATGGTCGATATTACAATTGTTTTTTTCAGATAACACACACGGCAACCTAATTATAAGCATAAAAAATGCCGACTAAGTGCTTAGCCGGCATAATATAACTACTTGAACAAACTCGTTATTTTTTTAACTCTGCATAGTTTTTATAGAAATAGGGTATGGTTTCTATACCGGTAAAAAACTGCTCCAGCGGAAAATTTTCATTTGGCGAATGAATGGCATCCGCCTCCAAACCAAAGCCCAGTAAAATGGATTTAACACCCAATATCTCTTCAAAAGTTGAAATAATGGGTATAGAGCCTCCGCTACGAACAGGCACCGGCTTACGACTATATACTTTATCAATAGCCATCTCTGCTGCCTTGTATTCAGGCAGGTCAATAGGGCACACATAGCCTTGCCCTCCATGTAATATATCCACTTTTACCTGTACACTTTTGGGCGCAATAGACTCAAAATGAGCCTTAAACAAATCGGCAATTTTATGATGATCCTGATTGGGTACCAGACGTGATGATATCTTTGCAAAAGCTTTTGAAGGCAAAACTGTTTTGGCGCCTTCACCGGTATAACCGCCCCAAATACCGCACACATCAAAACTTGGGCGTATTCCTGTTCGCTCGGTAGTAGCAAAGCCTTTTTCACCGGCCAACTCCTCCACTCCTATCGCCCTTTTATATCTTTCTTCGTCAAAAGGGGCCTGACTCATTCTTTTACGCTCCTCAGCATCCACTTCTATCACATCATCGTAAAATCCGGGAACCGTTATTTTTCCATCCTCATCCGTCATTTGGGCAATCATTTTGGCCAGCACATTTATAGGATTACCCACAGCTCCCCCAAAAAGTCCTGAGTGCAAATCGCGGTTTGGCCCGGTAACCTCCACTTGCCAATAGGCCAGACCACGAAGCCCCGTGGTAATGGATGGAATACCGGGAGCTATCATAGATGTGTCAGAAACTAATATCACATCGCTTTTTAACATCTCTTTATTTTCTTCACAAAATTGTGGCAGATTAACCGATCCTATCTCCTCCTCGCCTTCAATCAGAAACTTGACATTGCAAGGCAGCTGATTGGTTTTAACCATAAACTCAAAAGCTTTGGCATGCATAAAACCTTGCCCTTTATCGTCGTCGGCTCCCCTGGCATAGATACGCCCATCTTTTATAATTGGCTCAAATGGTGGACTATCCCACAACTCAATGGGATCTACAGGCATCACATCCATATGAGCATAAACCAACACCGTGGGCAAAAGCGGATTGATAATTTTTTGTGCAAACACAATTGGATTACCGGCTGTCTCATAAATATCCGCTTTGTCGGCACCCGCATCCTTTAAAATATTTACCCACATATCTGCCGCCTTATACATATCAGGCTTGTGCGATTCAATACTGCTTATCGAGGGGATGCGCAACAAATCAAACAGCTCCGATAGTAAACGACTTTTATTTTCACTTATATAACTCTTTATTCCTTCCATATTATAAAAATTTAAAAAGAATGCAAGATACAAAAGTTTAATTAGAACGTAGTATGAATAAAGTCAGGAAAGAGTGGGGAGTGTATAGTGGAGAGCAGAAAGATTAATGTTTAGAGTAAGGAGATAACAGCGTATGATTCTTAACCCTGGAGCGGGATTAGGTGCGCCATATAAAATATTGCACCAGAGCAAAAAATTAAAAAACAAGCCCCAGCTGAATAGCCAGATAATCTGCTACTCTTCCATGAGCTTTGAGGGCAACCCCGGTAACTATACGCTTGTCAACGAAATATCGGAGATAGTAATGCTGAAACAAATTGTTTGGCGCTTCGGGTGCCTGTAATAAATACAAGCCCAATTGCTGTCCAAACCGTAATTTACCTAACAAAAACTCATTGCCGATTAATGGAGCGATACTCCACTTATCCAGCGCTTTGTTATCATTATGTATTTGTCGGTATTCAATCATGCCGGAAACAGTAAAGGCATTTATCCGTCCACCTGCAAAACTCCTATTGTAAAATAACATAGCAAGCGATTGATAATTGGACAAACTATCTTCTTTTAAGGAATAAGCAACGAGCAGCTCCTGCCTCTGCTTTTTGGGTAGGAGCCCGGAACTTTTTATTGGATTCGCATTGTATCTATCCAAGGTATGCTCAAGGGCAAGCGACATCAAGGGATAGTTAATGCCAAGATTGGGCGCTCTTAATCCGCCATTGGATATATGCTCGAAGGAAACGCTGGTTTTTAACGCCCATTTATGGTTAAAAAAATAATATACACTCCCACCCGCCGATAAGGGAAAGGCCAGCTTTGTGCTATACGTACGATTAAACGGATTGGAATTAGCATCGTACGGATTGCTCATATAAGCTACTCCCATACCGGCTTTGACCGAAAAGCGCCATGCTCCCTGTACTTTTAAAAAAGGCTCGAAATAGGCCAAACCTTTAACCGCATAGCCCAAATCAGGATGTCCAAAATTAACGTACCTCAAACCAAGTGCCCATTTAGGATAAAATCCAAAGGTGTTTTTTGCCTTGTTGGTAAATAACATTTGGCTCACCTGGAGCTCCACACCCCTGGGCTGCGAACCCCGAAATGGAGATAAAACTTTGGTATGTACCTGAAAATATCCATAATTGGCCGCAAGACTATAAAAAACCGGCTTGTCGGTTTGCTTGCTTTGCGATAATACATCAGGTAGGAACAACAATAAACACAAACACAGCACAACATTGTAATTCGTGAATAACATGATACCTATATTTTTTATCTGTAAGCGCATGGTTATTTTTTCAAATAGCACATTAAATATGTACAAATTGATGCGATTAAAGATAAGTAAAGATTGTGATACGTTATCCACCAGTTTGGTATTTAGCTTGCTTGTTTGCCATATGCAGTGTCGATTTAAAAATTAAAAACGGTTAAAGTAGCATGGCCATACTAACGCTTTTGGATTAGTAAACATATCGTATACAATAAAAAACCAACAGATGAGCAATTTTTACTCGGACAGAATACCCTTTACCGATATAACGGATAGCCGTTTTCACTTCTGCATATTTATACATTTTATGCTGTTTTTGCTTAATATTTATACATGCAGTGTGTTTTTTAATAAAAAGAGCAAATATTTTTTTTACCTTTGCGCCCGTACAAAAATAAGAGGGTTCTGCGTATTATTGCGCTACGCCCCTCTACCATATTAATCAATAGATTATCTTGATATTATGCCCGAAGTAAAAGGAATTAAATTGGTACTCGAAGATGGGACTATCTTTGAAGGAAAGTCGTTTGGATATAACAAATCTGTGGCCGGCGAAGTGGTATTCAATACTGCCATGGCAGGTTACCCCGAGAGTTTAACCGATCCATCGTACCAAGGACAAATATTAGTAGCTACCTACCCTTTGATTGGTAACTACGGTGTTCCGGTTAACGATACGGACGAATATGGTATCCCTTTGTTTTACGAATCAGATCAAATCCATATTTCGGGTTTAATCATATCCGATTACTCTTTTGAGTACAGCCACTGGAATGCAAGAACCTCGTTGAGCGATTGGCTTATTGAAAACAAAGTGCCGGGAATTTTTGGTATCGATACCCGCGCCCTCACCAAGTTGCTTCGCGAAAAAGGCAGCATGTTGGGTAAAATATTGGTGGATGATGAAGATATAGCCACCTACGACCCCAACCACGAAAACCTGGTAGCACAGGTAAGCATTAAAGAGCGTAAGGTATTTGGCAATGGAAAACATAAAGTGGTATTAGTAGATACAGGAGCCAAAAATAATATTTTAAGGTGTCTGCTAAAAAAAGACACTACTGTGGTACAAGTGCCCTGGGATTATGATTTTACTCAGGAGGATTACGACGGCATCATGCTCTCCAACGGTCCGGGCAATCCGCAGATGTGCTCTCAGACCGTAAAGCACATACAAAAAGCCATTGAAATTGGCAAGCCAATATTTGGCATATGCCTGGGCAATCAATTGCTGGGTATTGCTTCGGGTGGCAGTACGTATAAATTAAAATATGGACACCGCGCCCACAATCATCCGGTTATAAAAGTAGGTACCAACAGTTGCTATATCTCATCGCAAAATCACGGCTATGCCCTTGACAACAATTCACTTACCGACGATTGGGAGCCTTTTTTTGTTAACCTGAACGATGGAAGTAACGAAGGTATCCGTCATAAGTCCAAACCTTTTTTCTCTACTCAGTTCCATCCCGAAGCCTCGAGCGGACCTACCGACACCGAGTTTTTGTTCGATGATTTTATCCAATTGATAGAAGAAAGCAAAAAAATAAGTAACACTTAATCTGAAATAAGCTAAAGCCCCGAGATGTAAAATGCCGGGGCTTTTTTGTAACTTTAAGGGAAAGTATTCATCTTAAAGGTTCAGATTATGCGACTTTCTATACTATCACTACTGTTCATGCTTGCTGTAATGGCCTGCCACACCACAAAACCGGTTACTAAAGGAGACACAGCCACAGCTAAAATAAGCGAAGCTACAAGTGACTCTACGCAATACGAGCTCATTGTTATGGATGCTCGATTTGATTCGTTTCTTGCCACCCAGCCCCCTAAATCCTTTTACTCGAACCAATACCTTAGTAATTGGAACCAGCAATATGTTACAGAATGGAATATCCGCCACAACAATACGTTACGTTACGGTGATTTTTATGAAACAAGGATTGATTATAGCCCACATATCGATTATGGTATTGACCTGAATTACCAACTTTATAACTACTTTTTATTTATTGAAAAGGAATATGGCATTGTGTTGATACGTAGAGGAAAAACCCCAAGGTAAATACAGATTAGCTTTACCAGTCACCATCAGCCGATAAAAAATCAATTTCCATAAATCTTTTGCACATGAAATATTACATAAGGCAGGCAACCAATATGTGATTGATTCTCTGCAAGCTTTACTGAAGTTTCTGCAAATCAAATTTTACCTTCTTAATCGCTCTACACTATCGGGTGCATATACTACCTATATCTATACCTGCAATAGAAAACCGCAAGCAATACGATGGATGCACAAAGAACAGGAAGAAAAAGCGCAGTTTATATTCTTCCACTTGCAGGGGCCGCTAGAGCACTTACCCCAATTATCTCGGGAGCCTTACCTTTACACCTGGTTAATCCGGGAACACCCGCGGAGTTACAACATAAAAAAGGGCAGACCCCAACGGATCTGCCCTCACTCACTTGCCTGACTGGCAGGCACAACTAAACCTTTAATCTATGTGTCCCACCACAGCTTAGTTGTTTTGGGTTTAAGTGCTATTGTTTTACCAATCGCAGTACAACTTCTTGCGGTGAGCCACCACAACCGGCATCAATATTTTCGGTAAAGCTTATCATCAGCTCACTGTCATCATTCGGATCGTAACTATAGATAGTGTTTGTTGGGCCGAGGTTTAACCCGGGGCCGCCACAACCGATACCCGACTTGGAATGTTGAACAAGAATATCGCCACAGGAAAGCTCCAGTTTTAAATCCACCAGGCCAAAATCGCCAAACAAATAAGAGAAGCCAAATTGGCGCGAAGTGTAACCTGTGCTTTCCATTTCAACAATTTCTCCCTCCTCAAAAATGCCATAACCGAATACGGTTCCCTGTGCACCAGAAACATATTCCACTTTATAATTCCCAGTGAAGTCGGCAAAAATACCACATGCAACGGCATAGTTGGCAATAGGCGATACATTGGGCAGACTAAGAACGGATGAGCTATAGGTACTATTCCCATTTACAAAGGCCGGTAGCTTTTTCCCCGATGCAAGGGTTACATCCAATGCAAAAACCATGGATTCCCCCACCGCAATATTTGCCTTATTCACACCTAAGGCAGCCACTACTTCGTCAATTGTATAAGATACTGCACCAAGCTTCACATCCGCTTCTACAACGGCTGTAACGTACGACTTATCGAGCTTGCCATATTTAACGATTAAATCATATCTGGAAGCAGTTGTTTTAGTGAAACCATCTTCTATGCCCAAATCCATGGCAAAGACAACATCATCAATATTACTTGCATCAACCAGACTACTTCCTGCAACGGCATTTATATCGATGCGTGGTAAAAAACCGTCAGTAGTATCCGGCATCCTTAAATCCGGGTCGTTATCGCACGAAGTGACCAATAGTACACTAAATGCAAATAATAACTTAAATATATTTTTCATATAACTAAAATTTAACAATTAAAACTAATTATCCCAGAAAATACCATCGGTGGTGATGTTTTTTTGTGCCGGGGCATTATCATTCGTATCTAATTCGGTATCCGCATAGGGCATAGACAGAGGATAATCCCTATCAACACGTGTAGGCACCACACCACTTCCATCAGGACCCCCACTAGCTACATCATTATTGGCATCGAACAATACCGGATATCCGGTTCTTCGGTAGTCGGTATAACAATCGGTTTCATTACCACCAAACATCGAAATCCACTTTTGGGTCATGATAATTTCAAGTTTTTTATTGTTATCACCTGAATCATATTCGCTCATTACAAAACCTACATAATCCGATAATTCATCGCTTCCCTTCAAAACCGGAACTTCTTGAGTAGTTGAAGTCATAGCAACCACCTTATCCACTTGCTCAAAAGACTTAGTGATAGCCTCCTCGAGAAGGGCCTTAGGATCGCCCGCCACACCATTATGTGCTAATTCTGCCTGGATGAATAAGCAATCGCTATAGGAAAGGAAACGATGCGGAGCATCTCCGGTTGCATTATCAGGGGTACCTGAACCTCCCCTGCCATCATCAAACCTACCGCCAACAGGATATATGCCCACTTGTGTGGCAGATTTCCTGGCCGAATGGTCCCTGTTTATACCTTGGGAGCCAAAATAGATGGACATGAAATCGCCATTCCTATACTCTGGTGGAGCCTCCGAGTCGTCGCCGCTCAACTGGTTATAGAAATAATAAGGGATCCGTGGGTCTGTAATTCCATTGAAGATTCTTGCATTTTCGCCATTGAGTATCTCGTAAAACCATGGGCTGCAGTACATACTAATCTGACTTCCTTCGTAATCGCTCACAAAACCGGGATGTCTGTTATCGGGTGCATTCGACGAACCGTAAGGCATCCAAAAATCACCTCCTTCAGCCATTAGCGAGTCTCCTTTATTGGTCAGTAAGCTAGTAACAACTGACTCGTTCCACAATGCTGTTCCCCTTACCTGGTTATATAGCTTTAGTCTTACCGTATTTGCAAATCTTATCCATTTATTGATGCTACCTCCATAAATTATATCATCATCTGCAGGCAATAAAAAATTATTAGAAGTATCGTCTTGGAGATCGGCAATACCTTCCTCAAGCAAGCTAAACAAAGCAGCATAAATCTGCTCATCATCGTCGAATACGGGATTAAAGTTGGGGCTATTTATATCTGATATCGCTTCGCTAAAAGGAATATCCCCCCACAGGTCTACCAGCTGACTATAAACATAAGCTTTAAAGATTTTTGCAATCCCGGCATAGGCTGCATAGTCTTTAAAGCCGTCGCCATCGCCATCAGCCTCGGCTAAAGACATTAACACTTCAATATCTGCCAACGATTCAACATAAGTGGCATCCCAGGAGGTCCGTATGGCGTAATCGCCCGCTTTCACCTGATAAGCGTCAATGCTTTCCCTGGTAGTCAGGTGATGTACATATACCGCGGTAACGTTATTGATACCGGAAAATCTTAGTGAAAAAATATCACCCACTTCTCGTATGATTCCGGGTAGTAATTTTTCAATTTCCGGTTTCGTCGGAACGTTAGGATCTTGATTGATGTCTAAAAAATCGGAGCAACTCGATAGACTAATAAAGATCACAGAAAATAATACTATAATTTTATTTTTCATAATCAAATTCATTAAAATGTTACCTTAAGATTAAAACCATATCTTTTAACAGATGGCGCACCACTATATTCAACACCCTGAACATTTCCAGAACCATAAGTTCCCATATCCGGGTCAAAATTAGTGTGTTCTGGCAGATTGGGAGCGTGATACCATAAGTTTCTACCTACAAAACCCAAATAAACACTGCCAAAGGGTGTTCTGTTCAGCAAGGATTTTGGCAAGTTGTAACCTACTGCCAGTTCATTGAGTCTCCACACCGAACGATCATAAACCTGATAGTAACCAACACTGTTAATTGCAAAGGAACTCACATCTCCCGAAGAAAAATATAGATCGTTCACCTGAATCTGTGTCGAATTTTCAACTTTATTGCCATCAACTAAAAGCGGGCCATTTGTATTTGGATCGCCATAATAGCCCGGTACGATAACTGTTTTTTCCCTATCTTCGTTATCTTTAGTTACACCACGACCTAGCAAACTGGTAATAGAATTTGAGTAGAAGTCTCCACCATGCTTATAGGTCAGATGTGCAGAAACACTTATACCTTTAAAACTCAAAGTATTACTTAAACCCATTTCAAAATCGTGATAAGGATCTCCTATTATTTCTTTATCCGGGGCAATCAAAGGTAAGCCTGAGGCAAAATCAATCAATAAGTTCCCCGCATCATCCCTTAGTGGAACATTACCTTCGAAGCTTGCAACGGGTGAGCCTACCTGTGCCACTATTTGAGGATCCCCAAATAGACCATACAATACAACCTTGTCGTCATCCTTTCCAAACAATTCGGTCACCTCATTATCATTCTTGGCAAAAGTGTAAATGATATCCCAACTAAATCCACCATAATTTACAGGGTTTGCGTCAAGCATCAACTCAATACCCTTGTTGGTTATTTCACCTACATTGATATAGTTTTGATCGTAACCGGAAGTTGCAGGTGTTTGAACAGCTGTAATCAAATCTGTAGTCACTTTATTGTAATAGGTCAAATCAATTCCGATCCGGTTCCTTAGAAACCTTAATTCTGCACCTATCTCAAAATCCGTTGAGAACTCCGGACTTAGATTAATATTATTTGCCGTATTGGGCAACGAATAGGTCGACTGTCCATTAAATGGATAAGCCGCATCAGTAAAATAAGTGCTGGTTTTAATATTGTAATAAGGGTAAATTGAATAAACTCCGGCATCGTTACCGGTTTTACCCCATGATGCTCTTAATTTACCGTAAGTCAGGATATTCTTGTCTATATCAATTAGATTTGTAAAAACAAAAGAACCCTCAACAGCCGGATAAAAATAACTCCAGTTATCCGGAGCTAATGTTGAGGACCAATCGTTACGGCCTTTTACCGTCAGATATGCAAAATCCTGGTATCCCAATGTACCAGAGAAAAATAATCCAATCAATCTTCTTTTATACTCTTCTGATTTAGTATTTACGATACTTTGCACATTGGCCATATTATAAATGCCCGGAGAAACAAAATCTTTACCTTGATAGGTATATCTCATTTGCTCCCTTTGATTCACTTGATGACCAATTACACCATCTATAGTGAAGTCGTCACCCAACCTCTTGTTTACATTTAATAACAGGTTTGACTCTATTTCTCTAAATTGAATATGGTCCTCATAAATGGCACCGCCACCGGCAAACTTTCTGGAGCCTAAATCAATTATCTCAAGTCGATTGGTTGCCAAATTATTATATCCTAATTTATAGGACACATTTAACCATGGCGCAAATTCATAGTCTAATCCAAAATTAGCCACAGTTCTATCCTGTTGCGTCCTAACCTGATTATGCTTCCACGACCATAGTGGATGATCGTACTGAGAAGGGCTTGTTGAAATAGGAAATCCGGTTACAGGATCCTCGTAAGGTAAGTTCATGTTCCAGGTGCGACCCAACCATAGTGTTCTTGCAAAGCCGGATCCTCCACCACCATCACTCGAGGATTGATTGTTACCAAATATACCACTTGTTTGATCCGTGGTACTGAAACTTAGGTTACCGTTTACACTGAAGCCGTTGGAAAGTTTTGAATTACCACCGACCGATATACTGGTCCGCTCAAACTCTCCAAAGGGGATATAACTATCGTTCTGGCTATTACTCATGGTAACATTAAAAGCGCCGGTTTGGCTGCCTTTTTGAATTGAGATAGAATTTTCAACCAGCATACCTGTATCAAACAAACTCTCCACATTATTGGGCTGCGCAACATAAGGAACAGAATCGGAATCCAGTCCGGGCAATACACCCACGTAGTCTTTGTATCCATCCCAAACAGGGATTGAGTCCATTGAATCGAATCGAGGACCCCATGAGCCATTGGAGTTGGCGTAGTTGAAATTAGATCCGTTACCATAGGTATTCTGATAATCGGGTAAACTAGCAATCTGTTCCCACGTAACACTGCTGTTCACCGTAATCTCGAATTTCTTGTTCGTATCCCTTGCATTGCCACTTTTGGTTGTGATCAGGATAACACCATTGGCTGCCCGGGATCCATAAAGTGCAGAAGCAGAGGCTCCTTTCAAAACACTCATTGATTCAATATCATTGGGGTCTATCGTGGCCATGGCATTACCATAGGCACCACCACCCGTACTCATATTTGTAGTTTGGTAGTTCTGGTTACTGTAAGGGATACCGTCAACTACCACCAGGGGTTCGTTATTTCCCAACATAGAAGAGGTACCTCTAATGGTAATCCGGGTTGCACTACCTGCAGAACCACCCGAAGATGATATGTTCACCCCGGGTACTTTTCCCTCCATGGTCTTGAGCACATCCGACTCAGCCTTTTGAACAAGTTGACTTTGATCTACTTTTGTAACAGCCGTACCCAGTGATTTCTCACTCCTCTTAATTCCAAGGGCCGTTACCACCACCTCGTCAAGGGATTCGATGTCGGCAACCATAGACACATTGATGGTACTCTGTCCGCTGTAGACCACTTCTTTGTCCTCCATGCCGACAAAAGTAAATAAAATGCTTGTTGCATTGGTAGGTACGTTTATTTGATACGTACCGTCGGGACGCGATATGGTTCCGATGGTTGTGCCCGTAACAACAATGGATACCCCGGGAACAGGGTCGCCAAGACTATCGACGATTTTACCCGTAAGAGCTTTTGTTTGGGCGGTCAGTGTCTCCAGCCCTATAAAAAGGACCAACGACAGTAATAATGCTAATTTGCGCATAAAACAGAAGGTTTAAATTAGTAAATGTGTGTTTATTTTTATAACAACTCATTTAGAGCAATGTTACGGCCCTATGTATCAAACCGTAAACAGGCAGCCAACCCGACACTTGAACTATAAGTGGCAGATTATTCGAATAGTTAGGTAAACACCTGCTGCATTCGTAAGTTTTTAAGGGATTAAAGTTTAGATTTTCATACGATTAAAGGTTTTTGTAATTGGTAGAACGTAAGTGAGTTAGCGTATTTACAAATCGGGGAAAACAGTTATCATTTGTAAATAGGGGTCCAATTGTGATATTCCATTGACAAATAGTCGCTTGCTAAAAGCATCAAGAAGGTTTTGTCAATTTGTGCGCTTGCAGGATATTCGTACATATTACGATAAGTAGAATTTCTGCCAAGTAGGTTCCGGGAGCTTTGGTCGAGGTAAATTTAATGATATTCATAGGCAACGAATAGTAGCTTGCTGCCCGTAAACCTTATTTAAATATCATTTCGCACGAAATGATATCCCTTTTTTTAGTCGTAACAATTAGTATTTTCAACATCGCTTTTGTGTTAAAAGATGTTCACAATATTGCAAATATTATTTACACTTACAAATGTTTATTGTTTTTTGTAAACATTTGTTAAAGAATTTATTGCTTTTATCGCTATTTTATTGTGCTTATGCAGATAAAATAAAAAGATAATCCTTATTGTTAATGGATATTAGACCGACCGGACGGTTCATTTTTTGGTGAAGAAACATAGCCGGGGAGAATAGAAAAGAATAAAGCATCCCTGCTTGTCACAGGCAATACCTGCCCCAATTATCTCGGGAGCCTTACCTTTACACCTGGTTAATCCGGGAACACCCGCGGAGTTACAACATAAAAAAGGGCAGACCCCAACGGATCTGCCCTCACTCACTTGCCTGACTGGCAGGCACAACTAAACCTTTAATCTATGTGTCCCACCACAGCTTAGTTGCTTTGGGTTTAAGTGCTATTGTTTTACCAATCGCAGTACAACTTCTTGCGGTGAGCCACCACAACCGGCATCAATATTTTCGGTAAAGCTTATCATCAGCTCACTGTCATCATTCGGATCGTAACTATAGATAGTGTTTGTTGGGCCGAGGTTTAACCCGGGGCCGCCACAACCGATACCCGACTTGGAATGTTGAACAAGAATATCGCCACAGGAAAGCTCCAGTTTTAAATCCACCAGGCCAAAATCGCCAAACAAATAAGAGAAGCCAAATTGGCGCGAAGTGTAACCTGTGCTTTTCATTTCAACAATTTCACCCTCCTCAAAAATGCCATAACCGAATACGGTTCCCTGTGCACCAGAAACATATTCCACTTTATAATTCCCAGTGAAGTCGGCAAAAATACCACATGCAACGGCATAGTTGGCAATAGGCGATACATTGGGCAGACTAAGAACGGATGAGCTATAGGTACTATTCCCATTTACAAAGGCCGGTAGCTTTTTCCCCGATGCAAGGGTTACATCCAATGCAAAAACCATGGATTCCCCCACCGCAATATTTGCCTTATTCACACCTAAGGCAGCCACTACTTCGTCAATTGTATAAGATACTGCACCAAGCTTCACATCCGCTTCTACAACGGCTGTAACGTACGACTTATCGAGCTTGCCATATTTAACGATTAAATCATATCTGGAAGCAGTTGTTTTAGTGAAACCATCTTCTATGCCCAAATCCATGGCAAAGACAACATCATCAATATTACTTGCATCAACCAGACTACTTCCTGCAACGGCATTTATATCGATGCGTGGTAAAAAACCGTCAGTAGTATCCGGCATCCTTAAATCCGGGTCGTTATCGCACGAAGTGACCAATAGTACACTAAATGCAAATAATAACTTAAATATATTTTTCATATAACTAAAATTTAACAATTAAAACTAATTATCCCAGAAAATACCATCGGTGGTGATGTTTTTTTGTGCCGGGGCATTATCATTCGTATCTAATTCGGTATCCGCATAGGGCATAGACAGAGGATAATCCCTATCAACACGTGTAGGCACCACACCACTTCCATCAGGACCCCCACTAGCTACATCATTATTGGCATCGAACAATACCGGATATCCGGTTCTTCGGTAGTCGGTATAACAATCGGTTTCATTACCACCAAACATCGAAATCCACTTTTGGGTCATGATAATTTCAAGTTTTTTATTGTTATCACCTGAATCATATTCGCTCATTACAAAACCTACATAATCCGATAATTCATCGCTTCCCTTCAAAACCGGAACTTCTTGAGTAGTTGAAGTCATAGCAACCACCTTATCCACTTGCTCAAAAGACTTAGTGATAGCCTCCTCGAGAAGGGCCTTAGGATCGCCCGCCACACCATTATGTGCTAATTCTGCCTGGATGAATAAGCAATCGCTATAGGAAAGGAAACGATGCGGAGCATCTCCGGTTGCATTATCAGGGGTACCTGAACCTCCCCTGCCATCATCAAACCTACCGCCAACAGGATATATGCCCACTTGTGTGGCAGATTTCCTGGCCGAATGGTCCCTGTTTATACCTTGGGAGCCAAAATAGATGGACATGAAATCGCCATTCCTATACTCTGGTGGAGCCTCCGAGTCGTCGCCGCTCAACTGGTTATAGAAATAATAAGGGATCCGTGGGTCTGTAATTCCATTGAAGATTCTTGCATTTTCGCCATTGAGTATCTCGTAAAACCATGGGCTGCAGTACATACTAATCTGACTTCCTTCGTAATCGCTCACAAAACCGGGATGTCTGTTATCGGGTGCATTCGACGAACCGTAAGGCATCCAAAAATCACCTCCTTCAGCCATTAGCGAGTCTCCTTTATTGGTCAGTAAGCTAGTAACAACTGACTCGTTCCACAATGCTGTTCCCCTTACCTGGTTATATAGCTTTAGTCTTACCGTATTTGCAAATCTTATCCATTTATTGATGCTACCTCCATAAATTATATCATCATCTGCAGGCAATAAAAAATTATTAGAAGTATCGTCTTGGAGATCGGCAATACCTTCCTCAAGCAAGCTAAACAAAGCAGCATAAATCTGCTCATCATCGTCGAATACGGGATTAAAGTTGGGGCTATTTATATCTGATATCGCTTCGCTAAAAGGAATATCCCCCCACAGGTCTACCAGCTGACTATAAACATAAGCTTTAAAGATTTTTGCAATCCCGGCATAGGCTGCATAGTCTTTAAAGCCGTCGCCATCGCCATCAGCCTCGGCTAAAGACATTAACACTTCAATATCTGCCAACGATTCAACATAAGTGGCATCCCAGGAGGTCCGTATGGCGTAATCGCCCGCTTTCACCTGATAAGCGTCAATGCTTTCCCTGGTAGTCAGGTGATGTACATATACCGCGGTAACGTTATTGATACCGGAAAATCTTAGTGAAAAAATATCACCCACTTCTCGTATGATTCCGGGTAGTAATTTTTCAATTTCCGGTTTCGTCGGAACGTTAGGATCTTGATTGATGTCTAAAAAATCGGAGCAACTCGATAGACTAATAAAGATCACAGAAAATAATACTATAATTTTATTTTTCATAATCAAATTCATTAAAATGTTACCTTAAGATTAAAACCATATCTTTTAACAGATGGCGCACCACTATATTCAACACCCTGAACATTTCCAGAACCATAAGTTCCCATATCCGGGTCAAAATTAGTGTGTTCTGGCAGATTGGGAGCGTGATACCATAAGTTTCTACCTACAAAACCCAAATAAACACTGCCAAAGGGTGTTCTGTTCAGCAAGGATTTTGGCAAGTTGTAACCTACTGCCAGTTCATTGAGTCTCCACACCGAACGATCATAAACCTGATAGTAACCAACACTGTTAATTGCAAAGGAACTCACATCTCCCGAAGAAAAATATAGATCGTTCACCTGAATCTGTGTCGAATTTTCAACTTTATTGCCATCAACTAAAAGCGGGCCATTTGTATTTGGATCGCCATAATAGCCCGGTACGATAACTGTTTTTTCCCTATCTTCGTTATCTTTAGTTACACCACGACCTAGCAAACTGGTAATAGAATTTGAGTAGAAGTCTCCACCATGCTTATAGGTCAGATGTGCAGAAACACTTATACCTTTAAAACTCAAAGTATTACTTAAACCCATTTCAAAATCGTGATAAGGATCTCCTATTATTTCTTTATCCGGGGCAATCAAAGGTAAGCCTGAGGCAAAATCAATCAATAAGTTCCCCGCATCATCCCTTAGTGGAACATTACCTTCGAAGCTTGCAACGGGTGAGCCTACCTGTGCCACTATTTGAGGATCCCCAAATAGACCATACAATACAACCTTGTCGTCATCCTTTCCAAACAATTCGGTCACCTCATTATCATTCTTGGCAAAAGTGTAAATGATATCCCAACTAAATCCACCATAATTTACAGGGTTTGCGTCAAGCATCAACTCAATACCCTTGTTGGTTATTTCACCTACATTGATATAGTTTTGATCGTAACCGGAAGTTGCAGGTGTTTGAACAGCTGTAATCAAATCTGTAGTCACTTTATTGTAATAGGTCAAATCAATTCCGATCCGGTTCCTTAGAAACCTTAATTCTGCACCTATCTCAAAATCCGTTGAGAACTCCGGACTTAGATTAATATTATTTGCCGTATTGGGCAACGAATAGGTCGACTGTCCATTAAATGGATAAGCCGCATCAGTAAAATAAGTGCTGGTTTTAATATTGTAATAAGGGTAAATTGAATAAACTCCGGCATCGTTACCGGTTTTACCCCATGATGCTCTTAATTTACCGTAAGTCAGGATATTCTTGTCTATATCAATTAGATTTGTAAAAACAAAAGAACCCTCAACAGCCGGATAAAAATAACTCCAGTTATCCGGAGCTAATGTTGAGGACCAATCGTTACGGCCTTTTACCGTCAGATATGCAAAATCCTGGTATCCCAATGTACCAGAGAAAAATAATCCAATCAATCTTCTTTTATACTCTTCTGATTTAGTATTTACGATACTTTGCACATTGGCCATATTATAAATGCCCGGAGAAACAAAATCTTTACCTTGATAGGTATATCTCATTTGCTCCCTTTGATTCACTTGATGACCAATTACACCATCTATAGTGAAGTCGTCACCCAACCTCTTGTTTACATTTAATAACAGGTTTGACTCTATTTCTCTAAATTGAATATGGTCCTCATAAATGGCACCGCCACCGGCAAACTTTCTGGAGCCTAAATCAATTATCTCAAGTCGATTGGTTGCCAAATTATTATATCCTAATTTATAGGACACATTTAACCATGGCGCAAATTCATAGTCTAATCCAAAATTAGCCACAGTTCTATCCTGTTGCGTCCTAACCTGATTATGCTTCCACGACCATAGTGGATGATCGTACTGAGAAGGGCTTGTTGAAATAGGAAATCCGGTTACAGGATCCTCGTAAGGTAAGTTCATGTTCCAGGTGCGACCCAACCATAGTGTTCTTGCAAAGCCGGATCCTCCACCACCATCACTCGAGGATTGATTGTTACCAAATATACCACTTGTTTGATCCGTGGTACTGAAACTTAGGTTACCGTTTACACTGAAGCCGTTGGAAAGTTTTGAATTACCACCGACCGATATACTGGTCCGCTCAAACTCTCCAAAGGGGATATAACTATCGTTCTGGCTATTACTCATGGTAACATTAAAAGCGCCGGTTTGGCTGCCTTTTTGAATTGAGATAGAATTTTCAACCAGCATACCTGTATCAAACAAACTCTCCACATTATTGGGCTGCGCAACATAAGGAACAGAATCGGAATCCAGTCCGGGCAATACACCCACGTAGTCTTTGTATCCATCCCAAACAGGGATTGAGTCCATTGAATCGAATCGAGGACCCCATGAGCCATTGGAGTTGGCGTAGTTGAAATTAGATCCGTTACCATAGGTATTCTGATAATCGGGTAAACTAGCAATCTGTTCCCACGTAACACTGCTGTTCACCGTAATCTCGAATTTCTTGTTCGTATCCCTTGCATTGCCACTTTTGGTTGTGATCAGGATAACACCATTGGCTGCCCGGGATCCATAAAGTGCAGAAGCAGAGGCTCCTTTCAAAACACTCATTGATTCAATATCATTGGGGTCTATCGTGGCCATGGCATTACCATAGGCACCACCACCCGTACTCATATTTGTAGTTTGGTAGTTCTGGTTACTGTAAGGGATACCGTCAACTACCACCAGGGGTTCGTTATTTCCCAACATAGAAGAGGTACCTCTAATGGTAATCCGGGTTGCACTACCTGCAGAACCACCCGATGATGATATGTTCACCCCGGGTACTTTTCCCTCCATGGTCTTGAGCACATCCGACTCAGCCTTTTGAACAAGTTGACTTTGATCTACTTTTGTAACAGCCGTACCCAGTGATTTCTCACTCCTCTTAATTCCAAGAGCCGTTACCACTACCTCGTCAAGGTCTTCGGTATCAGGCACCATAGACACGTTGATGGTACTCTGCCCGGTGTAAGGCACCTCTTGGGTCTCCATGCCTATAAAAGAAAATAAAATGCTTGTTGCATTTTCAGGTACATTCAATTGGTACGTACCATCCATTTGGGATATCGTCCCGGTGGTGGTGCCCTTAACAACAATAGATACTCCGGGAACAGGGTCGCCAAGATTATCGACGATTTTACCCGTAAGAGCTTTTGTTTGGGCTGTAAGTGTCTCTAGCCCTATAAAAAGAACCAGACACAGTAATAATGCTAATTTGCGCATAAAACAAAAGGTTTAAATTAATAAATGTGTGTTTATTTAAAAGTTTAAAAGCGATATATTTAGGACTACATCATGCATTACAAACTGTTATAATATTGCATAATCCACTACCGTTTGCGATGTCGTATTATTTAAACAACATGGCTTACGCTTACAAATCCATAAATTTAAGATAACAATCACTTGCGATTTCCATTCGATTAAAGGTTTTTGTAATTAGTAGTACTCAATGTGAGTTAAATCATTTGTAAAAGTGGTGGAACACTTACAGTTTATAAATGAATGGACAAATATATAATTTTTATTGGACGCACAATGACAAATCAACACATTTTAAACCATTGCGGTGATAATTCTATTATTTGACGGATAAATAATCGCGATATTTACTCTATTTCCTTTTTTCGGTAGGCATTTACAAACAGAATATTTCCCATGCCATCGTAGCGCGTAAAGCACTCGGTGCCCTTTTTAATATCATCGGACGAAAAGCCGGTGATGGTAAGGTCGGCATCATGACTTTTATTGCGTATAATTTCTTCCTTACGGTCGCCTTCGCTAAAAAGTATCATTTGCACATTGCCCGGTGCAATGGGCAGCCGACCTGATTTAATCAAATCGAGCCATTTTTTGCGTTCACGATCTATATCGTCCGAAGGCGCCAAAAAATATATCTTGATAAAACCTTTTTTCCAATCGGGATGACCCAAAATAATGTAAGCCATTAAAATCATCAGGTTGGCATTATAAAAATCATGCCGGCCTATCCACACATGTATTTCTTTTTTATAACCAAATCCTTTTATCGAAGTATTCAACAAGCATACATCCATTTTGCACGAATTAAACAAGGCATAATTGTCTAAGGCGTTTTTTAGCGATGCGGGATTGTTACTGGGAAACTCAAAAAGAATTAGATTACTCCCCTTTCCTGATATACCCGATAGCTGTATTACCTGGGCAATGGCCGAGGTGTACGAGGGACTGATGATGGTATCAATATAAACCCGTGTGTTACTTCCTTTGGCTCTGTTAATCAAGCGCTCCAGAATTTCGGATGATTGCTGGTTAGTTTGGTAGGTTAACATACCCTGCACATAATGGATGTAAGTACCAAAGCCATATTTATGCGATATCCAGCCCAGCAAGTCGAATGCCGACTGCCGCTCAAAGCTATCGGCGCTAACGCACACTGCAAAAGGGCGCCAGTTGTAGTGCGCTTCCTCTTTATTGGCGCGCTGCACAAATATTTGTATCTGACGACTAAGCTGAAACATCACACCCTTGAAAAGCTTCTCCAACCCCCGGCGTTCCGGTCGGTATTTTGTGATAACCATATAAATAAGGCCCATGATAAGAATAGAAAGGAAGGCGTAGGTAGTATCCATTTTAAACATCAGCCAGAACGAAAAAACTGCGCCGGCAAGTGAGTAATACCAACGGTTGTGCTTAAATGTGGGACGGAAGGCAGGGTCGGCAGCAAAGTGCTCCAAAAAGCTGATTAGACAGATCACACCATAGGTAACCATAAAAAACATGGAGATGATTTGCGCTACAAAGTTTACATCGCCAATACCGGTAAAAAAGAAGGCAATAACAATCGTAACAATGGTTCCGTTAACCGGGTCGTTATCCTTCTCTTTTCCTTTGGCCAGCCAGCGATTGAGTATGGGGTATGGAAAAATATCATCGAAACCTATGGCTTGCAAGGTACGTGGGGCTACCAATATGGAACCAATAGCCGATGAAAGGGTAGCGGCAGCCAGGCCGATGGGAATGATAGGACCCCAGATAGCAATGCGCTGCATTACCAACTGATCGGAAGCCAATTCTTCGGTGGATGCCGACATTGTCATTTTGTAAGCTATGGCAATATACACCACCATACCCACCAGCGTGGCCCATAAGGTACCCCTTGGGATAGCGCGTTTGGGGTCCTTTAAATCGCCCGACAAGCCAAGGCCGGCGGCAATACCCGTAAATGCCGGAAATAAAATGGTGAAGACGTAAAAAAACGGTTTAGGATCACTTGTTTTTTCATTCAGTTCAAAAGTAACTGTCTCACCGGTAGGTGACCCTAAAAACACCATAAAAATGGATAAAAATAATATACCCACCACTACGTAGAGTGCCTTCATACCAATGTTGGCTCCGCGTATAAGCACAACCGCACTTAGTATACCCATCATTAACAGGGTAATCAGTTTTTTAAAAAGAACGGGATCCAGGCTCAGGTTTAAATAAGGAATAATGGCATCAAAGGCCTCACCAAAAGCAATGATGTAAAAGGCCACGCTTATGGCTTGTGAAAGATACAATGCTATACCTATGGCACCACCAATGTTAAGACCAAAGGAGCGCGATATAATATAATAAGCCCCACCGCCCTGTACTTTTTGATTGGTAGCTATTTCGGCCACGGCCAAGGCTGTGGGTACAGTTACCAGATGACCTATAATGATGATGGTGATAACGCCCACAAAGCCAACGTTACCAATGGCCCACCCGAAACGTAAAAAAAGTATGGCACCCAAAATAGTAGAAATGGCGGTCATAAATACCGGCATGGCACCAAAAGAGGCATTGGGGTTGGTGAGTGTTTTTTGCATATCCCTTAGTTGTTAGTCCAAATCAAAAATAGGAAAAAAAACGAAGGTGAGCGCGCAAGCGTGCTTATCCACGGTGTAAAAACCGAATCAGCACCAAAACTATTAGGTACAAAAGGACATTGAAATGTAAAATAATGCTTTGGGTTAGCATTAATGTAAGCAGCTTTTTTGGGTTGGATAAACCATCGCACGAGATGATTTGGGAAAAAGGCTTGTTTACTTTGGGTGAAGAAAAATAAGTTTATTCAGCAGCTTACAGTTATAGTACAGGTGGCATGAATAAAAAAAAGAAAATCAATCACTTTATCATCTTCACCCGGCCTACTTGTCCTGTTTTTAATTTAATCTGTATGCCCTTTAAATGAAATTGATCTTCGTCTAATATTTCTTTTACCACACCATGGGTTAGGTGTCCCGAACGGGCATCCATGTTTTGTACTATGGCTACCTTGCTACCCACTTTAATGTTTTTTCTTTCTCTTCCGTCCATCGAATTGTCACTTTAAAATTTAACTGTCTTTTTTATCCTGCACGCACAAAAGGCCTTAGGGCCCATACATTTTAGCTTAGGCAGCATACAATAATTTGCATAGTATTGGCTAAAGCAGAGGCACACTTTGGTATAAGCGAAAACTCCCTATCTGTTTCGGAGAAAAAAATGGGGAGTTTTTTGTGAGGTTCCTGGCGGACTCGAACCGCCGTACCTGGTTTTGCAGACCAGTGCCTAACCACTCGGCCAAGGAACCGTTTTATTAGGGATGCAAATTAAGTAATTTATTTTGTTACCCGCAAATAAACACAAGGCATTTGAGGCGTTTTTTACTTATTGCATCTGTAAATTATCGCCAATCAATTATTTATGATGCAAAATAAAAAACACAGGACTATTTGGTAAACCTCCTGGCCTGTTTATTTTCTCAACATTTGTATGATTCAGCCCGACCAAGATAGCGCAGCATCTGTGTGCTTAAAGGATAAAATTAAAAAGCTGCAGGTCCCCATTACCGCAGTGCCATTGCTATTCCCTCTTTATATTTTTGTCAAATATCTATTTCAACAATTGTGATTCCACTCCCCCCAAAGCGAATATCCTCATCCTTAAAACTTTTTACATGTGGCATGGTATTCAGCATCTCGCGCAGCATTTGTCTTAAAATGCCGTTTCCTTTACCGTGTAATATTTTCACTGTAGCCACTTCGCACATGGCAGCATCGTCAATATGTTCGGTAACGTTTTGTATGGCTTCTTCTGCCCGTTGCCCTCTCACATCGATGTCGGGCTTAAAGGTAAGTTTTTTTTCCCTCACTTTTTCGGCCACACCTGCTCCTACACTTGGTCTGTTAAGTACACGCAGCGCTTGTTTCACTTCGTTGTTGCTCATTTTTTGCAAACGCGATGTTTTAACATTAGTAATTAAATGTCCAAAGCCCACCAAAGCATTTTTTCCGTTTACCTCCATTACTTCTCCCGGCAGGGACTGTCCTTCCAGCTTAACTTTATCCCCTTTGCGGATAACATCGTCGTGCGGTGTTTTGGTGCTTGAAGTTTGTTTTTTTACCCCTATCTCTGAATCTGACCGCGCATCTGTAGCAACATTTTCTTTTTGGCTCTCTTCTTTTTCGTCTTTTCTTTTCCTACGTTTTTTAATGCGTTCAATCTCACGATCAATTTTATGCTTTTGATTGTCGGGCTTCTCTAACTTTACTTTTAAATCGGCAAGGTTTTCGCGTGCTTTTTTGGTTCGTTCTTTCTCGGCCTGACTCTCTTTTATCTCGCGAATGGTGCGTTCAATCTGCTTATTGGCATTGGCCATCAACTGTTCCGCTTCGTGGCGCGCTTTCTCTATAATTAGTTTACGTTCGTTTTTGCTGTTTTCGAGCAAGCTGAGATATTTGTCGTACACATCCTCTAACTGCTTGTCCTTACGACGTATATTATCGCGCTTTTGTTCCCAGTAGCGTTTGTCACGGGCTATTTCGCGCAGATGTTTGTCAAAATTAATATGATCCTCCCCTATTTGCTCTTTTGCACTATCCAGCAGGTGATCAGGCAGACCAATTTTACGGGCAATCTCAAAAGCAAAGGAGCTACCGGGCTGGCCTGTCAGCAGTTTAAACAAGGGTTTAATCTGGTGGGTATCAAATTGCATGGCGCCATTTACGATTCCCTGTGCACCCGAGGCATAATGTTTTAAGTTGGTATAATGCGTGGTGATTACCCCATGCAGGCCCATCCGGTTATATTCTTTTAATACTGATTCGGCAATCGCACCGCCCAAGGCAGGCTCGGTACCGGTACCAAACTCATCAATCAGGATGAGGCTTTCCGGGGTACCGTTTTTAAGAAAAAACTTCATATTGACCAAATGGGAGCTGTAGGTACTCAGGTCGTTTTCGATGGATTGTTGATCGCCAATGTCGATAAATATATGCTTGTAGATACCTATGGCACTGCGCTCGTCCATAGGAACCAATAGCCCACACTGAAACATATATTGGAGTAAGCCCACTGTTTGCAAACAAACCGATTTACCGCCCGCATTGGGTCCTGAAATAAGCACAATACGCTGTTCACGGTTGAGTTGGATGGTAAGTGGCACTACTTCCTTGCCTTCGGCCGAATGCTGCAAATACAACAAGGGGTGAGTGGCCTCCTCCCAGTTTACCTCGGGATGTGTAACCATGTTGGGCAGGCCAGCATTTATTTGTAAGGCAAATTTTGCTTTGGCACGGATAAAATCCATAATACCCAAAAATTCGTAAGAAAAAATAAGGTCGCCCAAATATGGACGAATATTATCCGAAAAGGCAATCAAAATACGACTTACCTCCCTTCGATCGGCATATTCGAGCTCGCGAATCTCATTATTAATTTCTACAATTTCGGTGGGTTCGATAAAAGATGTTTTGCCAGTGGCCGATTCGTCGTGTATGATACCACTCAGCTTGCGTTTGTTGCCGGCCGGCACAGGAATAACCGCCCGCCCGTCGCGAATAGCCACATTCACATCGGCTTCGATCAAACCATCCTGACGTGCTTTATTAAGGATAGCCGCCATTTTACGCGAAACACTACCTTGTTTTTTCACCATTTCGTGGCGTATACGTGCCAGCTCAGGTGAAGCATTGTCCTTTATCTTGCCAAACTTATTTAAAATAGCATCGATACGCTCAAAAACATAAGGATATACCATTACTTTGGCAGCAATTTCCCGCAGATAGGGATAAGCGTTTTGTTCTTCTTTATTTTTAAAAAAACGTACAATCTCTTTTACTGACAATAACGAACGCCGCAAGTCAAATAACTCCCTCTCCTCCAGAAACAAACCCTCAACCTTAATTCTATTTAAGGGTCCCCGCACATCGATATAATAACTCGTAGGAAACGACGATTCCTCAACACAAATACGTTTAAACTCATTGGTTTGATTTACCCAGCGCTGCACCACATCGTGCAGTGTAACAAAGCGCATTTCGTCAACACGCTCCCTACCCAGTGAACTCAGGCACTGTTCCTTAACAAGTTCGCGCACACGGTTAAACCTTATCTTCTCTTCAAAAAATTCCGGATATATCAATGCTGATGTATTATTTAATTTATTTAAAGCTGCAAAAATAGTAAAAATGGCTTGATTACCTTAGCATGCTTTTAATAGTAGCAAACATGAATCCTGCAACCTTATTGCTGGGGGATTCACCTAATCAAGAATCACTGTATTATCATGTCCTTCTGTTATTCACATGCTTAATCAATTTCGATAGCTTTTTCCCCTTTTGTTTCCGATCCAGCTCACTGGCTTCAAAATGCTCCGTTTCCCGTTGCATTTTCAAGTAGTTTTGGTAGTTATCTTTACCTATCTCTCCATTCTCCAGCGCTTTCAATACGGCACAGCCTTTTTCGTGCCGATGAGCACAATCCTTAAAGTGGCATGTTTCTGATAAGCGGGTAATATGCTGAAAACTACTCTCCAAGCCCATTTGAGCATTTGCAATGCCTACCTCACGCATTCCCGGATTGTCGATAAGTAGGCCGCCCTCTTTTAAAACCACCAGATGACGGTGGGATGTGGTATGCTTTCCCCTATCGCTTGTTTCGCTGACACTGTTGGTTTGCATCATGACAGCACCCGACAACCGATTAACAAGGGTGGACTTACCCACACCTGACGAGCCTAAAAAACAATAGGTTTTCCCAATTTGTATAGCTTCTCGCAATGCACTTATACCGGAACTATCGTAACAGCTTGTTGTTATTAAATCTACATTCGGGATTCTGCTGCTTATTAGTTTTGAGAGCTCACTTAATTTATCCTTACCTATTAAATCTATCTTATTTAATATAAGGATGGGCTCAATATCGGCCTCGTAACAAATGGTCAGAAAACGTTGAAAGCGGTTGATATTAAAATCTCTGTTTACAGCTTCAACAACAAATGCATAATTAATATTTGCTGCGATTATCTGCTCCTCGCCATCCTTTCCGACTGCCTGTCTTTTTAAGGCATTTTTTCGATTCGCAATGCGATGTATAAATGCTTTTCCTCCTTCGTACACCGAGATGGATACCCAATCACCCACGCTTGGGAAATCAAATCTGGAATGGGCGCTAAACCTTAGGTTTCCAATTACCTCTGCTATGTACTCACCATTTTCGTTTTTTACGATATACCGCTCTTTATGCTCGGCGATTACCCTGGCTAAATTCTGCTCGCCTATTTCTGCTTTAAACACTTCAAATTCAGGACCGAAACCTAAGCTTTCAAGTGAAATTATATATTTTTTATCTGTCATTTTTCTGATTCTTGTACACTATTGAATAAGTTAATCGTGATAGTTAAATTTGATGTTATAAGGTTAAACCGACAGGTGCCACAAAGCCCTCAATACAATATTGTTGAAGTTATTACAGGTAAGGCACCTGCCCATTATACCGAATACAAGTACTCAGCAAAGAAGATATGTATGGAAGTAGTCATAAGTTACAAAGCTAATTTATTGTTTTGAGACCCACAAACAACAATTTAGACTTTAATTCATCATTTCCATCTAAATTCATTAACTTATATCGCAATCAACAAGCTTATTTATGTTCACTCCCGAGCCGCAAAAAATACTTATCGTCGATGATTCCGCTTCGAACATTAAGGTATTACAAAAAGTACTGGACCAATATAAATGTATAGTAGCCACATCAGGTGCTAATGCACTTTTATTAGCCAAAGCTGAAAAACAACCCGACCTGATTTTACTTGAGGTGGTGATGGATAACATGAACGGTTACGATGTTTGTGAAGAGCTAAAGCAAGATCAGCTTACAAAGGATATACCGGTTATATTTTTAACGGATCAAAACCAACCCGAAACATTGGTAAAAGGATTTAAGGTGGGCGCATCCGACTTTATTAATAAACCGTTTCATGAAGATGTACTCAGAGCAAGGGTTGCCAACCAACTTAAGTATAAAAAAATAGCCGACAATAACCTGCTGTATTTAAAGTCGATAGAGGCTATTTATGATACCATCACCGATAGCATGTATTATGCACAACGAATACAAGAGGCCACTTTACCGCACAAATCTTATTTAGATAAAGTTTTAGGCGAGCACTTTTTATTTTATAAACCACGCGACATTGTTAGTGGCGACTTTTACCTGGTACATCAGATAGCGCATAAAATTTTGTTGGTAGTCGCCGATTGTACCGGCCATGGTGTACCGGGTGCTTTAATGAGTATGATGAGCATGGCACTGATTAATGAGATTATCAATATAGAAAAAACCAATCGGCCCAACCTCATTTTAGATCAGTTGCGTACCCTTATTATTAAAACCTTCAGCAACGATGGTAACAATATTGTTTCGGATGGGCTGGATGCGGCCATTGTTTTAATTGATCCCGAAACGGATAGCATGGAATATGCCGGTGCCAACCTTCCTATTTACCTGATTCGCAACAATGAACTTATAGAATTTAAAGGGAACAGGATGCCTGTTGGAATTTATCCATCACAAGCTCCGTTTAGTAATCACAAAATTAAACTCAGACCGGGAGATCTCATGTATTTTTTTACAGATGGCTACCCCGACCAGTTTGGAGGAGAGGCAAACAGGAAAATGATGCTGGGCCATTTTAAGGCCCTGCTGCTTAAACAACACAATTTAAGCATGAAAGAACAAAAGAAGCTTTTATCTGATTACTTTAACGATTGGATGGGGCACAATGAACAGATAGACGATGTATTGCTAATGGGATATCGATATAAGGGTTAAAAATGAGGAATCGGAAAGCGGGAGGCTTTACAGTAATAAGTTTTGCGTTGAGTTAAGATTGATTTATACGCGCTGCAGCGTTTGCGGCACGTACCTCAGCCACCCTTGACAGAACATGATCGCTACCTGAATAAGCTTTTAGAAATTGGTTCAACGAAAAAATATGAGTTAATTTGAAAACGCAAAATAAACATCGGACAGAATTCAGTTTACACTCTGTTAGAAAAGAAATTTTCATATTTTAACCTGTTTACAATATAGGTGCATTTTTAGTATTATGGTTGCATAGCAAATCGTTTTCCGCTTACTGCCAACATGCAATAACTAATTCTCTTTGAGATATAAGTTTATTTCACATTAAAAAAGGCAGATCTGTTATAGACCCGCCTTTTTACTCATCCAATATTATAAACTTATTTTAGATCCTTTTTGATATTAGCCTGGGCTGCGGCCACCCGGGCTATCGGCACTCTGAAAGGGGAACACGAAACATAGTTCATCCCCACTGAGTCGCAAAACTCTACAGACTTAGGCTCACCTCCATGTTCGCCACAAATACCTACCTTAAGGTCGGGCTTGGTAAAACGTCCTCTTTGGGTTCCCATTTCAACCAGTTGCCCCACCCCTTCTTGATCCAGCACCTGGAAGGGATCTGTTTTAAGAATACCTTTTTCGAGATAAACAGGTAAAAACTTATTGGCATCATCGCGTGAGTAACCGAAGGCCATCTGCGTTAAATCATTGGTACCAAACGAAAAGAACTCGGCCACTTCGGCCACCTTGTCGGCTAATAAGGCGGCACGCGGTATTTCTATCATGGTACCTACCAAGTAGTCTACTTTATCCCCTTTTTCGGCAAATACGAGGTCGGCTGTTTTGCGGATAATGTCGTTTTGCATTTTCAATTCTTCCACTGTACCAATGAGGGGTACCATAATTTCGGGTTTTGCAATAACACCTTTTTTCTTAAGATTAATAGCTGCCTCTATAATTGCCCGGGTTTGCATTTCGGTAATTTCGGGATAAGTATTCCCTAAACGGCAACCACGATGACCTAACATGGGGTTAATTTCCTCCAAATCCGAAATTTTTGTTTTCACCTCAGCCAGGCTGATTCCCATTTCCGTGGCCATATCTTGCTGGGCGGCTTCGGTATGCGGTACAAACTCATGTAAAGGCGGATCCAGCAAACGAATGGTAACGCTGTACCCGTCCATGGCTTCAAATATACCTTCAAAGTCCTCACGTTGATAAGGAAGCAGTTTATCCAATGCAGCTCTTCTTCCGTTTTCATCCGACGAAAGAATCATTTCGCGTACCGATTTTATCCTGCCACCTTCAAAAAACATATGCTCTGTGCGGCATAAACCAATACCCTGGGCACCAAAATCGCGTGCTACCCTGGCATCCTTGGGCGTGTCGGCATTGGTGCGTACATTCATCCGGGTGTGTTTTGTAGCAAAATCCATGATATGACCGAAATCGCCATCTAAATCAGGCTGAGTTGTTTTAACGCTTCCGCCATAAACCTTACCTGTTGAACCGTTCAACGATATCCAATCCCCTTCTTTATACACTTTACCATCTATACGCATCACACGTTCTTTGTAATCAATTTTTAAGGCACCGGCACCAGATACGCAGCACTTACCCATTCCGCGTGCTACTACGGCAGCGTGCGATGTCATCCCCCCTCTGGCGGTGAGTATGCCCTTGGCCACTACCATGCCTTCTAAATCTTCGGGTGATGTTTCGGTGCGCACCAGGATAGTTACCGGATACTTTTTGGCCTCATCGGCAAAGAAAACAATTTGTCCGGAGGCTGCTCCCGGCGATGCAGGCAATCCCCTTGCCAACTCCTGAGCAGAAGTAATGGCATCCAGATCAAAAACCGGATGTAAAAGTTCGTCCAGCTTATTGGCTTCAATACGCATCAAAACCATTTTATCGTCGATAATTTTTTCGCGGTACATATCCATCGCAATTTTTACCATAGCCGCACCCGTTCGCTTACCGTTTCGTGTTTGCAGCAACCATAATTTACCATCCTGAACGGTAAACTCAAGATCTTGCATATCCTTATAATGGTGTTCCAATTTTTTCTGAACGGCATCCAATTCCTTGTACACTTTTGGCATCGCCTCTTCGAGCGAAGGATACATATCTACTCTGTCCTCTTCAGTAACCCCCTGAAGCTCGGCCCAGCGTAGAGAGCCTTCTTTGGTTATTTGCTGTGGTGTGCGTATACCGGCAACCACATCTTCGCCCTGTGCATTGATAAGGTATTCGCCATTAAATATATTTTCACCTGTTCCGGCATCCCTGGTAAAGGCTACCCCTGTGGCCGAGTTATCCCCCATATTACCATACACCATGGCCTGAACATTAACGGCAGTTCCCCATTCATCGGGTATGCCTTCCATGCGGCGATATATTTTTGCCCTATCGGTATTCCAACTGTCAAAAACGGCTGTAACCGCACCCCACAGTTGCTCCCAGGCACTTTCCGGAAAATCATGACCTGTTTGTTCTTTTACAGCAAGCTTAAATAAAGTAACCAGCTCTTTTAAGTCTTCCACATCCAAATCGGTATCTAAATCAACCCCTTTGCGCTCCTTCACCTCTTCCATTATGCGTTCGAAGGGATCAATCTCTTCTTTCGATTCTGGTTTCATGCCCAACACAACATCGCCGTACATCTGCACAAAGCGACGGTAAGAATCCCAGGCAAAACGATCGTTATTTGATTTGGCAGCAATTCCTGCAACGGAATCATCATTGAGTCCTAAGTTAAGTACCGTATCCATCATACCGGGCATTGATGCTCTGGCACCTGAGCGTACGGAAACCAAAAGAGGATTATTTTTATCGCCGAAGGAAGTATTGGTTAAGGCCTCTACATTTTTAACAGCGGCTTCAACCTCGGCTTTCAAAAGGTCAACAATAGCATCTTTACCTAATTTATTGTATTCGATACAGGCATCTGTGGTTATGGTAAACCCGGGGGGCACCGGTACGCCAATCAAATTCATTTCGGCCAGGTTCGCACCCTTACCGCCCAGCAGATTTTTCATGTCAACCCTTCCTTCGGCTTTTCCATTTCCGAAGGTATAAACTCTTTTTACAGCCATAATTAAGGAATTTTATAAGTTAGAATTTTGAATTGTTAGGTATTTATTTTAAGCGCTAATAAAGTAAACGTTTTTTTTTGAGAATAAAAATGCCTCTGGTCACTTCTTCACAACGGGATTGTTTTTTACTGTAATGAATGCAGGAAGTGGCCATATAAACAATCCATTTTACCGGTTACAACCAAAAAAAAAGAGGTACTGTTAAGCACCTCTTTAAATATAATATTTGTAAACATGGGTTTACACCATATATTTTTTAATAATATCTTTCGATTTCATCAAATAATCGACATACTGCGCTCTTTTATAAGCGAAAGGCTCTGTTAGGTTTTCCTTTGACAGCTTCCCTTTAAAATCACTTAACTTAGTATAACCCTTATTTTTCATCCATACATTTAAATCTTCGAGCATGGTAGTGATTTCCGATACACCGTTTTTATAAACCGTGCTCACAACCTGCACCACATCTGTGCCGGCCAATAATACCGTTATTAAATCTTCTGAATCGTGAATTCCATTGGATGCACATAAGGAACCTTTAACGGTACCGGAAACTAAGCCAACATAACGCAAGGAAAGTCTGTTGTCGTTTTTGCTGCTTAGGTTATAGGGCATTTTTAATTCTTCCGTTTCGATATCGATATCGGGCTGAAAAAAACGGTTGAATAAAACGAAACCATCTGTACCCGCCTCATCAAAGTTGCGAATCACATTCAATGTATTGGCATAATAGGGGCTCAATTTAATACTTACGGGTATTTTTAGCGCCTCTTTCACCTTTTTAAACACATTCAATTGTTCTTTTTCAATATCCGACGAGCTTTTTTGATTTTCGGATATAGTGTGATAAAAATTAAGCTCTATACCTGCCACCCCTGTTTGCTCCAGATATTGGGCATACTCGACCCAACTAACATCGTACACACAATTTAAACTGGCAAAAACAGGAATTGAAACAGCATCAACCACCTCTTTAAGCCCCATCAAATGAAGTTTGGGGCCACTATGTTCAACCTGGGGAAACAGGGTAATCATCTCTGCATGACGATGCTCATATTCGCTCAAATCCTCCTCCAGTTCGGCAGACTCCAAGTGTATCTGTTCTTCAAAAAGTGATTTATAAACTATTGCTGCCGCTCCTGCCTCTTCCAGTTTTTGAGCCATCTTTACATTGGTAACCAAATTGCTGGCTCCAACTATAATGGGATTTTTGAGTTCAATTCCCATGTAGGTAGTTTTTAGATCCATGTTTTTATTTGTTAAGGGATTATAGTGTATTTAACAATTGATGATAATTAAAAGTTGATACGTAAAAATACATAAACAATTGTAAACTGACTAATATGTTTGTGGATATTAATTCTTTGCCTACGCTATTTGTTTTCTATTAAAAATAAGAACTCATTAGTATTTTATGGAAGGCATCCATTCAGGGAAAAAAACTCCAGCCTCGCTGACTTTGTTCACAACTTGGCTATAAGCCAGTTTAGTGCGGATACTTTTGTAGAAAACACCTGAACTTCAAAACCGGTTTCTTTACCTACTTTCTCCAAAAAAAGTATGGATGCAGCAACCGAATATGGATCATTCACAATAAGTGCCTGCTTTTTGGCCTGAACAACGTGCTTTACCGTATGCAAGAACTCTATTATCTCGGGTAAGGCATCCAGCGGTATTTCAAATTTGCCTTTTCTGTAATCGGATAACAGGTTATAATTTAGCTGGGTAAATTCTTTCATAGTTAATAGTTCCGCCCACGCTTCGCCGATATCTTCTTTTGTTATCAATCCCGAATGTGTATATCTAACTATCCTCAAGTCATGATCCACGCTTATCGAAAACTTCATAATTGATGTCTGTAGTGTTGGAACGGGGCCAACTAGTTTATAGCTACAATATAACGATAAATTACTTTAGACCGATATGAAGTTTTAAAAAATATAAACCTGCAATTAAAACAGTAACTGCCTCCCACGATATTGCGGAAGGCAGTTCTGTATTATGGGTATAGAGCGTAGTATTACTTTACCCCCGGGAAGTATTTACTCCCCCACATTAACAATACTATTGCAAAGCGCATATAAAATCAGGGTTTCACCAAAATGGGATACCCTGATTAATTATAAGCAATCTTTTATTACCTATTTTTTAATAATGCGCTTACTTATTATATTTCCTTGTACATCTGTAATTCTGAATATATATATCCCCATTGGTAAACGTGATATGTCAATCGCGTTATTTTGCATAGGGGTTGAATAGATTAAACTACCATCTACATTAAAAATTTCTGTTTTAGAAATTTGCAATACCCCTTCTACAAAAACAATTTTAGTTGCAGGGTTTGGCCAAACTTTAACAGATGACGGTGCTGTGGAGGCCATTGAGGTCGCTGTTAAAACTATTGCTTCAGAAACATCCATATCAGCAACAAGTAATACGGCATCATGAACAGACACAGCGTTTACTGTTACCTGATAGGTGTAACTCCCATTGGGCAATTCGATTGTAGCCTCGCCTGCATAATTTGTCAATATATCTTCTCCAACACTCTCAATTTGTATAAGGGCATTTTCAACAGCTTCCCCGTCCATGGTTACGCTAAAAGTCACCACCCATTTATTAATAGCAAATTCAGCGCTCACATTTATGTCTCCATTTACCGCCATATCGGTTCTGGCCGCTGTTGTTACACCATCACTCCATTGTACAAAATGATAACCTTGATCGGGAACCGCTGTAACTTCTGCACCATCCTGACCGTGATCTACACTCTGCGAGGCAGCACCACTGATAGAACCGTTTACGCCGGCAGTATAGGTAAGACTGTAAGTATTGATAGCAAACTCAGCGCTCACATTTATGTCTGCTTGAACTGACATATCGGATCTGGCAGCTGTTGTTACACCATCGCTCCATTGTACAAAATGATAGCCTTGATTGGGAACCGCTGTTACCTCAGTGCCATCCTGACCGTGTTTTGCACTCTGGGAGGCAGCACCACTGATAGAACCGTTTGCACCGGCAGTGTAGGTAAGGTTGTAAGTATTGATCTCCAACACAGCCGTAAATGTTCTATCTTCGGTTACCGTCAGTACGTAAGGATTATCTGTACTCAATAAACTTCCAGCCTCCTGCCATTCAACAAAATGATAGCCTATGCCCGGAATGCATTTAATTTGCACATTCTCATTTTCGCGAATAATATAACTGCCTGTAATTTCATTATCAGGAAGAAGAACCTCACTTGCACCATTTAAAACTTGTACCAATCCATTAGCCGAGGGTTGCACAATAATATTGTGAACAGGAACAAAATGTGCGCTTATGGTGCGATTACCTGTTGCACTAAATGTCAACGGATTTTCAGATGAAAGTATAGTTCCGCCTTCGCTCCATTCGGTAAAAATATAACCACTGTTAGCGGTAGCTGTTAATGATACAGCGGCATTGTTTTCGTACTGTCCTGCTCCACTTACCATTCCTCCCTCCTGTGGCGCTGTTACACAAGAGACTATTCGCATATCGGGAACATTAAAAAAGTACCGAACGTTTGGGCCGTGGGGACCATAGATGCCATTCTTTTTATAATCTATATAGGTACACGAAAAATTGACCAATGCATCCGATGAAGATGACACAGTTGAAAGGCCATAGGCAGCCTCAATCAAGGGAACTTGCTGAAATTCGGTAGGCCAGGTTTCGTCCTCCGGATATTTTTCTGCGTACATGGCACGTTCGCCTGCTATACTAACAATTATGGTTTCTTTACCCATAGCATTGGCGTGAACATTTACTGCATTTACTGCTTGCCCCTCTGCAAGTGTCAAAATTTCTTCTCCCGGGCTGTTGTCAAGTACCGATTTATACATTATTTTCTGTGGAGAAGATTTAGTTATATAAACAATACGTGGGTTTCCATCGGAATGTCTGCAAATATCCATATAGTTTTTAGCAGCCGAAGAAATAACCACCGGTGCGCCCCAGGCACCATCCACACACGTTCTATAGCCCAATTCTCCGTTACCTTTATTTCTCCAATAAAGTCCGGCTATGGAGCCGTCCTGTTGCTTTATAGCAGAGAAATAGCCCATACCGCTATCAACTCCGGTGTCGCTATAATCGGCTATTGTAATGGTTTGCCAGGCTCCGGTGATGGGATCCCTCCTAAATTCATAAGCTTTTCCGCCATAATCCCACCAGCCGCTATATATGGTAATTAAATGCACCGTTCCATCCTCATCAACCAAAAGGTCTCTTATCACCTTACCGCCCATGGTTTGGCCGGGTGTTTCTATGGCCTCTTGTTGCCATGCGTTACCCGTATATTTATACACATAAATATGGCGCCAAAAGTAGTAGTCCAATGAAATTGAATTTCCATAGTCATAACCTGGTCTAACATCTATGGCAAGAAACAAATCTCCGTTTCCATTTCCCTTAATCATGGCATTGGAAATTTTTCCATCAAATTCAGAGGGGACGGATTGTTCCTGCCAATTCAATCCTTCATCCGAACTGGTTAAATATTTCAACTTATAATTATCCACCACCACCAAATGCAAAGTGCCGGCATTGTCTTTATAAAGATTTGACCTGTGACCATGAGAATAGCCAACATAAGAGGCGGTTGAATAGGATTCTCCGGTAAAAATTTCAGTCTGGTAACTTTGCGCGTTTAAAGTTGAATAAGTGCCTATGCAAAGCAAAGTAAGGATACATAGAAATGATAAATTTTTTTTCATCGCGGTAAATTTCAATTATGAGTAGTCAATAATATATTCTTCTCGCTAAAAATACGTGTGCGATGAATTTGCGTTCGTGCAAAAGGTAAAACGTGCTATAAAAAGGTAAAAAAGCGGGGAACTATTGATTAAACGCCGTGTTTCTCTGACGGAATTCATTGGGGGCAATACCCTCGAATTGCCTGAAAGCCCGCACAAAAGAGGAGTAATTGACGAAGCCCGACATGCCGGCGATTACCGAAAGCGAGTATTGACCGGTTTTGGGATGCGTCATCATTTCTTTCGCCTCCTGTATCCGGTAACGGTTTACGAAAACCGAAAATCGGACACCATGCGCCTGGTTTATCAGACGCGAAATATAAGTACGGTTGGTATTGAGGTGGCGTGCCACGTCCCATATTTTTAGTTCGGGATTGAGGTAAGGGCGTTTTTCGGAAAAATAAATTTCCAGTTTATCTTTTAATCCGTCCGGGATTGTACCGGAGTTTTCGTCTTCCCCGTCATTTGTGTTTTCTTCGGGCAGACTTTTCAGTACGCTTGTATCTTCCGATTCGTCGCTTTCTAAATTTTTAGAGGGAAATATATTAACACTTTGCCGGTTGCTATGATTGCCAATCATGGCAAAGAAGATGCCCAAAAACAGAAACGGGATGGATGACAACATGTCGTTGTCGAGAATATCGCGGCGATGGAACCAATGCACAGCGATACCGGAAATAACGGCCAGCACAAAAAAGATGCCGAGTGTTTTTACCCAATCCAGGGATACCGCTTTAAGCGAAGAATAATAATCTTCAATGGTTTTTTGGTGCTTGTTCACCAGACGAACCGTGGCTATATAATAAACAATAGAAAGAAGTATATAGGATAGTTTGGCTGTTGTGTCAACGAATTTCATCAAGCTAAATTTTCGATACACCTCATCGGCAACAGACGTTTTATTGAGTAGAAATTGATTTATATAATAAAGTTTTTCTTCCGGACTCATAAGTAGCGCGTACAGGATTACCGAGCAACAGAGCAAGATTCCGGCCGGCACGAAATGAATAAAAAGTTGCTTACGTATTTTCGATGGGGTCACAATTTGGAGCACATAAATATAAAATAGCGGAAATAAAGCCAGAGCGGTAAAAAACACAAAGGGGTAAACTATTTTATAGATATGTAATGCTCCACCGTACATGCCTATACCGGAGAGAAATGTAATGCTACCGCACGCCATGAACAAAGCCATGATGAACCTGGGGTTTCGCAATGATATTTTGCTGAATATAAAAGTGAAAAACCAAATAAGGCTTACGATAAAAGGGAATAGCAGAAATATATAGGAATAGTTTAACATGGTTTGTCTTTTATAAACTCACAAATACTGCAGGTTACCTTATTTTATTCTGGCCTTTCTGTTCACAAAATTATACATTATCAAGGAAACAGCAATAATGAGCATTCCTATAATGGGTATGAGTTCGGGTTGTTCATCGGGCAGGAGTAACCAGCTCAATATTGCCCCAAAGATGGGCACTATAAATTTCCAAATATTCAGGTCCGAAACCAATACGCCGGGGCGCTGCAGGAGTTTAAACCATATACTAAAAGCAGCCGCCGAAAGAAAACTAAGCCAGGCCAACGAAATAAAATAGGCAGGTGGATGGTTAAAGCCCGTAAAGGGTTCGTAAAACAAAGAACCTACAAACAACACCAAGCCGCCCAGGCTCATTTGTAAGGCATTTAAGGTAGTAGGTGGAATTTTTCCTTTTTGTCGGGATACGAAAACATTGCCCACGCCCGAGGATATATTGGCTGCAATTAAAATACCCATACCCAACAATTGTTTCAGCTCGTCCTTATCGCTCCATTCCTTATGGTAGGCAATCAGCACGATACCTGCGATGCCCAGGGATATGGTAAGCATTTTGGGTAGGGTTAGCTTGTCGTTTTTCTGCATCAGCGACGATACGATAGCGGCAAACAAGGGCGACGAACCGATGAAGATGGCTGCAATGGCACCAGGAACCAGGCTTACACCGAGGTAAAATAAACTGTACAAAATCATGGTCTGGAACAGCGATATCTTTAGTATAAGCCAAAAATGGTGTTTGATTGCAAGGGTAATGTTTTTCCTGTTTTTAACAAGAGGGAAAAGTATGATTCCCGCTAAAAAAAAGCGTATCCCGGCAAATTGCAGGGGCGTGGTATATTCCAAGCCTATTTTTATTCCTGCAAATGCTGTTGACCAAAGCAAGCAGGCAATGATGGCAAGGAAATAAGTCTGCCTAATGGTATTTTTCATCTCGTCATAAATATTTGTTCTTATTGGTATTTTCCTCATTAAAGGATTAATTCTTTATGGCATTGGAAAGAACTTCGTTTCGATGGAACCAGCCAATAAGGCCTCTCCTCCCGTTTTGGCGGGACAGCTAGTGTTAGAGAAAAGGTACTATTTAACCCTTTAACCTGGGAAAACCAAACGTGATAGCCAATAAGGAAATAAAGCCCATCAAGTAGGGATAAAATAAAAATTGCATTATGCCAAATGGTGTTATTATGGCTCCGGCCAAACCTATCACTGCCAATAGCTGGGCACCATACGGGAGCAGCCCCTGCATAAAGCACGAAAACGTATCCAATATGCTGGCCGACCTACGCGCTGGTATCCCATACTCAGCCGCTATGTCTTTGGCCAGCGGGCCTACCATTAAAATGGTAATGGTATTGTTGGCCGTAAATATATTGACAACCGAGGTGAGAAATGCCAGACTGTACTCGGCACCTTTTTTTGTTTTCGTTTTTTTACTGATAACCCGAATGATAAAATCGATGCCTCCGTTGTATTTGATTATCTCGACCATACCGCCCACCAATATGGAAATAATGATGATTTCGGACATGCTGTCGATACCGTTGCCGATGGAATTTACCATGCCCCAGGCGTCGAAACTACCAATGGAAAGGCCAATAATACCGGATAGAACCGACCCGATTAAAAGCACCAAAAATACATTGGTACCTGCCAGTGCTGCCACGATAACAAATAAGTAGGGTAAAATTTTCAGCCATTGATATTCGATAGAGCCATCGTAAGGAATGGCTATTTGTTCGGGGTTAATAAACAAGTAAATAATAAAGGTGAGTACGGCGGCAGGGAAAACGATGATGAAATTTACTTTAAATTTATCTTTCATCCGGCAGCCCTGTGTTCTGGCTGCGGCAATGGTAGTGTCCGAAATAAAAGAAAGGTTGTCGCCAAACATGGCACCTCCTATCACTGCCCCCAGGACCAGCCCGGCTGACACGCCTGTTTGCTCGGCAATGCCCATGGCTACCGGTGTAAGCGCCACCACTGTGCCCAATGAGGTGCCCACCGAAAGGGAGATAAAACAGCCGATTACAAAAACACCTGCAATTAATATGTTAGCGGGCAACAGGTTAATGCCAATATTTACCGTGGCATCAACAGCGCCCATGGCTTTGGCCAGGCTGGCAAATACACCGGCCAAAATAAAAATCAGGCACATCATCATAATGCCCGAATTTCCCATCCCCTTGAGGTAGGTCTCTATGCGTTCCCTGAATTTGCGTTTGGTGTTCATGCCCAGGGCTACAACCGAGGCCACCAGAAAGGAAACCGGAACGGGCATCTTATAAAAATCGCCCGCAATAACTGAGGAAACCAAATAGAGTATTAAAAATACAATTATGGGCACTAAAGCTAATGCAGGCCGTTTTAGCGGATTGCTGTTCATTGTTTTTTTTGCAAAGAAAGTTATTTTAATTCAAGCACCATGGCTGTCTTGGCTTTGGTATTAATATTTTTTAAATCTATCAGTTTTCGCCCTGATATGATATTTGTTCCATGGGTAAAACCACCCATCACTTCTCTAAACCGCATGCTGTGGACTTTTTTACTGCCTTTGGTATTATTGTTCAGGATTACCATTACGGTTTGATTATCCGTATATCTAAAATAAACATAGATGCCCTCTTCCGGGATAAAATGAAGTGTTTTTCCGTATTTCAGCGCTTCGGACTGTTTGCGGTAATTCAGCAATTTTTTAATATGATTAAAAATATTGTTTTGCTCCCTGGTTCTTCCCTTTAGGGTAAATGCGTTTACGGTATCCGAATCCCATCCACCCGGAAAGTCTAAACGTATTTTATCGTGACCATCCCAACCGTTGCCATCCATCAGCAGTTCTGTTCCGTAATAAATTTGCAGTATGCCACGTATTGTTGCTGCATAGGTAAGTGCCATCTTAAGTTTGGCGATATCATTACCAAGCAGGTGAAATATGCGCCCCTCGTCGTGATTATCGGCAAAAACCATCAGGTTCATCGGCTTCGGGTACAGATGGTCGTTGGCCAAAGCATTGTACAATCGGGCCATTCCGGTCGTCCATCCTTCTGCCTCGTTAAAAGCATATTTAATGGCCTCTTGCAGGGGGAAGTCCATAAGGCTGGGTAAGTGCGAGTTGTAACCGCCCTTGCCGGGGAAGTCCTTTTGCCAGTAACACAATTTAGCCGCCTCGTTAATCCAGCACTCCCCTACCAGGTTAAAATTGGGATATTCGTTTAATATACGTTTCGCCCAAATCGCCATGCTCCGTTTATCGGGATATGGATAGGTATCCATCCGTATGCCTTGCAATCCGGCGTATTCAATCCACCATATGCTGTTTTGTATCAGGTAGGTGAGCAGTAATGGATTTTCTAAATTCAGATCCGGCATGGCGGTGTCGAACCAACCCTTCACCAAAAGTTGCTTATCGGCATCTGAGGCATAAGGGTCGGATATAATGCCTAAACGATTGTTGGAACGCGTAAACTCGGGCCATTGATTTACCCAACTAAACATGGGCAAATCGTTCATCCACCAATGGTGGCTACCACAATGGTTAAACACCATGTCCATTATCATTTTAATGCCCCGTTTGTTGCATTCACGGGTCAGCAGTTTAAATTCCTCGTTAGAACCCAAACGAGCGTCTATCTTATAAAAATCGGTGATGGCATATCCATGGTACGATGCCGAGGGCTGGTTGTTTTCCAACACCGGGGTGAGCCATAAGGCCGTGTAGCCCATCTCCTGGATATAATCCAAATGGCTCAGTATGCCCTGCAAATCGCCGCCGTGCCTTCCGTAGGGGGCAGCTCTGTCCGCTATTTCGCGCATGCCATCCACATGGTTGCTGCTTGGGTTGCCATTGGCAAATCTATCCGGCATAATCAAATAGATGGCATCGCCCGAATCAAAACCTTTGCGCACAGCCGAGTGGGGTTCTCTATTCAGCAAGGGGTAATCGTAGGTACAGATATGGACTCCCTTAATAGTAAAATTTAAGGGGACATTGCCGGCTTGGGCAGCATCATCAATCAGCAAATCGATAAACAGGTAATTGGGATTCTCAACTTTAGTAAGCTTTTGCAAGCTAATACCGGGATAGTCGATACTTACGCGGGCATGTGTTATTTGTGGGCCATACACTAGTAATTGCAGGGCAGATGATTTCATGCCTATCCACCAATTGCCTGGTTCGATGCGATGTATCGGGGATTGTTTTTTTTGAGTTGTGTTATTTGGTAACATAAATGATTCAAATGTTGATATATCAGTTACAGCTCAGGTGCTTACGGGAAATGTATAATTTGTCCAATATTGTTTGTAATTTTAACCATTATGTTCATAATGAAGCTGCTATGCCCTCCATGATTCTAGTGTCCCGTGCCTGTCTCTTATGTGCTTTACGGTTGCTATTTACACCACCATGTTCACAACAAAGGCACTAAGTCCACCATGATTATTAGTGGCTGTTGTGTATCTTTTGTGTTCGTTGTGGTTCATTATTTTTACCACATGAATTAATCAAAGGTAATAATCGCCTATTAAAACCATACATCAATGCCAATAAAAAAGAAACGGTTCTTTACTTGCAGCTTGCAAATAAAGAACCGTTCCATATATTCCATACCGTTATCAACTTATCGCCAAACCGTCTTTGATTCATTAGCTTCCACGCTTACCAACTCATCGTATAAATATAATTCGATGGTTTCTTTGGCATGAGAGATAATTTCCACTTCCTTGGCAGTAACCCTTACTTCCAAATCGTTGCCCTTAAAGGTTATGCGGAAAGCGTATTCCTGCCATTGCTCCGGTATAACCGGGCTTAGGTAGAGCTTCTGGTCGTACGCTCTCTTTCCTCCGAAGCCTTCTACTATCGACATCCATGTGCCGGCCATGCTGGTAATGTGCAAGCCCTCGTGTACTTCGGCGTTGTAATCGTCCAGATCCAAACGCGAGGTACGCAGGTACATTTCGTACGCCTTTTCTATACGCCCGATCTTAGTGGCCAGGATAGAATGCACACAGGGCGACAACGACGACTCGTGGACCGTGCGGGGCTCATAGAAATTAAAGTTCCGTTCAATTTCTTCGTTAGTGAACTCCTCTTCAAACGCATAAATGCCCTGAAGCGTATCAGCCTGTTTGATGAAATTGGAGCGCAAAATCCTATCCCATGACCAGTATTGGTTTATGGGGCGTTGAGCGGGATCCAGGTCGTCGGCCATAAGTTGCTCTTTATCCATAAAACCGTCCTGCTGCATAATCACATCCAACTCCTGGTTGTAAGGGAAATGCATATTGCCCATGATATCTTTCCAACGTTGCGTTTCCTCGCCGGAGTTGAAGTTCATCTTGGCAACCAACTCTTTGTAACGGGCAGGGTGGCTGTCCTTTACATAGTTGAGTGCTTCCATTGTATATTTCATACACCAAACAGCTATCTTGTTGGTATACCAGTTGTTGTTGATATTGTTTTCGTACTCATTAGGTCCGGTAACGCCCAGCATCACAAACTGATTTTTTGCCTCTGAAAAAGTAATGCGCTGACTCCAGAACCGGGAGATAGCCACCAATACTTCCAGCCCATATTCTTCGAGATACTTATAATCACCTGTATGGCGAATATAGTTATGAATGGCATAAGCCATGGCTCCGTTACGGTGCACCTCCATAAAGGTAATTTCCCATTCGTTGTGGCACTCCTCGCCATTGGCTGTAACCATGGGGTATAGCGCCGCACCATCTGTAAATCCCAGCTTTGCTGCATTTTCGATCGCTTTTTGCAGATGCTTGTATCGGTAAATGAGCAGCTGGCGGGTTACCTGCGAAGGCGAAGTCATTAAAAAGAAAGGGATACAATAAGCCTCGGTGTCCCAGTAAGTTGTACCTCCGTATTTTTCGCCGGTAAAACCTTTGGGTCCAACGTTTAACCTTTCGTCTTCGCCTGTATAAGTTTGGTTCAGATGGAAGATATTAAAGCGAATGCCCTGCTGCGCTTCTACATCGCCTTTTATTTTTATGTCGCTGTGCACCCACTTATCTTCCCATTTTTGTTTATGGTCGGCAAACAATTGGTCAAAGCCTTTTTTGTACGCACATGTTGCCAGTTCTACCGCATTGCTCCTTAGCACGTCCGTTGCATAGTTGAGCGATGAGGTAACCCCCACAAATTTTTCCAGACAGGCCTTTTCACCTTCTTTCACTTCAAGCTCTATACGGTTGCCCACCCATTTGGCCGATTGGATAAGCTCGGGCTTGGTAGTTACCGCTTTACCGTTAACCGTGGCTTGGTATCGCATGGCAAAGCCACAGCGAAAATCTGATTTTTTTGTTTGCGACTCCAGATAGGCCGCTCCTTCACTTGCATCAACATCCAGAATATTCCAGAACTTCTCGTCGTAATTGCTGTCTTCATTCTCTATATCGCCATCGATATAAGGCGTAAAACTAATTTTTCCGCTAAAATTTACTGGCGTTACTTCGTAACGTATGGCGCCATTTTCGGTGTCGGCCATGCTTACAAAGCGCTGTGCTTTTACGTGTATTTTTTTATTACCGTCCAGGGTGGCATCAAATTCCCTTTGCAGGTAACCCTCTTTCATATTCAAGGTACGCACAAAGTTTTCCACATCGCAGTAGTTTAAATCCAGTTCGGTGCCATCGACATGTACGTTAATACCTATCCAGTTGGGTGAGTTGAGCACTTTAGCAAAGTACTCCGGATAACCATTTTTCCACCAGCCTACCCTGGTTTTGTCGGGATAATACACACCTGCCACATAGCTCCCTTGCAAGCTAGATCCTGAATATTTCTCTTCAAAATTCGCCCGTTGGCCCATTTTACCGTTTCCGATGCTAAAAATACTTTCAGAAGCTCGGTGGTTGGCGGGATCAAAACCTTCCTCTATTACGCACCATTCGTCGGGTCTCAAATATTTTTTCATATTTTTTAATTTAGTATCAGGATTTAAGTATCAAGTATTAAGATGACTAAAACCATGGATTACACCAGTAAATTTTTCAGTCTTCATCTTTAATCTTCTTTTACTTTATCATGATAGTTATATCAATTTTTTATTTTTTCTCTATAATGCTAATGGCATAACCTCCACCCGGAGCACAATATTGCTTCAGTTTTGTATTGCTGCTTACCGTTTTTTGCTTAATCTGATAAGCTTTAGGATTGTCCTTGTAATGGGCCTCTTTTTTATCGCTGTAAATGGTAGCAATATATTTTTTACCCGGTGTAAGAAAATCCAGTTTTATGCTTGAGGTACGTGCCTCCTCATCGTTAGTACGGCCAACGAACCAATTGTCTGATCCCTTTTCTTTTCGCGCATAAGTAATGTAATCGCCCGGTTCGGCTTCCAAAACTTTGGTGTCGTCCCAATCTAAAGGCACATCTTTAATAAACTGAAAAGCATCCAGGTATTTATTATAAGTCTCAGGCAAGTCGGCCGCCATTTGCAATGGACTGTACATGGTAACGTATAGCGCCAACTGACGGGCAATGGTACTGCGCACATACGATGTGTTGTCGGGATTGTATTTGCTGATATCGGTTTCGAAGATGCCGGGCGTATAATCCATCGGTCCGCCAATCAATCGGGTAAATGGCAGTATTGTTGTATGATCGGGGCTGTTGCCGCCAAAGGATTCATACTCGGTGCCACGAGCCGATTCGTTACCAATCAGGTTGGGATAGGTACGGCTCAAGCCTGTTGGGCGTACCGCTTCGTGCGCATTGACCATGATTTTATAATCGGCTGCTTTTTTTACCGCATATAAATAATGGTTCACCATCCATTGGCCGTAATGCGTTTCGCCACGGGGGATGATATCGCCCACGTAACCGCTCTTTACCGAATTATATCCATTATCTACCATAAATTGATAAGCCTGGTCCAAATGGCGCTCATAGTTACGCACGGATCCGGATGTTTCGTGATGCATCATGAGGCGTACTCCTTTGCTTTTTGCATAGTCGCGCAGCAGCTCCAAATCAAAATCGGGATACGGCGTAACAAAGTCGAACACGTAATCCTTCGATTTGCCAAACCAATCTTCCCAACCTTCGTTCCAACCTTCTACCAATACGGCATCAAAACCATGCTCTGCGGCAAAGTCGATATGCATTTTAACATGGGCCGTGTTGGCTGCATGTGTGTCGTTGGGTTCTACTTTGGAGTAATCCGTTTCGCCCAATTTTACGCTGGGTATATCGGCATAAGCCCAGCTGCTTTTTCCGGTAATCATCTCCCACCAAACGCCAATGTATTTTACCGGCTTTATCCACGAGGTGTTTTCATAAGCACATGGCTCATTTAAGTTAAGGGTAATGTGCGACATCAAAATATCAGCTGCATCATCACTTGCAATAACGGTACGCCATGGGGTATGGCAGGGCGCCTGCATGTGTCCTTTGTCGCCGCGGGCATCGGGAGTAAGGTACGACTCAAAAACCATGTTTTCGTCATCCAGCTCTAAGTGCATACAGGAATACTCCACTAAAGCCGCCTCGTGCAGGTTAATGAACAGCCCATCGTCTGTTTTCATCATGAGGGAGGTTTGTACCCCGGTATCTGAAAATGGTGTTTGCGAAGCGTTGGGCGTAATAGCCTCATCCATCAAACCTCTGATTTCAGATAGTTTTGAGGTCGTGTAAGAGTATTCCTGGGTGTCAAAATCGCCGGGTATCCAAAAAGCTTTATGATCGCCGGTCATGGCAAATTGTGTTTTCTCTTCCTTTATCACAAAATAAATCAGATTGTCCTGCTCCGGGAACTCATAACGGAATCCCAGTCCATCATTGAACAAACGAAAACGGATAAGCATAGTACGTTCGGTAGCATTTTGCTTCAAGGTAACCACCATTTCATTATAATGATTCCTAATTTCCTTTACCTCGCCCCATACTGGCTGCCAGGTTTCGTCAAAGGTAGATTTACCTGTATTGCTCAGCTCAAATCCATCCAGTAAAGACTCCGTATCTTTAAGCTCCAAACCCAGCTTGCTTTCTTTAATAACTACTTTGCCGTTGAGCTGGAGTTGGTAAACGGGTACCCCTTCTTTTACGTCAAAATTTAACAGGAATTTCCCGTTTGGCGATTTAATTTCCTCCGCCTTAACACTGAAGGATATTAAAACAATTAAAATAAATAAAAATTGCTTCTTCATAATTACATATTTTTGTTGGTTTGCCAGAAGCAAACGCTTATTTTTCGTTTAACGCGTATAGTTTTTGCATGTTCATTTGGTGCAATCCGTCTATTATTAAATGTGCTTTGCCCAATACATCGGCTTTACCTATGCCCACGCATTTCATTCCTCCGGAAAGGGCTGCTTCTACACCTGCTTCGGCATCTTCGAACACCACGCAATTATCCGGCTGAACACCCAGAGCTTCAGCTGCTTTTAAAAACACTTCAGGATCCGGTTTCGCTTTGCTCACTTTCGTTCCGTCGATAATAGCTTCAAAATAATTAGTCAACTTTAGTCGTTCCAAAATGGTCATCGCATTTTTACTGGCCGATCCCAGAGCTATCCTTACGCCCTCTTCTTTTAAAGTATCCAAAAATGCTTTTGTGCCGGGGAGTATTTCTTCAGGACCCATTTTTAGGATGTAGGTCAAATAATTTTCGTTTTTACGGGTAGCCAGGGCAAGCTTTTCATCCTCACTCTTATTCACTTTACCTATCGAAAGCAGTATATCCAACGAGGTCATCCGACTTACACCCTTCAGGCGTTCATTGTCTTCCACGGTAAACTCGAAGCCCATTTCGTCGGCCAACTCTTTCCAGGCTATGTAATGAAATTTGGCGGTATCCACGATAACCCCATCCAAATCGAAAATGCAGGCTTTTATTTTTGTCATGTTGATGTTTTTAAATTTAATAATTATGCGTCTCCCCAAAAAGTCAGCGTTCATGAATTTTACCTTTTATTCGGGGCGTTTTACTATTTGGGTTATATTCATTTTTTAACTTATTCCTCTGCCGACTTTACAAACGAAACAGAAAGTGCCCCCAAAACCATGATGACACCTGCCAGTACCAGGATATAAACCCCCTGGTTACCAAAAAAAGTGCGCAATATGGGGCCGCCGATAACGCCACTCAAAATTTGTGGCACTACCACCGTAAGGTTAAAAAGGCCCATGTAAATCCCCATTCTCTTGGGAGGTAGAACGCCCGATAAAATAGCATACGGCATGGATAGTATGGCCGCCCAAGCCATTCCGATACCTATCATGGGTATCAGCAAATAATACTGGTTGCTAAAAAAGAAGATGCTTATAAAGCTTAGTCCTCCAAGCAAAAGAGACCCGCCATAAACTAACTTGCGGCTGGTCCATGAAATTAATTTGGGTAGTACAATAGAATATAGGGCGGCAACTAAACTGTAGGCCGCAAAGCATATACCCACCCAGTTTCCGGCTTCGTCAAAAGCCTCGCGTAGTGCCTGGTCCGTATTTTGGCTGGCATTATAATCTATGGGAACGCCAAAGTAATGTTGCGATATGGCGGTGGTGGAATACACCCATAGCAAGAAAAGCGGAAACCACGAAAAGAGCTGAACAAGCGAGAGTTGGCGCATCACCTTGGGCGTAGTTTTTAACAACTGCCAAAAATTCTCCTTTTTCTCCTTGTCTTCTGTTGTGATGTTTTTGTAGGCTTCGTATTCGGCGGGTGGATATTCTTTTGTTTTAAATACCGTAACCAACACACTAAGCAGCAATAATGCGCCACCAATGTAAAAGGACCAAATGACCGAGGGAGCCACTTTTCCGGCATCGGCAACATTGGATATACCGCCAGCGGTTAAAACAAAGGGTAATGCAGAACCTATTACAGCACCAAAGTTGATTAAAAAACTCTGTACCGAATAGCCCACATTGCGTTGCTCATCCGGCGTCATGTCAGCCACCAGGGCTCTAAAAGGTTGAAAGGTAACATTAAAAGATCCATCCATGAGCGCCAACATCACTACACCAAAAGCCAGCGCAGCAACCCCTCCGGCCTTAAATACCAGTGGGGCGTTGGGCATAAAAAACATGGCTATCATCGAAACTATAGCGCCACCCAATATGTAGGGTGAGCGACGACCAATGCGGGTCCAGGTTTTATCACTGGCAGCTCCAACTATAGGTTGTACTAACAGTCCCATTATAGGTGCTACTAACCAAAAAAAGGATAAGTTGTGGGGATCGGCACCCAGACTGGTTAAAATTCTGCTGGCATTGGCGTTTTGCAATGCAAAGCCAAATTGTACTCCCAGGAAACCGAAACTTAAGTTCCATATTTGCCAAAAGGATAATCGGGGCATTTTCTTCATAAAGCAAAAGTTAATTACATGGTTACTGTGCAGCCTATATGCGTGGCCGCTTGTAATAGTGGTTAGTACATTAATATTGTACCCACCGTTTTTTTTGCCCAAGGTAAAAAAATGCGTAACAAGTTCCGGAACCGGAACGGGTTAAGTTATTCTATATTAACTTTTAATCAAACATATCCTATTAAAGGATGATGTATGGATAAGTAGTAAATCGTGTCCAATGATTTAAAATCTGTTACAAATATACAATATAAACACCAATAACCTAAACACTTAAAACATGAAATAACATAAAAAAGACAGCCTAATATTGGCTTTTGGTATATTGCAACCGTTTGCATTAAACGTAAATGGAAGGTGAAAATAATTAAAAATAATTGTAAGTTTTTTTGTAAGGTGTTTTGCAAACGGTTGCAGGAAAAGGCAAGGCTCACAGTTTAAAGCATTATTACAACCAACGGCGACTCTTCCCCTTCCAGTTTTTTGGAAGGGGAAGTACTGCGACGCAGTTGCAGGGATGGGGATTAATACAGCTCCTTTAAGTGCTTATTTTTTGGCGGCAAAGCATAAAACCACCCCGTTGCGAGATATACCTGGCTATAACTTACCTCATTTCGCTGTAAATCAAAGCCATCTTTTACCCGTCATGCCCAAAGTGCTCAAAGAGTGGTTTTCCAATCCCTCCCCCATTCGGGGGAGTTTGGAGGGGGCTCTAATCCCTCATCTTAGTAGTTGATTCCCTAATTCTTAAAACCGGGGTAAGGACTTTTGTTTGTGGAATATGAACTTCACCTTCGTCTTCCATTTGTTTCATAAGGAGCTGAACAGCTTCTTTGCCCATTTCACTTCCTTTTTGTTCAACAGTAGATAGAGCCGGGTACACGATGGTAGCATTGGGGCCGTCACCAAAACCGATAACGGAGATTTGATCGGGCACTTCATAACCGTTTTTCATTAATATTTGCATAGCGGCAATGGCAGTAGAGTCGTTAACGGTAAATATGCCGTCTATTTGATTCGCAATTTGTAGTATTTTTCCGGCATTGGCATATACTTCATCTTGTGTGTCGCATTTTATTACCAGATTAGGATCGAAGGCTATGCCATTTTCCTTCAAGGCATCCCTGTATCCCTCCAAACGTTTTTGACCTATCAAAAGATTTTGCGGCCCTGCCAGATGAAGAATTTTTTTACATCCTATGGCCATTAAATGGTGTGTGGCAATTTTTGCCCCGGTAAAATCATCAATAAGCACCTTATCGGTTTCAATGCTTTCCGGTGCCCGGTCGAAAAAAACAACGGGAATCCCTTGGTCTATGATACTTTGTATATGATCCAAATCGTAGGTTGTTTTGCTCAATGATATTAATATCCCATCCACCCGATTGTCAATCAATGCTTGAGCATTGATTACTTCGCGTTCGTATTCTTCGTTCGATTGGCAAATCATTACATTATAGCCGGCAGCGTAGGCCACCTTATCTATACCGGCCAACACCGAAGAAAAAAAATGATGAACCAATTCGGGCAATATGATACCAATCGTATTGGTTTTACTGCGTCGTAAGTTTAAGGCTAAAGCATTGGGTCGATAATGTACCTTTTTGGCAAAATTCTGCACCAACTGTTTGGTACGGGGACTAATATCGGGATGATCTTTTAATGCCCTGGAAACGGTAGACGCAGAAATACCTAATGTTTTTGCAATATCTTTTATAGTTATAGGAGGTGTTGCCATTTGTGTGTTGAAATTATTTACTGTTGTCTGGTTAAAAATACAATAATTGTTCATAATAATGCCGTATTAGCAAATCATTATTCAACATATATTGATAAGGCCTTCAACAATCCCCACTATCCGGCGAGAATAAAGCCCGTATTGCTTAACAGCTCTTTAACATTTCGACTGCTAATTTCACTAATTACACCAATTTTTAAAACTGCAATAGTAAAAATTCAGGTAATTCATGTGCTTAGCGGCCAAACAAAAACATGTTGTGCAACATGCTTATTTTTCGCAAACGGTTTCGCAAACGGTTTCGCAAACGTTTGCGTTAAAAAATGTAACAAAAGCAACTCGCGATGTTAATAAATGTTTAATATCGACAGATATTTGTACTATGTTTGTATTGTCCAAAAAGTAAATAAAATGTTTAAAAACAGGAGCTTACTCTTGTTGATTAAGTTATTAAGTAACTGAACGCAGTTACTTCCATTGTTTTAAAATCTTAATAAAATAATCATGTTTTTTTAATGTTAAATCTTTAGTTTTATGATTAAATCATTTCGTTTCAGCAAAGTCGTGCTGGCACTGGCAGGTTTGTTTATGATAACAACGGTTGCCATGGCTCAGCAAATGACTGTTTCCGGTACGGTGATCGATGCCGATTTTGGCGACCCGCTACCGGGCGTTACCGTTGCCATAAAAGGAACCACATCCGGAACTATAACTACACCGGATGGCAGGTACACTTTAACCGCCAACAAAGGTGATGTACTTATCTATTCATTTATTGGTTTTACAACACAAGAGGTTATTGTTGGAGACCAGCAAACCATTAATATTCAATTACAACCTGACATTATAGGTATGGAAGAGGTAGTTGTTATTGGTTATGGAGTTCAAAAGAAGGAAGATAAAACCGGATCGGTGGTCAGCGTATCCTCAAAGGACTTTAACAAAGGTAATATTACCTCGGCACAGGATCTTTTAGTGGGTAAATCATCAGGTGTTGTAATAACTTCATCAGGCGGTGCTCCCGGAAGTGGTTCAACTATCCGTGTTCGTGGTGGATCATCATTGAATGCTTCCAACGATCCTCTTATTATTGTTGACGGTATGCCTATCGAGAGTGTGGCCAATAACGTGAGCGGTAGTGCCAATGCCCTTTCATTTATCAACCCCAACGACATTGAGACTTTTACCGTACTCAAAGATGCCTCCGCAACCGCTATCTATGGATCAAGGGCTTCTAACGGAGTTATCCTCATCACCACAAAAAAAGGTGCAAAAGGTAGCGACCTAAAAATATCCTACAGTGGTAATGTTTCTATATCGTCGCCTACAGATTATATTGATGTTTATTCGGGTGATCAAATGCGCAAAATAGCGCTGGATCATGAAGGACTGTTTGGTGCGGTAAACTATAACACCTTAGGAACCGCCAATACCGACTGGCAAAAAGAAATTTTCCGCAACGCTATCTCACACGACCATAACGTAGCTCTTTCGGGCGCGTATAAAATGTTACCTTACCGTGTTTCATTGGGATACACCGATCAGGAAGGTATATTGGAAAACACGGATATGCAAAGGTTTACCGGATCGGTTAACCTGAATCCAACCCTACTGAACGAAAGTTTAAAAGTAAATGTTAATGCCAAACTAATGAGCACCAAACATAACTTTGGTGACGACGGTGCAATCGGGTCGGCCATATCAATGGATCCAACTCAGCCTGTTTACGATCCAGGTGCCGATGATTTTGGTGGGTATTACCAATGGCAAAACTATGGTGCCAATCTGGGTACACCAAACCCTGTTGAGCAAGCCTTGGCAGTTGATAACACATCCGATGTAATTAGATTTGTAGGTAGCTTAAAATTGGATTATTCTTTACCCATGCTACCGGAGTTAATGGCTACCTTAAATGTGGCTACTGATTATACCGAAAGCGACGGGATTAACAACCGACCGATAACTTCGCCCTCCACCCTGGTCCCCGGGGACTATGGTAAGTTGAGCGACTACGGCGACACCAATAAAAATAACCTGCTCGATTTTTATCTGAATTATAACAAGGAATTTAACGATAATCATAGGATGGATGCTACGGCAGGTTACTCGTGGCAACACTTTGAGCGCGAAGGCAGCAATTATACAAGGTCAATAGAAAGTTTACCCGATCATCCTTTAGAAGTTGATAATGATACGGAATTTAAGACCGAAAATTATTTGGTTTCGTTTTTTGGCCGATTAAACTATGCACTTAAAAACAGGTATCTGCTAACAGGTACTTTCCGTTACGACGGCTCATCCCGTTTTTCTGAGGACAACAGATGGGGTTTCTTTCCGTCGGCTGCTTTTGGATGGAAGATACATGAAGAGGCCTTTTTACGGGATGTTGATGTATTGTCCAATCTTAAGTTGAGACTAGGTTGGGGTATCACAGGCCAGCAGGATGTAACCGACAGCAACTATCCGTATCAAGCTCAATATACAAAGGCAAACGAGGGATACTATTATATTATTAATGGCAATTACATCCCCACCTTGCGTCCTGAAGCTTACGACCCGGATATTAAATGGGAGGAAACCACAACACAGAACATCGGTATTGACTTTGGGTTTTTAAATGGAAGAGTAAACGGTTCCGTTGATTATTACATGCGCGAAACCAAAGATCTGTTGAACCGAGTGGTTATCCCCAGTGGCAGCAACTTCTCCAACACCTTACTTACCAACGTAGGTAGCCTTGAAAATAAAGGTGTCGAAGTTTCACTGGATTTTGTGCCCATCTCCAAAAAAGACATGTCGTTGAATATTGGATTGAACTTTACCCACAACAAAAATGAAATCACCAGGTTGTTGTTAAATGACGACCCAGATTATATCGGTGTTCTTATAGGAAGCGGTATGACAGGTGTTACACAAGTAACCAGAGTGGGAGAACCCGCCAATTCTTTCTTTGTTAACAAACAAATTTATGATATTAACGGAAATCCAATAGAGGGACTGTACGAGGACATTGCCGGAAAAGGTGGTAAAATAGGTGGCGACAATGCCAATAAATATGTATATCACAATCCAAACCCGGATTATATATTAGGTTTCTCGGCCCGTTTTAATTACAAGCAATTCGATATGTCCACCTCATTACGTGCCAATATCGACAATTATGTATTAAATCAGGTAGCTTCGGGATCATCGTACGACCAGATGCAACAAATTGGATACTGGAAAAACATGCCTACCCACCTAAGTGGCACTAACTTTGTGAAACGTCAGTTTACATCGGATCACTTTGTTGAGAATGCATCTTTCCTGAAGATGGATAACATTAGCGCAGGCTATCTTTTTGATAAGGTAGGTGGGCAAGATGTTAGTGCAAGGGTAAGCTTTACCGTACAAAACGTATTTACCGTAACCGAATACTCAGGGCTCGATCCGGAGGTAGATGGGGGGGTCGATAACAATTTCTACCCAAGACCCCGAACCTTTACTTTAGGTGTTAATTTAACATTTTAATCATTTAACAACAGATGACGATGAAAATCAAATTAAATATATTATTCGGAATCGTAATCTCCACACTGATGTTTACATCGTGCGTGAACGATTTAGATGTGAAGCCCATCGACCCCAACAAGGTGTTGGCCGGTAACCTGGGCGACGACCCTGCCAATATGGAACGGGCATTAGGTAAGCTTTATAGCAGTTTTATTATCTCAGGACAAGGCGACGGTCAGGCCGACATTACTTCCTCCGACGATGGTTTCTTTGTTTTGATGAGAGCCTTATGGAACTTACAGGAGATAACCACCGACGAAGTGATGAATGCGTGGGGCGATGTGGGTATTGCCGATTTGAACACCCAGACATGGAGTGCGCAGAACCCATTTTTAACTGCTGCATATCAGCGTTTGAGCTTGAGTGTGACCTACTGTAACGATTTTTTAAACAATACCGCAGGAACAAGTGACCCTGACTTTATCAGATACCGTGCTGAGGCCCGTTTTTTGAGGGCATTATCGTACTACTGGTTAATGGATTTGTTTGGAAATCCTCCCTTTACCACCGAAGCAGACGGAGTGGGTAAATATTTTCCCCAGCAAATACAACGAGCGCAATTGTTTAGGTTTATTGTAGATGAGCTTAAAGATATTGAGAGCGACCTTGGCGAGCCAGGATATTCTTATCCGCAAGCCGATAAAGGAACGTGCTGGATGCTTTTGGCGCGTACATATCTGAACGCCGAAGTATATATCGGCGAAGCCAAATGGGACAGTGTTAAGATTTATGCCGATAAAGTAATAGAAAGCGGCGCTTATGAGCTGGCTGCGGATTACAGACGTAACTTTAGTGCCGACAACGGCCGTCAGAACGGAAACAAAGAAATGATTTTTGCTTTTGCCGAAGACGGTACGAATACACAGGGTAATGGAGGCACAACATTCCTTATCCAGTCGTCGAGTGATGCAGTCTATATCCCTGCCGAAAAATACCATGGTTTAACATCCAATACCAACTGGAACGGCAACAGAGCCCGTAAGCAACTGATGAATATATTAGTAGACACACTGGCTACCTATGGCAATGTGAACGTACCTGCCGATGATACCATTTTTGCCCAAGCTCCTGACAAGAGGGTTTTACTACGCCAAAAAAGGATGATAGATATTCCCATGGTTAACTCTAACGGTGACTTTGGTGTTGGCGTATACAAGTTTACGGCAAGGAACCATGATGGCTCACAGGCCGAAAATTACAATACCACATTTGCGAGTACTGACCTTCCGGTGTTCCGTTTGGCCGATGCGTATTTGATGCGTGCCGAAGCGCTGTACAACTTAGGAGAAGCCGGAGAGGCCGTAAAAGATGTTAATATAGTAAGACACAGAGCTTACGGCGACAATAGCGGCAATATAACTGAAGCACAGTTGAACAACGATTTTTTAAGTGACGAACGTGCCCGCGAGTTCTATTACGAGGGGCAACGACGTACCGATTTAGTTCGCTTTGGTAAGTTTACCGGAGGCTCGTATCTGTGGAGCTGGAAAGGTGGAACTTTTAACGGTGCTGCCACAGAAAACTATAGAAACATATTCCCGATACCTGGCGATGAAATATCGGCCAATCCTAATATTACGCAAAATGATGGTTACTAATCATTTAAAACTATTAAAAATGAAAAATTATTTAAAAATATTAATTGCATTTGTTGGGGCGCTGGGCTTATTTGCGAGTTGCGAAAAAGATGGAGAGCAGCTGGTAATGCGTGAAAATGTAATTGCCCCCTCAATAACAGCCATGCCCGACCTGGCATTAGCCAGAGACAACGGTGCCAACGAACTGGTATTCAAGTGTAGCCCTATTGATGCAGGGTTCACTGCTTCGGCCAACTACTTTTTAGAGGCAGCTGCCGCAGGTACTGGCTTTGAAGATGCAGTGCTTCTTTATAATGGCATTAGTTGTGATGAGATTACCATAACAGTAAACCAACTCAACTCCATGCTCTTAGATATTTTACCTGAGGACGCTACTTCATCCGCCGAATTCCGAATCAGAGGAGTGCTGGAAACAGATGCCGGTGCCGGTGTGGAGAATTTTGAATACATATCCGACACCAAAACCGCTGATGCTACCGTTTTTGGTCTACTCCGTTTAGATGTGATGATCACAGGAGCCACTGGTATCCAGAAAGTTGTTTCGCCAGCAAGCGATGGCAGTTACAATGGTTTTGTTAAGTTTGGGGCAGGTGATTCTTTCACCCTTACAAACCCAGAAACTGGCCATGTGTACGGTGGTAGCGCAGGTTCATTAACACAGGACGGCCCGGCTATAGCTGTTGCAGAAGCCGGCTGGTACGACCTCTCCGCCGATATTATCAACGGTACATTTGCTATAGACCCTTATTTCATAGGTCTCGTGGGTAGTGCCACGCCAAACGGATGGGATGCGCCAGATTCAAAAATGGATTATGACCCAGCCACTAAAACATGGCAAATTACAATTGATTTGGCTCCAGGATTCGTTAAATTCAGAAGAAACGACGGCTGGGGATGGAACATGGGTCTTGTAGAAGGTGAAGAAGGTGCCATGGAAGGCGACCTACAGCAAGGTGGTGCTGGTAATGATATTCCAATTGACGAAGCCGGTAACTACACGGTTATTTTTAACATCATAAGCGACAGTGCAGGCACCTATAAATTCATTAAAAACTAACACGGATTGATGATACATTACGGTATCCTGCACTTTAAAGTGCAGGATACCCTTAAATAAAAACATTATGAAGAATATATTTTCAAAAATAACAGGTGTATTTCTTGTGGCTCTTGTACTAGGTATAGTGGGCTGCGAAAAAGACGACCTCCCGAAATTGGATGCCGAGATGGTGACCTGGAAAAAGGATGGCATCACCTCCACATCAGCCATAGTAAGTGGTTTTGTAGTAGCCGAGGGAGATGGTTACACTGAGTATGGTGTGGTATGGGGGCTTTCGGAGAACCCAACAACTGCTGACTCAAAAAAAGCTGCAGATAAAATTGAAAAGGCCGTGTATTGGGTAACTATCGATGGCCTGGAGTATTTAACAACCTACCATTATCGTGCCTATGTAATTGATAATGCAGGCAATACCACCTATGGCAAAGATGCCACCTTTACTACCCTGGCCAATGTGCCCTTGCTAACGGTGAGCGATGCAACCGGCATTACCAATATTTTTGCCCAAGTAGCGGCCAACGTAACAAACGATGGTAAAGATGAGGTTATAACCAGAGGTGTTTGCTGGAACACGACAAGCGGACCTACAGTAGAAAACGACACCACAAATAATGGTGAAGGAATTGGCGAGTTTACCGCTAATTTAAAAAACCTGTTGCCAGCAACGATGTATTACGCGCGTGCCTATGCCATCAATAAAATTGGTATTGGTTATAGTAACGAGATTACCTTTACTACCGCCAACGGCGTACCCGTGCTTTCTACCGACAGCGTGGGTTCAATCACCAAAACATCCGCCAGAGCCTACGGTAAAGTTGTTGTAAACGGTGGTACAGATCTCTTGGAGCGCGGTTTTGTTATGGCTACTACGGATAACCCTACGGTGGACGACACTAAAATGGTTGATCCATTAAACACGGTAGATACCATGAGCGTTGACATTACCGGTTTATCTACAGGTAAAAAATACTACGTGAGAACATTTGCCACTAATGCTGACGGAACAGCCTACGGTGAAACAGTAGAATTTACAACCGAATCGGACATTACCACATGGTATGTGCCTGGAGGTTATGTAGCTGCCAGTTACCCAGGTACAGAATGGCAAAATTGGAGTCCTGCAAATTCTCCATTTATCATGAATACCGATGCAAACCCAACTAATCTGGAAGGCTACGTGTACATGGCTGGTGCCAATAACGATTGGAAATTTACAGCCAATCCAGATTGGGTTGACGGATTTAACTATGGGGATAGCGGAACGCCCGGGGTATTGAGTAACGACCCAGGAGCCGGAAACTTTAATGTGCCTGCTGGCTATTACAAAATAAATGTAGATATGTCGGCAACACCAATGACTTATACCGCAGTGGCTACCCAATGGGGTGTTATTGGCGATGCGACACCATTAGAGTGGAGCGACGAAACACCTTTGACCTACGATCCGGCTTCGCAAACTTGGCGTGGCACAGTTCACTTTACTGCCAAGGAGTTTAAGTTTAGGGCCAACCATAGCTGGGATTATAACTACGGTAAAAAACCGGAAGAGACCTATTTGAGTGCAGGTGGCGATAATATAAAAGTGGATGTTGAGGCCGATTACGATATAACGCTCGACCTAAGCAATCCCAATGCCTACACTTATACGGCCAACAGATGGGGCGTTATTGGAGATGCTACTCCAGGTAAATGGGGCGAGGATACCAATATGACTTGGGACGATACGAAAAAGGTATTTACCGTTACTCTCGACCTTACTGTAGGCCAATTTAAATTTAGAGCCAACGATGCTTGGGATGTTGACTTTGGCGGCGACCTGGGAGCTCTTGAGCAAGGTGGCAGTAACATTGACATTAGCGATGCGGGTAACTATACCATTACGCTTGATACGATGGGCAAAGCAGGAACCCTTACTAAAAACTAACGTTTTTTTTGAACAGACAATAAAAGGCCGTCACCCAAATGGCGGCCTTTTTTTTGAAGATACAAACTCACCCTCAACCATAAAAAAACATAAACACTTTTGTGATGCGCCATATTTTTACTTCTATCCTACTATTGCTTGCCCTAAGCGCTTGCCAGCAGCCTGCGCAAAACCAAGCAGTAAACAACACTTCAAACACCCCCCCCGCCTGGGCACAGTCTGCTATCTGGTACCAGATATTTGTGGAGCGTTTTAACAACGGCGACCCATCCAACGATCCTACCCCCGAAACCATGTATGCGGCCTCTAACTTTATTCCTACACCCGATAACTGGACCATAACACCCTGGACACAGGATTGGTACGAACAAGAGGAATGGGCACAGCGTAATGTGCAGAATTTTTACAGCAACCTGCAGCTACGCCGCTACGGTGGCGATTTACAAGGTGTATTGGATAAACTCGATTATCTGCAAGACCTGGGTATCACAGCCATTTACTTTAATCCATTAAACGATGCGCCATCGCTGCATAAATACGATGCCCGTAACTATCATCATATCGATGTTAATTTTGGACCCGACCCGCAGGGCGACATGACTATCATAGCCTCAGAAACACCCGACGATCCTTCAACCTGGCAATGGACTTCGGCCGATAAGATGTTTTTGCAGGTAATAGAAGAGGCGCACAAACGAGATATCAAGGTAATATTGGATTACTCCTGGAACCATACCGGCGTAGAGTTTTGGGTCTGGAAAGATATCGTGAAGAATCAGGAGAAATCTGAATTCAAAGATTGGTACATCATCAACTCCTTTGATGACCCCGCGACCCCCCAAAACGAATTTAACTATGAGGGCTGGCTGGATATCCAAAGTCTGCCGGCACTTACAAAAATAGATGCCCCCGCAGAGCACAAGCCTGGACACCCTTTCGAAGGCAATCTGCATCCACAGGTAAAGGAGCATGTGTTTGCCGTCACCAAACGATGGCTGGCGCCCGATGGCGATGTATCGAAAGGTTTGGACGGTTACCGTTTGGATGTGGCCGACCATATACCCATGGGCTTTTGGCGCGAGTACCATCACTTTGTCAAGTCGATAAATCCCGAAGCGTATTTGGTGGGCGAGATATGGTGGGAAGAATGGCCCGACAAACTCATGAACCCGGTGCCCTATGTGAGCGGCGATGTGTTTGATGCCGTGATGTTCTATCAGGTTTACCGCCCGGCACGTTACTTTTTTGCCCTTACTGATTTTGAGATTGATGCCGCCCAGCTGGTGGACAGCCTGAATTTTCAGTGGGACAGGATTGGCGATGCCACGGCCCGTGGGATGATGAATACCGCAGCCACCCACGACACCCCCCGTTTGCTGACTTCATTTGCCAACAAAGGCAAATATAAATATCAGGCCAAGCCCAGTGACAACCCCGATTACATTACCGGCAAACCCGATGAGGAAACTTACCAGAGGGTAAAGTTATATTTGTTGCATCAGTTTACCTCTGTAGGTGCTCCACATATTTGGAATGGCGACGAAATGGGTATGTGGGGGGCTGACGATCCAGATTGTCGCAAACCACTTTGGTGGCCCGAATATAACTTTGAACCGGAAAATATTCATAGTATCTTTAAGGTAGAGAAACAATATGTGCCGGTAGGCTTTAATACTGAATTGCATCAGTATTATAAACAGATGACCAGGTTACGAAACAACAATCCGGTGCTGTCCAGTGGTACACTGGAGTTTGTAAAAGCCCAAGGGAAATTACTGGCCTACACCCGTACCTCACAAGAGGCGCAATTACTTGTGGTTTTTAATGCCGGCAACGAAATGTTAAAATATCATCTGCCAAAAGGCAAACAGTACAAGGATTTGCTTACGGGCAAAGTGATCGAAGATGAAATGGTAGTGCTGAAGTCCATTTCAGGACTTGTTTTAAAAGAAATGTAATCCGTTTAAAAAGGTAACCACAAAGAGCACGATGAATGCTAAAGGTCACTAAAAAAACATGGTGTACATTGTGCTTTCTTTGTGTACATAGCGGTTAAAAAAACAACCACAAGGGGCGCGATGAATGCACAAGGAACACTAAGAGCGCTTTATCTTCTCTCCCCCATTTTCGGGGAGATGGAGGGGCTTTGGTGGTTAATCTCAAGTAACAAAGAACGAACTGTACACGACATTAATATTAAATACGATGAGAAATTTAGATAAAAAAATGGGTTTGATGGTCACTTTGATGTGGCTGGGATTATACGCCGGTGCTCAGGTAATTACCACAACACCTGAAACGCCGGTGGACAATCAGGCCCTAACCATAACTTTTGATGCCTCTCAAGGGAGCAAGGGGCTTATTGGGCATACAGGCGATGTATATGCCCACACGGGTGTGATAACTTCGGAGAGCACGAGCGATGGCGACTGGAAGTACGTGAAAGCCGGATGGAACGAAAATATTCCGGAATGTAAATTGACCTCGCTCGGCAATAACAAGTTCAGCTTGATAATCGGTCCTTCCATACGCGAATTCTATGGCGTGCCGGCAGGCGAAAAAATCAACAAACTGGCCTTTGTATTCCGGAATGCCGACGGAAGTAAGGAGGGCAAAACTGCCGATAATAAAGATATTTTTGTTGTTGTTACCACCACAGATGTTACCGTGAGCATAATTGCGCCCCTTGCGTCCGGGGTCTTTAAAACAGGCAGTCCTGTGCCTTTTGATGTTTCGGCCACCAATGCTGGCTCCATAAAGGTATTTGTTGACGAGGTTGAGGTAAGCGTCGGAAGCGGAAATGCGCTGCAAGGCACTTTTACCGCCGGAAGCGTGGGCAAACATACCTTTAAGGCCGAAGCTACAGATGGAGTTACCACGGTGAGCCAGACCGTCGATTTTTTTGTGCGAAGCGCTGTAGCTAATGAAACCATGCCCACCGGATTAAAACGAGGCGTAAATGTTATTGGCAACAATTCAGTGACCATGGTGCTTTTTGCACCGTATAAAACCTTTGTGCATGTAATAGGTGAGTTTAACAATTGGTTGCCCAACGATAATTATATGATGAAAAAAGATGGTGATTATTTTTGGCTTACAATAAATGACTTGAATCCGGATACAGAGTATGCCTTCCAGTTTTTTATAGACGGACAGATAAGGATAGCCGATCCCTACACCAACAAAACATTGGATGCCGAGGATCATTATATTCCCGCAACTGTATATCCCAATCTAAAAGAATATCCCACCGGACAAACCATGCACGCGGCATCGGTATTTAAAATTAACGAAGCTGCATATACTTGGAACGTAGAAAATTTCACTAATCCCGATATTTCTAAATTGGTTATTTATGAGCTGCACGTACGCGATTTTACGGCCAACGGCGATATTAAAACGGTAACCGATTCTATGGCTTATTTTAAACGATTGGGCGTTAACGCCATCGAACTGATGCCTTTCAACGAGTTTGAAGGCAACGATAGTTGGGGATATAACCCCTCGTTTTATTTTGCGCCCGACAAGGCCTACGGAACGGCCAACGATTATAAAGAGTTTATTGATGTATGCCACCAAAACGGAATATCCGTGCTCATGGACATGGTGCTAAACCATTCCTTTGGCCAGTCGCCCTTTGCACGCATGTATCTCGACGGAGGTAAGCCCGCGGCCAACAACCCCTGGTACAACCGCGAGCACAATATGCTGGAACCAGCCGCGCAATGGGGTTACGATTTTAATCACGAGAGCCCCCATACAGAAGCACTGGTGGATAGTATCTGTTCGTTCTGGCTACAAGAATATAAGATCGACGGTTTCCGCTTCGACTTTACCAAAGGGTTTAGCAATAAGCCTTATCCCGAAGGTGATTGGGCCAGTGCGTACGATCAGGGCCGAATAAACATATTAACCCGAATGGCCAATGAGATATGGAAAGTGAAAGCCGATGCCATCGTGTCGTTTGAGCACCTGAGCGATAATGATGAAGAGAAAGTGCTGGCTAATCATGGCATTTTACTGTGGGGCAATCATAACCATAACTTTAGCGAGGCTACCATGGGTTATAACACAAGTGGAAAATCTGATTTTTCCTGGGCATCCTATAAAAAAAGAAACTGGAACAATGCACACATAATCAATTACATGGAGAGCCACGATGAGGAGCGCATCATGTACAAGAATATTGAGTATGGCAATAGCAGCGGCACTTATAATGTAAAAGATGTAAAAACTGGTTTAAAACGTAGCGAAGCCGCCGCGGTATTTTTAATGAGCATACCGGGCCCCAACATGATTTGGCAGTTTGGCGAGCTGGGTTACGACTACAGCATAAACTATTGCATGGAATCGAACGAGAATAATTGTCGCACGGGCCGCAAGCCTATCAAGTGGGATTACACGGAGAACGAGAACCGTATGCACTTGTTTGATACCTACAGTACCATAATAAATTTAAAAAAGGAAGAGCCTGTATTTTCCACCACCGATTACAGTATGGAGGTAGCAGCAGCCACAAAACTTATAGCCTTAAATCATGCCGGTTCCGACATTAGGCTGGTAGGTAATTTTGATGTGGTTCAGAAAACCTTGCTCCCCAAGTTTAGCTCCACCGGTTACTGGTACAATCATTTTGATGGCGACAGTATCCTGGTTAACGACCTTAATATGTCTTACACCTTGCAGGCGGGTGAATTTGCATTGTTTTCGCAAAAAAAACTAAATGGATTTGCCCCATACGTGAGCGTGGGCGATCCTGCTTATTTTAACAATGCCCACATAGCACCAAACCCTGTTAAAGAAACCCTGCACGTTTTTTCGGGTGATAATCCTTTGAAACAAATAAAAATAAGCAGCATTACAGGAGTTGTTTTAATGGATAAAAAGATAGTTACCAATGATGCCAGCCTGCAAGTAGGCGATTATCCGTCGGGTATGTATTTGGTTCATCTGATAGGTGCCAATAATGGGTATAAAGTTTTTAAAATGATAAAGAAATAAAACAGAGCCCCCTCCGTCCCCTTCTGCTCCGTTAACATGGAAGAGATTGAAAAGCGCTCTTTGAGCGCTTTGGGTATGACGGTTATATGAAACGTTTATTATTTACAGCGGAGTAGCATTCCGCTGTTTGTAATACCTTTCCGCCCAAAAATAAGTGCACGCAAAAACAGCTTTCTCTCCCGCTCGTAGGCATTTGACTAACGATCCCGATCTCTGACCTGATGCCAACAATCTATATGCACCAGTGCTGCGGTTCCATGTCGTATTATAGATTATTTGTATTGGCAAAAAGCGGATCAAAAGATAGTCAAAAAGGTAAATGAATTAAAAAATACAGTTCGTGCAATCCATTTTCTGCGTTTAGAAAACCCGAGCCTTTAAAATACAAGTACAAAGGATACTTGCCGTGGAGAATTGACAATGAACACAGATTAATTTACAGAGTTAAAAAATGATAAATTGTAGATTGCAAAATGCAGATTTCATTATGACTAATTGAGATGTACCGCTATTAACAAGCTGACCTATTCCATTACCAGCTTATCATTTATAATAAAATCAATTCTTCATTTAGATACTCAATTAAGTTAATTATATTCCGTTTCCCGACAACCGAGCATACAGCCGCACCGATATGGCGCATCAGGCGGGATGCTTGCCGATAAAAATATTTTTTACCGCCAAACGGCTATAATAAGTTCCTCGAACAATACAGCTAAACCTAACCTATCCCGCTGTATCCGGATAAATTTAATTGATGTTTGCTCAAACTGTTCAATTAGACGTAAGAACCAAAGCGCCCTTCGTCCCCATTAATTTCAGCCAACACTACTTCCCTTCACCTTTAAACAAGATTTTTAAGGTAAATAGCAGAATCTTAAAATCCACTACCAGGGTTCTGTTTTCGAGATACAAAATATCATATTGCAGCCGCTCAATCATCTCCTCCACATTTTCAGCATATCCATATTTAACCATACCCCATGAGGTTATGCCGGGCCTAACGGTAAACAAATAGGCATAGTGAGGGGCTATTGGCAATATCCGATCAATAAAATGTTTCCGTTCCGGTCGTGGTCCAACTAAGGACATATCTCCCAATATAATATTTATAAACTGTGGCAGCTCATCTAATCGCCACTTGCGCATAAACCTACCCAAGGGGGTAATTCGGGGATCGTTGACAGAGGAAAGCTCGGGGCCATTTTTCTCGGCATCTACATCCATCGAACGAAACTTATAAATCATAAACGGTTTTTTATGCCGTCCGATACGTTCCTGTTTATAAAAAATGGGTCCTTTGGATGAAGCTTTAACTGCTATGGCCAATGCAACAAACAGGGGCGCCAAAATTATCGTACCCAACCATGCCACCACTAAATCAAAGCTGCGCTTAAATAAACGCTGCCATACGGGCAGTTTTTGTGTACTGATAGTAATAAAAGGCAGGGTTTCCAGGTTTTGGGTTTTCAAGGTGCCATCAATCATCGAACTCATATCGGTTAAAAGGCGTATGAGAATTTCATCTTGCCGCAAATGACTAATTACCCTACTAATAGCCTTTTGATTAGCGGGAGATAAACAAACAATGGCCTCATCTACATTTTCTTTATTAACCAATGATTCTATTTGTGTAATGCTTCCCAAGCAAGGCAGATAAGCCGTCATATCATGTCCCTGCTCATCATTATCGTCCGCTAAATAACCCAAATACTCTTGTTGCAGAGCTGGCACTTTGCCATGCCTTTTAATTAGCTGTAGTGCCTGATCATTATTGCCGACAAGCACTTTTTTATAACCGTATCTACCCTTTACAATCAGATGGTGCAAGCGGGCAATTATCAACATTCTAAAGAAAAAAGTTAAGCCAAATACAACCAATAAATATCGTAGCGACAGTTGGAGTGCATTGCTTTTAAGATGTATGGGCGTGTAACTATCTAAAATAAAAAACAACAAAATAGCCATCACAAAACTTGTAGCAAAGGTTGGACCTATAATCTGAAGTCCCGACTTTCGGGCAGAATTGCTATAGTGTCCCGACACATAAAAAGCGATAATCCACAACACGATAAGCGAAGATATGACAATTGGAATGCTGAAAGACTGAAGTTGTTCGGGAAGAAAAGACGACAATTTTTTATCATATGCCGATTGGTATTTATCCAAAAAAATAATATGACTCAATATAAGGGCCACTACATCAGCCCCGAGATGATACCATACTATCTTTTTATCGTCAATTCTTTTAAATGTAGTATCTTTCTTCAATTTGCTTATTATTTAAGGTTCAGCCACTCACTGCCCACTAATATAGGATTAATAATAATGACAGCGAACGGTGCGATAAATATTTTGTGGTAAAAAGAGCGTCTTTAAAGGCAATATTTTATCGGGAAGCATTAATTTTACCAATCATTAAAACTCACAATGGATACATTCAGGCATAAAGGATTAAGAAACAGATTAGTAGACGACATCGCTAAAAAAGGGATTAAGGACGAAGCTGTACTCAATGCAATCGGGGCAGTTCCGCGCCACCTGTTTTTTGAAAGTAGCTTTATCAAGTTTGCTTATCAAGATAAGGCTTTTCCAATTGGAGCAGGTCAAACCATATCGCAGCCTTATACGGTAGCTTTTCAAACAGAGTTGTTACAAATTAAAACAGGCGACAAAGTATTAGAAGTGGGCACCGGATCGGGATATCAGGCAGCCGTATTGTGCGAAATGGGGGCCAAGGTGTTTACCATCGAACGCCAAAAAGAACTGTTTGCAAAAAGTAGCCATCTATTGCCCCGTATGGGATACAAACCACGTTTTTTTTTAGGCGACGGATACAAAGGACTGCCCCAACAGGCTCCTTTCGATAAAATAATTGTTACTGCCGGAGCTCCGCAAATACCGGAAGATTTGCTAACCCAACTATGCATTGGTGGCTTAATGGTGATACCGGTAGGCAGCGGCAATGTTCAAGTAATGACCCGCATCACCCGCGATTCGGAGAGTGAATTCAGTCAGGAGCAGTTTGGTCAATTTGTTTTTGTACCCTTGCTCAAAGGGGTAGTGAAATAGTTTTCAATTTATATTATCCCGGTAAATTCCATAATACGTTTCATCGTTTTGATAAAATAAATTCAGATATAAAAGTAGTTTGTCGTTTTTTTAAAGATTTTTTGTACCTTAATCACAAACTAAATATCCTCATTTAAAAACAAGTATTATGATTGACAACCCAATAATAGAAAGGTACGGTAACTTGCTCAAAGAGGAGCAATTGGTTACCATGGACGAAAAAATATTGCCTAATACTTTTGTGCTAGAAGCCCCCGAACCCTTTCCGGGATATTATGGCTATTACGGCGAGACACCACAGGATTCAAAACCCCTTTATATTTATTTGGTAATAGATCACCTCTATACGCTGGAAGAAGTAACTCGTGCCCGCTTGAATATCAAAAAATATTTCCCATCGTATTTTCATGCTGATGCCGGCACCGTTACAATTTATAACAAAACACACCATGTAATAAGAGTACGACATTTAGATGAGTACGACCAGATAAAAGCCCTACAGACGGCCTTTATGGACGAGGGTATTGTGTTTAAAAGAAAACCATCAAAAAAAATTCATTCAACCGGCATCATTCGTTTAAAAAAGTTTTTTAAACTGCGCCAGGTAGAACCGGGATTGTATTTTGACGAGGTAGAAAAAGATCATGGTTATATTTCAATACCACGCTTTGTAAAATGGGCCGAGTTTGAAGAACTCACCCGAAAAGCAAAAAATAATTGGTCGGGAGGTATGTTCGATTCCGCATTGGGACACTTCCACAACAATTTTGAAATTGAGGATATGATACGAATTTACAACCCACATATAGATATCGACTTGCTACACATGGTACAGAAAACGTACCTCGAACAAATAAAATAAAACAGAATAAAAAAGCTCCTAAAAGGAGCTTTTTTATTATTTGTCTTTTTTTGGATACAAGTCTATTGCTCAAAAGTCTATTGTCCCATAATCTATTCTGTTATCTTTGCAAAAAAAGTAAACATGTCACAAAAAAAAGTAAGGGTGCGTTTTGCACCAAGTCCTACCGGACCGTTACATATTGGCGGTGTACGAACCGCTCTTTTCAACTATTTATTCGCTAAAAAACACGGTGGCGATTTCATCCTTCGCATTGAAGACACTGACCAGACCCGCTTTGTAGAAGGTGCTGAAACCTATGTAAATGAAGCCTTAAACTGGTTGGGCCTAGCTATTGATGAGGGGGTTGTACAGGGGGGTGCATATGGGCCATACAAACAATCGGAGCGAAAGGATATTTATCTGGATTATGCCGACCGTTTAATCAAAAGCGGATGGGCCTATTATGCCTTTGACACAGCGGAAGAACTAGATGCAGAGAGAAAAGCCGCGGAAGCCACCAAAACTAAATTTTCGTACGACATGCACACCCGTCAGGGTTTGAAAAACTCCCTAACGCTTACACCGCAAGAGGTAGAACAAAAGATTAAAAACGGCACTCCCTACGTAGTACGATTTAAAATGCCCGCCAACGAAGATATTTCGGCCATGGACATAATACGGGGAGCAGTAAAATTCAACACCACTATCCTCGACGACAAGGTCATCTTTAAATCGGACGGCTTACCCACCTACCACCTGGCCAATGTGGTAGATGATTACCTGATGAAGATAACACACGTTATCAGAGGTGAGGAATGGTTACCATCGCTGCCCCTGCACATTATGCTTTACAAGGCGCTGGGCTGGGAAAACGAATGCCCGGAGTTTGCTCATCTCCCGCTGATACTAAAACCCACCGGCAAAGGCAAGCTTAGCAAGCGCGATGGCGACAAGGCCGGTTTTCCGGTGTTTCCTTTAGAATGGACATCTCCGGATGGCGAAACGGCCTCAGGTTACCGTGAGTCGGGTTACCTGCCCGGCGCAGTGGTCAACCTATTGGCATTGCTGGGATGGAATCCGGGAACCGAACAGGAAATATTTACAATGGATCAACTGATTGCATCTTTTTCGTTGGAACGCGTCAACAGATCGGGTGCCCGCTTCGATCCCGAGAAAGCCAAATGGTTCAACCATCAATATATTGTTAATTTGGACGATGCACAGTTGGCAAATGAGTTTGCCAGTGCACTGAGCCAAAAGGGGTTGGATGCCTCCATTGAATTGCGTATGCAAGTGGTATCTCTGGTGAAGGAACGTATCAACTTTGTTTCGGACATATGGGACCAGGCGTCGTTCTTTTTTGTTGCGCCCGACACGTATGATGCCAAGATGATAAAAAAATGCTGGAAAGGTGAAGTGCCTTCCTTTATGGCTGCCCTTCCAATAGAATTTGAAAACATAGCCGCTTGGAAAGCCGAAAACATTAAAGCGTGTATATCGGCCAAAATTGAAGAAAAAGGAATGGGTTTTGGTATGGTGATGAATGCCTTACGCCTTTCGCTGGTAGGAGGCGGTTTTGGTCCCGACCTGATGACTATAGCCCAGATTTTAGGAAGAAAAGAAACAATGGCAAGGATAAAAAAAGCTGTAGAAATAATCGGCTAAGCAACATACTCTTATTTTAAAAATAGTAAGCCCCAAATACTGCTGAATTATTTGGGGCTTACTACTTTTTTTATTTGACGTTATCTCTAATTCTTCTTTGCCCAACTATCTCTTAAGGCTACCGTTCGGTTAAAAACAAGCTTTTGCGGCGTCGATTCCCTATCTACACAAAAGTAGCCCACCCGTTGAAACTGAAATTTATCCAATACTGAAGCATCACGAAGTGATGGCTCCACTTTAGCCGTGATTACTTTCAAGGAATCCGGATTGATAAAATCTATATGATCCGCATCTTTTTGTGATGCAGGCGCTTCGTGGTTATACAACCGGTCGTACATACGCACTTCGGCATCTAGTGCATGGTTAACTGCCACCCAATGTAAAATACCTTTTATTTTCCGACTAACCGTTGTTGCACCACTTTTGGTTTCGGGGTCGTAGGTGCAATAAATCTCCTCTATTTCACCGTTCGCATTTTTTTTGTAATCGGTACAAGTAACAGCATAAGCCCCTTTCAAACGTACCTCACGTCCGGGGCCGAGACGGAAAAATTTCCGGGGTGGGTCTTCCATAAAATCATCCCGTTCAATATACACTTCGCGGGCAAAGGGTAACTTGCGTATGCCCATCGCTTCATCCTCAGGATTGTTCTCTATCTCTACCCACTCCTCTTGCCCCTCGGGGTAGTTGGTAATAATTAATTTAACAGGATCTATCACTGCATTTACGCGTGCCACTCGTTTATTCAGGTCATCGCGCACACAGCTCTCCAACAAGGCCACATCTATTACCCCATCGCGACGAGCCACCCCTACCTTATCGGCAAAGGTTCGTATAGATTCGGGGGTATACCCCCTGCGCCGCAATCCGGATACCGTAGGCATGCGCGGATCGTCCCAGCCGTCCACAATTTCTTTTTCCACCAGCTCCAGCAATTTACGTTTGCTCATAACGGTATAATTCAGGTTTAACCGAGCAAACTCAATTTGTCGTGGTCTTGGTCTGCTCATCAAGTCCTTATCACCTTCAATAATCTGATCCAAAAACCAATTGTATAAAGGACGATGTACCTCAAACTCGAGGGTACATACGGAGTGTGTAATACCCTCTATAAAATCTTCCTGTCCATGCGCAAAGTCGTACATGGGATAAATACACCAATCATCACCTGTTCGATGGTGCGAACTATGTATAATGCGATACATCAAGGGGTCGCGCATATGCATGTTGGGCGAGGCCATATCTATTTTAGCCCGCAACACTTTTCGGCCCGCGGCGAACTCACCGTTTTTCATTCGCTCAAATAAATCCAGGTTTTCCTGCACCGGTCGGTTGCGGCATGGGCTTTCGGCGCCGGCTTGGGTGGGTGTACCCTTTTGCCTGGCTATATCTTCGGCCGATTGATCATCCACATAGGCTTTACCATTTTTGATGAGCTTTACCGCCCAATCGTACAGCTGTTGAAAATAGTCCGAGGCATATTTCTCCTCTCCCTCCCATTCAAATCCGAGCCATCGCACATCTTCCATTATACTATCTACATACTCCACATCTTCTTTAAGCGGATTGGTATCATCGAAACGTAAGTTACAGGCTCCGCCATATTTTTGGGCCAAACCAAAGTTTAAACAGATGGATTTGGCATGTCCAATATGTAAATATCCGTTGGGTTCGGGCGGAAAACGCGTAAGCACCACACCATCATTGATATTCTTGGCCAGATCCTTGTCAATTTCCTGATGGATAAAATTCGATTTTACCATCTCCGGATTATTTTCAGCATGTTTTGTATTCATAGGAAAATTATAATAAAGCGATGATTTAGCTAATATATTGCATTCAAAATTCGCGGTATGCAGTACCTGATGAATTGATAAAAAACAACATTGCGCAAAAATAAAGCTTTTAACGTAATAAGGCGATTATTTGTGTTAAAAAGCCATAACTTTGTCCTCTTTCAGTGGCAGGCAAACAAGTATAATATTATCATAAGTAATACGATCGAATAAGTTATGCAAAAAGGAATAATTGAGTTAGACGAAATGGAGTTTTACGCCTATCATGGCTGTTTTAAAGAAGAACAAAAGGTAGGCAATCGTTTTACCGTGAACATTGCCATCCAATTAGATATACAAAAACCTAGTGAAAGCGATAACATACAGGATGCATTAAATTATGTAAGGGTATATGAACTTACAAAACAAGAGATTAACAAAAAATCACACCTGTTAGAGCATCTTGCCGAAAGGATTTTAAATAGCATACGTCTTGAGTTTGAATTGGTTGATTGGGTGCGCGTTAAAGTGTCGAAGTTAAACCCTCCCATGGGTGGTCAAATGAAATCGGTGAGTGTAACACTCCAAAGATAGCGGGGCCGGGATTTTAATAGGCTTTTAGTGCCGGCTATCAGTTTTCGCCCTCTACTAAAAAACCATCCAGCAGGGTTAGCAAGTCATCTTTAGGTGCCGGCTTGGTAATACAAGCATCAAAATTCTTCCCCATATCGTGTGGGTTCAGGCTATCTGCGTTTTCGGTATGTAAAACCACAGGCATATTTTTATTAAGCTGTTTTATAATATCTACCAGGTTATCTCCATCCGAATCGGAAAATGGCCTATCCATTAATACCAGGTGGATATCTTTTCTATTCATCAACAACTTACTGGCGCCGGCCACGGTACGCGCCGAAATGAGGGTAATTCCGGTGTCCTCAATATATTTACGCATTTGCAAGTGGGTACTGCTGTTTTCATCCACCAGCAGCATCATTTTATTGGGCCAGTAATATTTTTTTGGCAGCAATGGAGTAGATAGCTTGAAAATTTGTTTTTTGTTGGATATAGGCACATCATTTATAGGATGCGTAAAGAAAAACTCTGCACCTTTGCCGGCATCTGACTCCAGTCCTATTTCACCTCCCAGGGCATTTACTAGTTTTTCGCATATGGCCAGGCCTATACCGGTTCCCTGATACATGTTATGCTCGCTTTCCTGTCCTTTACTAAACGGTTTAAATATAACTTGTTGTTTGGCTTTTGAAATTCCAATTCCTGTATCGCGCACAAAAAAACGATAAGCATCCTTTTCCAAACTAAAACCAAATTCCACAAAACCTTTAAGTGTAAACTTGATAGCATTACCAATTAAATTAACCAGCACCTGACGCAAACGAGCCGGGTCGGTATCAAGATGATAAGGCCCACCCTCGGGTAAAGAACAAATAAGGCGCACCCTTCCTTTGTGCTCAAGCGCTACCTTGTTCAGAAAAATATCATTTAACTCGTTACACTGTGCAGTCAGATTTACCTTTTGTTTTACAACCGCAATTGAGCCACTTTCAATTTTAGCTACATCAATTATATTATTCACCAACTCCATTAGGCTATCCGAGTTTTTCAGTATTACATCTACGTAATCATCTACTTCGCCTGGTGGCAGCTTACTGTCTTTGAGTAAGGAGGAAAAGCCAACAATGGCATTGAGTGGGGTGCGTAACTCATGGCTGATATTTGAGAGGAACTCGGATTTTAGTCTATCCGATCTTTCGGCATTTTCTTTGGCCAATACAAGCTCTTCATTCAACACTTTAAGCTGGTTGGCAGATATGTGAGAACTTTGCTTTACATCGACGCATACATTTAGAGCAAAACATCCATACCTTTGTTTGTCGAAACGAAGCAATTTACCGGTCATCTCCATCTCCACCTCATCTCCATTTTTAAGACAAAACACCAGCCTGCCTGTATATTCATTCCCGCCAAGCACTCTGGACTGTGCTTCTTCAAATTCCGACAATGCATCGGGATGAACAATGCTGGAAATTTTTTCTTTAAGCAATTCACTGCTCTTACTACCCAATATTGCACATGCCGGTTTGTTTACATACTTTATTTCCGCTTCTTCCGTGATGAGCACTATAGGTGATAGGGCATCCAACATTTCTTTGAGGAGTAGCTCGCCAAGTGCCAAATCCTTATTCTGAATCATTAGCTCGGCAAAACGCTCATTATATTCCTCCTCTTTTTGAGCAAGTGCGTCTGTTAGTTTTTTTACACGGTTTTTATAACTTATTCTATTAAGTCCAAACGACATAAAACCCGCTACTTGTTGCATCGTATCGATTTCAAAAGGATACCACTCCCTTGAAAACAGGCACGATTCAAGTACCATCATCCCATTTTTGAATGACTCCAATTCAACCGGAACAATTAATAATGAGGCTACATTAAAAATCTCAAACTTTTCGGAAAGCGAAAGACTCAGATCAGACTTTAAATCATTACTTACAAAGCAACCACAGCTATTAGAGTGTATCAGCGGATTTTCGTCAGCGGTAATAGTCAATTCACCCGGATGATATTCCTGTACTTTTCCATTAACCCATTGCTGTTGCGCTATGTAGGCCTGTTGTTGCTCATCGAAGGAGAAGAATGAAATACGATCCACATGGCAGCACTCTCCAATTTGTTTTATGCATGCTTGTAGTGTTGTTTCCACATCTTCCCCCTGGTGGAGCAAAGCCTCTATATCCGCTATAAGCTGTGGATATGGATGAAATCCCGACTTACAATCAGCCTTGACAAATTTGCTGAGTATGTTTTTCAGATGCTTGTTCTCCGCCTCTAGCGACCGAAGTACAGTACTTTTTCCGAAATGATTGTTACTCATTTTTTGTTGCCATCTTTTTTAAACGTTCCGAATTATAAATGGCATAACCTGCCACAACTAATATAGTAACTACGGTATAATATACAAAATCGGGGATAGGCACGGGATCGCCTTTGGCATAAGAGTGCATGCCGGCTAAATAGTAATTAACGCCCAGATAAGTCATAATAACAGATGAAAAACCTATTACCGAAGCCACATTAAACGCCAACACACTTTTTAATCCGGGTATAAATCGCATGTGTAAAATAAAGGCATATATAACCACCGTAACTAACGACCATGTTTCCTTGGGATCCCATCCCCAATATCGACCCCAGGATTCGTTGGCCCAAACACCGCCCAAAAAGGAGCCTATAGTTATCATATACAATCCAATTGTTAGCGACATTTCCATAATACTGCTCAGTTCGATAATCGAATAATCAACCTTATCTTCCTTATGTCGTTTTTTAATACCGATAAGGATAAGATTGAAAAAGCCCATGAGCGCCGCCAGACCCAAAAAGCCGTAACTGGCTACAATAACAGCAACATGTATGGTTAACCAATACGATTTTAATACCGGAACCAAATTGGTTATCTCCGGATTCATCCAACTAAGATGAGCCACCATTAGTACGATACCCGCAAACACCCCGGCCACCGAAAGTGCGATAGGCGACTTACGGCTGAACACTAAACCCGCCAGTAGCATGGACCATCCAATATACAACATCGACTCATAACCATTACTCCATGGCGCATGCCCCGATATGTACCACCGCAGCGCCAGGCCGGCTGTATAAACTATAAAACTTAAACCAAGAATACCTGCTCCTATGCGGATAATAGTTTTAGGTGATTTTTTGGGTAAAAATAAAAACACAAACTGAAATATGAGTAAGATGAATCCTACAAAAAACACCACAGGAGCCATCATCAAAAAAACATTGGTTTCATTGTACATTATTTCCAATTTACCTGCGGTTTCAGAAGGCAGAATTTCGCCGGCAAATTTGTTTTGGAATTTGGATATCGCATCCATGTACGTTGTGGCCTGCTCTTCATCGCCATTGCTGAGCGCTTGCATATACACCGAAAATACATTTCGCACAAACAAACTGTCCCCCTCACTCAATCCAGGGTGTGTCTTTCCGGGGGTGAGCCATTTAGCCTGTGTGTCGCCGGGTATAGGAAAAATATTTAATAACTGTCCCGATTGCACCAAATAAAATACATTAACCTGTTCATCCACCTTAATAACTTCGTTCTGAAATTTGGTTCGGTAGGCCGGTTTTGTTCGGTAGGCTTCCTCTACTTGTTTATGCAATTTGTAATTACCCGAAGGTCCAAAAAAATCACCAAAAGAAGCTTTTGTACCGCTGTTGCCCACAATGCTTTTCATGGATTCTTCTTTAACGGTAATCAACGGAACGTTTCGCCATGCTTCGGTATTATTTAACATACTCAGCACCACCCTGTCGGCCGAGTATCCCTTAAACCGGTTGTGCTTTACCAGCTTTCGCATTACTTCGCCGTTCATAGAATTCATAGGCTTTATACGTCCCCCGGCATCCTGCACCCAAATAGATCCAAACTGCTGAGCCTGCTGTTCGCTCACGTTGATGTAAGCATCAATATCTTGTGCCTGCATAGTTCCGGCAAAGACCAAAACAAGTAACATGGCTAAACTTTTTTTCTTTGCCTCGATGCTTGAAATACGCTTGCCCATATAACGGAACCTACTTTTCGATGCTAATAGGGAAAGAATCATGGTGAGCGTCATTAAAAAATAACCAAAATAAGTAATTAGGGTGCCCCACAAATCCTTGTTAACAGATAGTACAGTTCCTTGTTCGTCCATATCATACGATGATTGATAAAAACGATATCCTCTATAGTTTAAAATATTGTTCATAAATATCCTGAAATCCTTAACCACCCCGTTTTCATCATCTTTTAAGGTTACCTCGCTGGCAAACGACGAAGGACTCTCGGATCCGGGATATCTTTCCAACTGAAAATCGTTGAGGTGTATGTGAAATGGCGCCGTTAGTTCCTTTGCACCATAACGGAGTTTCACGCTCACATCGCCCAATTTAAGCTCGCTATATTGACCTACCGCGCTGCTATGTCCTTGCAGGTCCATGGTTTTTTCTAAGTCGCCCACTTTTACTCTCACGCTTACCAGTTCCATTCCACTACCTTGCTCTTCGGGCTTTGCGGCTACTGCCTTTAAGGAGGCCTGTGGCATATAATTGGTTTGCACCATAAAAAACGATCCTGTACCGTACAGCACATTACTGTAAAACACCTGCGGTTCGCTTAAGTCAAGCGTTGTTTTTTCCTGAGTACCCATATTGGTGGTAAACACATTATGCTTAGCAGTAAAAAACAACTGATCATCCTGTGGGTAGATATTAAAATCACAGTCTACATCAGTGGCAAAACCAATGGAGTAATTATCCACCTTTACATATTCGCCCTCGAAAAGGTTAAGTGTGTTACGGCCACCTCCGACGGACACGACCAGCGAAACAAGTGGTTTTCCGTTAGGATCTTCTGCGGGTATTAAGTTGGTGTTTTTTATAAACCGAATACTTTTCAGTTTCACTCTTTTCCCATCTACCTTCACATTCTTTTTAAAATAATTCTGACTCCGCTCCGACATCAAAACCGATTCGCTAACTTCCGCTTTAATGCCGTTGCGCTCCACAAAACCCGAGATATAAGTGCGCGAAGAGAGGAACTTATTAGTAGATTCCCCTTCGCGTATATGCATCATCCCCTCGTATCCCACATAACGCGTAAGGGCAGCCCCCAGTAAAATAACAATAAACGACATGTGAAACAATAAAATAGATATTTTGCCTTTCTTCCATAACTGTGGCTTGCTAAGGTTTAATAACATATTGATGCCCAACAGGACGAATATACCTTCAAACCACCACGAATCATAATACAATGCTTTAGCCGCATTTGTTCCAAAATCATTTTCAACAAAAGTGGCAATGCCCATCGACGCAGCCAAAACTAAAAATAAGGTTCCCATTAAATAGGGAGCCGAAAGAAATGCAAGTATTTTTTTCATTCTTAAAACAATTTTGCAAACCCCAAATATTCCGAGCATATCACAATTTCAAAATTCAGATTAAAAAGCCATTATTAATAATATTGCTTCATGTATATTTTAGAACTGTGAATAATTTTCTCGGGCCATTCCGGCTTTTTTATTTTTGTGGGTGAATGTAGCAATAATTTATTTTGATTGCGATACTAAAAGCTATATTTACACCTATGAAAACAAACAATAGTTTACTGCTTAAGTTCATCCACCGCTATGTGTCGGATAAAATGGACACCGTAGATGCAGGCCACAACATGGGACATATTGAAAGAGTACGAACCAATGCCCTGAAAATAAACAAAATTGAGAAGGCGGATACTTTTTTGGTTGAAGCCGGCGCATTGCTCCACGACCTTACGGATGAAAAACTATTTAACAAAAGCGTAGCCGAGTGCGAGCTGAATTTATTTTTACAACAAATTGGGTTAGACGATAGAACCATAAAGCTTCTTAATAACATTATCCGTTCTGTATCCTTTGGTGCCGAATTCGATGGAACATATCCACTCACACCTGAACAAAAAGTGGTACGCGATGCCGATCGGCTGGACGCATTGGGAGCCATTGGTATTGCCCGCACTTTTCATTACGGAGGCAGCAGAAACAGACAGATATACAACAAAACTGTAGCCCCTCAAAAATACCATAACACCTGCGAATACAGAAACAACAACTCCCCTACCATCAATCATTTTTACGAGAAACTACTCTTACTCAAAGACCGAATGGAAACATCTACAGGAAAAAAGATGGCGCTGCAAAGACACAGCTACATGATACTTTTTTTAAAACAATTTTACCTGGAATTAGGCGAAGAGGGCTTTTTGATCCCTCCAACAAAATAACCCTAATGTTTTTTTCACAAATCATTATCTTTGTCTACGCTTAATCAATCGACACACGCTACGTAATGACCGCAAAAAAAAGAAAATCCAAATTAAAGCCTGCATCCCGAAGAAAATCTTCGACAAAAACCCGTACGCATAACTCATGGCAAAAGAAGGTATTTATTTTATCTCTAAAGGCAGGAGCCGTGATGGGTGGAGCAGTGTTTGTTTTTCTGCTGTTGGTGTACCTGGGTTTTTTTGGCCGCCTACCCAACAAAACTGAGCTGGCTCAAATAGATAACGATGTGGCCTCGGAGGTATATGCCGAGGGTTCAGTTTTGATGGGCAAATATTACTACCAGAACAGGATGAGCATTGAGAACAAGCGTATCTCCAAGCATGTTAAAAATGCGCTGGTAGCCACCGAGGACAAACGGTTTTTTGAACACGAAGGCTTTGATATTTTTAGCCTCGGCCGGGTATTGTTTAAAACCATATTGCTACAAAATAAATCGCAGGGAGGCGGAAGCACCATAAGCCAGCAACTGGCCAAAAATTTATATCCGCGCAAAAACTACGGGCCTTTCTCTATGCCCATCAATAAATCTAAAGAAATATTTATTGCTTCGCGGCTCGAAGACGTGTATTCAAAAGAAGATATCCTAACCTTATATTTAAATACCGTACCTTTTGGCGAAGATGTGTACGGCATCGAGGCCGCATCGCAACGTTATTTCAACAAGCATTCCTCGCACTTGCAAGCCAAAGAAGCTGCCGTACTTGTAGGAATGCTGGCCGCCAACACGGCTTACAACCCAAGGGTAAACGCGCAGAACTCGCTAAAAAGAAGAAATCTTGTACTGGACCGGATGACAGAGTTCGGGTTTCTTGCTGCGGATGAGGCCGAGGAACTAAAAAAAGCCGATTTGGGATTGAACTACCGTAGAATAGATCACAACACCGGTATTGCACCTTACTTTAGAGAACTTATACGCAAAAAAGTGGAGGGAATTTTAAGTGATACGTACGGCGATGAATACAACTTGTACAAAGATGGCCTAAAAATATATACCACCATTGACCCTACCCTGCAGCAATATGCCAATGAAGCTGTACAACAACATATGGCAGTTTTGCAAACCCAATTTAAAAATCATTGGAAAAACAGAGATCCCTGGAAAAATCAACCGGCTGTTTTTGATAATGCACTTCACGCATCAGCGCGTTATAAAAAGCTTAAAGCTTCGGGTAAATCAGAAGATGAAATTCGGTCTGAGATGGAAAAGCTAAAGGAGATGATCGTATTTGCCTATCCCAACGAAAAAAAAGTAAAGCTCTCCCCTATCGATTCCATCAAACATTATTTAAAAATTTTAAATACCGGTTTTATGGTAATGGATCCGCATAACGGCCAAATACTATCGTGGGTTGGCGGCGTTAACCATAAATATTTTCAGTACGATCATGTTACTTCGCGACGCCAGGTGGGCTCCACATTTAAACCTATAGTGTATGCAGCGGCACTGATGGACGGAATGAGTCCCTGCGATTATTTCTCAAACGAAAGACGCATATACCATCAATACGACGATTGGTCGCCCACCAATTCAAATGGAGACCACCTGGGGTATTACTCCATGAAGGGTGGTCTGGCCAATTCCGTTAACACCATCACGGCCGAAATTATGATTAAAACAGGAGTTGACAAGGTGCTTAAACTCGCTAAAAATATGGGGATACACTCTAGTTTACCCCCCGTACCCTCCATCAGCTTGGGAACCGGCGAAATATCCCTGCAGGAAATGCTGAGCGTGTACGCCTGTTTTGCTAATAATGGCAGCAAGATAGAACCCTTTGGCCTGCTGCGCATCGAAGACAGAACTGGCAAAGTTTTGTACCAACACGAACCACAGATTAAAGGTTTTCCGGTTATGGACAGGCAAACTACAGATTTGATGAACTACATGCTTCAGGAGGTGGTTAACAACGGTACTGCCCGCAGTTTGCGCTCGACATATAGACTCAGAAGCCAAATGGCAGGCAAAACAGGCACTACTCAAAATAATGCCGACGGATGGTTTATCGGATACACCCCCAGCTTAGTGGCCGGGGCATGGGTAGGCGCGCAAAGCCCTGCGGTACATTTTCGTAGCACAGCGTTGGGGCAAGGCGCGCATATGGCATTGCCTATTTATGGTATTTTTATGCGTAAAGTGGAGCAGGATCCCAATTACAGAAAGTATACGAATGCACGATTCTCCAATCTGAACGAAGATCTTTTGGCCATGGTAGATTGTGCCAATTTTTCCGAGGATAACCCCGACCGTTCCTTTTTTGACAATATTTTCAGATGGGGAAAGAAAGATCCGGATCCACGTAAACTAAAACCAACGGATGAGGAAGATAAAGACGAAGAAGAAAGAAGTAAAAAACGTAAAGGTCTTTTAAACAGAATGAAAGATCTTTTCAAGAAAAAATAAGTATATCACCGATTGTAAGATAGGCCAGTATCTTAATCTGCTTGTTAGTCCTAAATAAAAGCCCTGCAGTACCGCATAATATTAAAATAGCAGCTTGTATTTTGTTTGGCCCGAAACAAACAATTCATACAAACGATTATAAAAAAACCTCCTCAACAAAACTAATCATTCTATAAACAACATCACCCCAAAACTTTATTTCAGCATTAAAATGGAACATCGATTCACCCATGTGTTGTTAATTTAATACACAAAAAAAATAAAATTGACTTGTTGAAGCTAAAAAAGATATCTATTTTTGTTCGTAAATTTACGAACAGGTATGGATATCAAATCAGTTACTACCGACAAGCAAAAACGTGCAGCCCGCTACGCCAAAGCCATGGGGCATCCGGTAAGGATGTATGTATTGGAGTTGCTATCGAACCAAAGTTGTTGTTACAGCGGCAACTTAAGTGATGAATTACCCATTGCAAAATCAACCTTATCGCAACACCTGAAAGAATTAAAAGACGCCGGATTAATTCAGGGAGAAATAGAATCGCCAAGAATTAAATATTGTATCAACACCGAAAACTGGCAAGAAGCACAACAACTTTTTAAACAGTTTTTGAAGATCTAAAAAATCTACAAATAATGTACGTTGTTTTACAAATAGTGAATAAAAAAGCGAAACAATATGGATCTCGAAAATTTAAAACTTGCAAAAATGGAAATAAAAGTTCTGGGCACAGGATGTGCAAAATGTAAATCACTTGAAAAAGTCACCCGCGAAGCTGTAAAAAAAGCCGGGGTTGATGCCACCATTACGAAAGTGGAGGACATAGTTGAAATTATGCAGTTTGGCGTGATGACAACCCCTGCCGTGGTTGTTAATGGCCAAGTGGTGGTAAAAGGAAAAGTTCCCTCGGTAGATGAACTCACAAAATTACTAAGCAAATAATCAATCCAACAATGAAAAGTATAATTAACACCTTAGGTTTTCTCCTTTTAATGGGCTTAATTTCCGTTTCAGCCCAATGCTGCAAGGGAACAACAACCGATAATTCAACCGATAAAAAAGTAACAATCCCCGAAAATGCAAAATCAGGTGAAGTAAAAGCCTATTATTTCCATTCAACACGCCGTTGCGCAACTTGTGAAGCTGTTGAAACGGTTTCTAAAGAGGCCATTACGGAATATTATGGCAACAAAGTTACTTTTGAATCCATTAACAGGGAAGAAGAAAAAAACAACACATTGGTAGCGCAATATAAAATTAACGGAACAGCACTATTAATTACCAACGGAGACAAAAAAGAAGATCTTACCAACGTAGCGTTTTTAAATGCCCGCAGTAATCCCGATAAATTAAAGAGCAAACTGAAATCGACCATTGATTCAATGAGGTAAGCATGGAGGTACTTCAAAACTTTTTGGAGACATCGCAGTTTCCAATTTTTACAGCATTAATACTGGGGCTTATGACCGCCATAAGCCCCTGCCCTATGGCCACCAACATCACCGCAATTGGCTATATCAGTAAAGACATCGTTAGCCAACGTAAGGTTTTTGTGAACGGTTTGGTTTATACCTTGGGTAGAGCAATTTCATATACCATCATTGGTTTACTTTTCTTTTTTGGTGCCAGCCAATTCGAGTTTGCAGGGTTCTTTCAGGAGTGGGGCGAAAAATTATTGGGGCCTCTTTTGATTATAATCGGTTTGTTTATGCTTGGCGTTTTAAAGCTTATAATTCCGGGCATGGGCTGGCTAAGCGAAAAGATGGAAAATAAATCGAACAACGGCTTTTGGGGTGTTCTTTTATTGGGTATAACTTTTGCCTTGGCATTTTGCCCTTACAGCGGCGTTTTATATTTCGGAATGCTCATGCCCATGACAATAAGCAGCGCAAGCGGTTTGTATTTACCCCTGTTTTTCGCCATTGCCACAGGAGTACCTGTAATAATTTTTGCATGGCTTATTGCCTTTAGTGTGGGTTCACTCGGCATTGTTTACAAAAAATTGAAGAATTTCGAATTTTGGTTCAGACGAGTGGTTGCAGTCATATTTATTGTGGTTGGCCTGTATTACATTGTTACAATTTATTTTTAACCTTAACTAATCATAGATTATCCGGCCAAAAAAATTTACATTACCTGTTCGTATTTTAACGAACACCAAAAAGAGACGAATGAATAAGTTGAATTCTTTGTTAAAAAGGGAGAGCAAAGCCAATAATGCTACATGTGCCCTTGAAAGCCCTGAAGAAGTACATCAGCGTGATAAAAGCAAAATACGTTTAGTAGTTTCAATTGCAATTGTTTTACCACTTATAATTGCATTGTACCATTATTTACCCGGTTTGGTTGATGCGTTCACTTATAATTTCATCAACCTTAAACCCGCATCACACCTTGGGGCTGCTATCAATTTTTTCTTTTACGATACCATAAAAATATTAATTCTTCTATTCCTCATCAGCAGTTTGATGGGCATTATCAATGCTTATTTTCCTGTTGACCGTTTGCGAATTTATCTTACAACAAAAAAAATGTATGGGCTGGAATATTTCTTCGCCTCATTTTTTGGTGCCGTTACCCCATTTTGTTCATGCTCATCCATTCCTTTGTTTATCGGCTTTGTAAAAGGAGGTATTCCATTGGGTGTTACCTTTGCTTACCTGATAACCTCACCCCTGGTTAATGAAGTGGCGGTTGCCATGTTTTTAGGGCTGTTTGGATTAAAGGCCACAATCATCTATGCGGGATCGGGGATTTTAATGGGTATGATTGGCGGTATTGTTTTGGGAAAACTTAAACTCGACAAATACCTTAGCGATTGGGTACGCCAAATACAGGAAAATGCCATACAGGAAAATGAGGAATGGAATAGCGAAAAAATGCCTTTTTTAGATCGTCTTCCGGCGATTATAAAAGATGGATGGGATATTGTTAGAAAAGTACTTTTGTATGTAATTATCGGTATCGCCGTTGGGGCTGCCATGCATGGTTACGTCCCGGAAAATTTCTTTGCAGATTTTCTGTCGGCCGATAAATGGTATGCCATTCCACTGGCTGTAATCCTTGCCGTTCCTATGTATGCTAATGCGGCAGGTATCGTTCCGGTTATACAGGTTTTTGTGGCCAAAGGGGTGCCGCTTGGAACAGCCATTGCTTTTATGATGGCCGTTGTGGGTTTGTCATTGCCAGAGGCCACTTTATTGAAAAAAGTAATGAAGTGGAAGTTAATAGGTGTTTTCTTTGGTATCATCACCTTGTTCATCATTGTTCTTGGTTATTTGTTCAATCTGGTGCTTTAAATCTCATTTCATTAGATTCTTTGTAGAGGAATATTTTTGTATTGATATGTAGTGTTAACAATAAAAATTTACAGATATGAAGGTGTTAATTTTATGCACAGGCAATAGCTGCCGAAGCCAAATGGCACACGGCTTTTTACAATCGTTTGATAAAACGATTACAGTTTGTTCTGCAGGTACAGAAGCATCCGGCAAATTGAATGACAAAGCCATTAAGGCAATGGCAGAAATTGGTATCGACATCAGCCACCATACTTCCGATTCAGTTGATAAATTTTTGGCCACAGATTGGGATTATGTAATTACTGTTTGCGGTGGAGCAAACGACTCATGCCCCGCATTTATGGGGAAAGTAAAACAGCGTTTACATATTGGTTTTGACGACCCATCCAATGCATCAGGAACCGACGAATTTATTTGGAGCGAATTCATAAGAGTGCGTAATGAGATAAAAAACGCATTTTTAAAATTGTATTTCGAAGAAATAAAACCAACGCTACGAGAGTAAATAATTTAAAAGGGTGTGTTGGCGGTTGTTGGGAGTGTAAATTAAACTCTTTTTGAATGAAATTAAAGGGGAGTGTAAACTGAACTCTGTCCGTAACCCTTCAACGAAGTACATCTTGTTTAAGATTCGATAAGCAATTTACTTTGTAAGCTAATTTTAAAATTTACAGCTATGCAAGAGAAAATGT